>JAQBNS010000087.1 GCA_028288405.1 Chitinophagaceae bacterium
TAACCATTCCCATCTGTAATGATCCAGCCTTCATGAGCAAATACGCTTTCGTCGTAATAAATATCTAGATTAGTTCTGCTGGCTTCATACTTAACGCCTGCTGTAGGATAAGCAGGTTTTCCCATTACAAATTTACCTGACTGACCGGCAAAATTATAATAAAAGATATCAGGTTCTCCATCAACATAGCCTGTAATCATATCATTGAATTTATCAACGTCAAGATTATAGCTTGGACTCGATAAGTTATAATAATTACTAGCATCATTTGGCGGTATTGCATCCGGGTAATAATAACCTTTTATACCATTATTAAGATCAGGGTTCCCTCTTACCACATGCGTAATAACTCCACCTACTTTAAGTGACCATCCTAAGCCAGCCCAGCCTGCATCCTCACCCGGTTTAAGACCCGAAGAAGCATATTGCAAATTGATGCTTAATTTATGATTGTTTGTTTTTATGTCGTATAGTGGAACTGTAACATTAGCTGTACCTGTATAATAGCTTACAGGTACTTTACCAAAATCTCCTAAAGATGCGGCCGTTGGAGAAGGTGCGATGATCTTCAAAGGTGAATTGGCTGTTCCTTGTGCTTCACTTCGCTTAGCTGATAAACTAAAACAATGATAAAAATAAAAGTATAAAAATTGTATTTATTTTTCATGATAAAAAGATTATGAAATTGAACGATCAATTTTAAATTATAGAGAAATTACTGGTAAAGGATTTTGTTGCTACAGTTGGTATTTCAAAAACACACGTAACTATTTCGTACGGTTCTTCCATTTTTTAATGTAACAGCACGCTTAAATTTATTAAGAAATTCTACCAATTGAATTTTACCGTTGATGCTTCCCAAATAATTGCAGATCCAAAGGTCGGTGATTTCATTATGATCTGTTTTGCACCAGATGATATGTTTATGAAAACCCGTTCCTCCATGCTCATACGTAATGAACGTATGATTTTCATTTGAATAAACTGCAATCAACCTTCTGCTAGGCAATGATGCATCATCTATCACGTCAGTAGCATTAAACAGATCTCCAGGATTCGCTAGAATGAATTGTTCTTCTGCCCATTTACTAAGGATCGGCGCCAAATCCTTTGGAATCATAGAAGTATCAAAGCCAACTGTATAATCGTTTTTCTCCAATGCATGCCTTATGACAGTCAAACTGGTATCACTGATGATTTTCTTTCTCCAATATTCTTTGTTTGAGAAATCTGTTTGTCCGAAAGAATAATCAGCAAGCAATAGAATAATGAGCGTCAATATTAATCTCCCTCCTTTTTTCATTGTGTCATACTTACAAGCATTACAATTTTGAATTAACCTATTGCCTAGTAAATGATTAAAACTAATTAATCTAAAATGTCATAATAACCTTTTTTACTAAACTCAAACTTCCCATTTTTAAATTTATAGAGCCATACTTCTGGTTCAAAAATACCAGGTGGTTCTTGGATCTCATTATCACTAGCTTTTTTTTGAGGAGGCAACTGCCTAAACCAATCAAACTCCATTGCCTTATCAGTTTTAGAAAATAAATCACTTGCCCCATCTCCAAAAACAAGTACGGGGTATTTATTGAATTCAAAATACCCATAAACTTTATCCTTTCTATCTCTCAGTGACCCCCTAAAATCTTGCTTGTAAACCACAGTTATTCGAAGGTTAATATCATCATTGACTTTGTTTATATTTAAAACAAATACTGTCTTATCCCAGTCATACTGTTTCTCATTTGACCGATAAATTTTATCCAAAATTTCAAAAATTTGTGGATATTTTGATTCGATCAGTTTTACAGGATTATTCTTTGCAGATACACAAGAATAGCAAAGGCTAATTGAATACACATAAAACATTATTAAAAATTTATTTTTCATCTCGTATAACTCCTTTATGATTATACTGAATATATTTTCCTGTTTGTACTTCCTATTTATCGCTTATAAATTCAGATACAGAGTATTGTCTCTTCATTTGAATATATCTTTTTTAAAGAAAATGTATTAGGTACACTATCATTCCACTCTAACGAGGTGATTAATTCTTCTTTTTGAAATATTTCAACGCGATCTAATACAATAAGAATTTTACTATTATTTGATTTATCTTTTATCCAATACAATTCAATATTATCAAACTGTGTATTGTGTGAATTTTTTCTAAAAAATAAATCTAAACTTTATTACAGATTTCCATTTCCAATTCTTTCACAAGATTTTCATCATAAGCAAATCCCCTAAATAAAAAGCCGTCACAATTTCATCTTCTATATTATAATCGGAAAGTATCTTCTTTAGTTTAGAGTAAAATGGATTTTCTTCTTTTTTATGAAATAGTATATTTGATATTTTTTCATATTCTTATAATAGCGTTCTTCAAAGAAGAAGAGCACTATTTTTTTAACGATACGTCTTCATAAAGCCATGAGAAAGATGCTTATTAAGACTATGCTCAGATAAATAATTTAACTATTAGTTGAATCTAGATTCAATCTGCTATTTATTGAATCAACAATATCATTAATTTCATTGGCAGAATCTTTTACCCTTATTGTTATACTCTTTTTTGATTTCTCCTTAAAATAAATATTGAACTCATTAGTTCCACTAGTTACTCCTGGCTCATAGGAAAAAGTTAGAAAGATTAATATAACAATCATAGCATAAAACCACCACTTAGTCTTTCCTTTTAAGAATAACACTTTTTCAATTTCTTTGTTATAAAAGATTTTATTACCTACTATAAAATAATCGTTATATACTTCGATAGAAGGCTTAGCTAAGACATGCCACATTTGGGGTGCTATTTTTTATTTTTTGCATGAAATATATTAATTCAAGAAACCTTCCTCTTAACTTCATTTTTCATTTAATTGAAGTTCAATTGAATTGTTTAAATATAATATAATGAATTCTGAGAATGAGTTTGCTATTTTTTTATACTTATCACCACATATAACTAATATTTTATTTTCATCATTTTCAATATCTTTACTTAAGTGAATTGCATAAGAAAACATATGAAAAGCGTAATCAGCGAATACAAAATATCTATCAGATCCTTTAAGAACATTTACAATGCCACTATAATCTGGAAGACCTGTCCAGTTTTTTAATCCTTCGTCAATACTTTTAAATTGAGTTAAAGAGTAAAACTGAAATAACCGATTATCATACTCTTCATTAGTACCATTTATATTTTTGAAATATGTTTCTAAATCTTTTGGAAGTAGCACTCTATTCTTTTTCTCAAAGAATATAATTTCTTCATTATTTGCAGGCAGTGCTATAGCTACATTTTCTAAAGCAAAAGCTTCTTTAAGTTTTTCTATTCCCATTTTCTATTTTAATGATTTCAAAGCGTTATTAATCATTTCAATTCTTTCGGTATGTAATTTAGCTGCTTTGTTGCTCCAAAATCAAACGATCTAACTTATCATATACATAATAGGTCGTACCACCGCCCGGAATTTTCTTTCCAATCATTCGATGCCTGGCACGCATCAATTCTGCGTTGACCTGCTCTCTGATGATGGCTTTGCCATTTTGTATAGGATAAAAATGATTGCCAGCGGTAAGGTATGATTTGCCATCAGCCACTACATATTGCAATTGAATTACTTTGAAGTTTTTTTTGTCTTTTTCTTTTTCGAATACCACATTGACTTGTTTGAGACTATCTACATTTGTGATCTTAAAAGTAATGATGACATCTACACGAGGTTCCTTGTATTGAGGATGTCCCTCAGGATAAGGACTAGCATCATAGCTGTCTTGGACATTGGCCATGATAAAAGACAAACTGTCTAATAGAACGGAAGTACTTTGAGCTTTTACAGTAGAACCTGCAACTATACAAACGAATGCGGAAAACCAGATTAAAAATTTCATAATAGAAAAATTAATTATGTGTATCACAAAATTAGTAATCGAGCTTTGTTAACAAACTAATAAAGTTTGAACACCTACTTTTAAGAGACGGGAGATAATGATTATGATAGTGTTATATTTAAAAAAATATTTTATCCTACCACACACCAGGTTAGCCTAATGTCAATCTGTAGTAAAACCAGCCTTCGCGAATTTGCTTTATCATAAAAAAGGGAAGCCAATGGCTTCCCTTTTTTTATTGTTCTATTAAGGTTATTGCTTTATAAAATTCAAACTGACATTTCCTTTCTCTCCTTTCATCATCACATGATAAATGCCTGGTGCTAGAGATGCTGAATTCAAAGAGAATGTGTGAGTACCATAAGAAATATTTCCTGCAAATAATGTATGCAGAATATTACCGGTAACATCCACGATATAAAGTTCTACCTGATCATCTTCTACTAAATTCAATGTTAGAAGCGCCGCGTGCTCTACAGGATTGGGAGCAAGCATAATCGTTTGTGTTTCGGATGTTGCATCAGCTATTGTACTATAACCCTCTCTTGCATTGCATCCACCTTGACTTGTCCATACCATACCTGTACCGTAGACACCATTATTAAGGTCTGGCCTGTCACCGCGTGTCCACCAATTTGCCTTGTATTTAATGCCGCCATACTGTACAATATTTCCACCTACATAAGCGATGGAAGCATCCCATACCGGCGCTGTGCAAGCCCCGCCGACCGCAACAACTGAAACGGCTACAGCTGTAGACACTGTTATTGCCCCAGCATTATCTGTTGCTTTTGCAGTAAGTGTATAGGAGCCTACTGCAACATTTATCCAGGAATAGGCATAAGGCGCAGCATTATCAGTAAATAATAAGATCGCACCATTATAAAATTCAACTTTAGCAATACTACCGTCTGCATCCGCTGCCGTCGCTGTCAAACTAAATGTGCCTGGAGCAGTCGTTGACGTTCCGTTTGTTGGAGCAGTAAGACTTACCGAAGGAGATTGATTGACCGGTGCTGCTGTTGTAACAGTAACCGTGACCATAGCAGAGCTGCTTGCCAATCCTTGGTTGTCTGTCGCTTTCACAGTTAAACCATAGGAGCCTGCTCCTACATTTGTCCAAGAGTAAGCGTAAGGTGCTATGTTATCTGTAAACAATAAGATACTGCCATTATAAAATTCCACTTTAGCAATACTGCCATCGCTGTCTGTTGCAGAAGCCGTCAGATTAAATGAACCAGGAGCTGCAGACGATGCGCCGTTTGCAGGGGAAGTCAGACTCACAACCGGGGCTTGGTTTGTAGGTGTCGTAACTGCACCATACACCACTACATTAACTACCGCAGAAGTTTTTGTTAATCCACCATTATCTGTTGCTACAGCGGTAACAGGATAAGTCCCACCGCCAACATTGGACCACACGATATAATAAGGAGAAGTATTATCTGTACCAATCAAAGTAGTGCCGTTATAGAAATCAACCTTTGCAATACTGCCATCTGAATCTGCAGCATCTACCATGATCGTAACGGCTGCAGGTGAATTGTACGTTCCGTTATTTACAGGTGCCGTAATTTTAACAGAGGGAGCCTGATTACCCGATGAGGAAGTAGATGAAACAATCACTGCAGAAGAAGTAGCCGATGCACCTGAATTATCTGTTGCCTTTGCGGTTAAGGTATAGGAACCTGCTGCAACAGTTGTCCAGCTATAAGAAAAAGGAGCTGCATTGTCTGTAAATAAAAGTGTACTGCCATTATAAAATTCCACTTTCGCAATGCTGCCGTCTGCATCCGTAGCCGAAGCAGTCAACGTATAGGAAGCAGGAGCTATAGCAGATGCGCCGTTCGTTGGAGAAGTAAGACTTACAACAGGCAATTGGTTAACAGGTGTGGTAGTAGTTACGGTAACTGTTCTTGATGCGGAAGTACTAACTGATCCCAGGTTATCCGTCGCTTTCGCTGTCAAGGTATAAGAACCTGCCGATACATTTGCCCACGAATAAGAAAAGGGTGATGTATTGTCTGTGAATAAAAGTATAGCTCCATTATAAAACTCTACTTTCGCTATGCTGCCGTCTGCATCTGTAGCTGTAGCGGTCAGTGTAAATGTTCCGGGAGCTGCAACGGATGCACCCGCAGCCGGAGAAGTCAAACTAACAACAGGAGCTTGGTTTACAGGAAGAGTAGTTCCTCCAAGTACACCGTAAATAGCGGAAACCAGCGAATTGGCATTGGTTACATCTTCTGATAATTCCCAGATCATAATCCCGCCATAACCCTGATCTTTTACATATTGTGCTTTTTTTCTCATGGTCACTAATCCATTATAACCGATGTTTCCGAACACATCCGCGTTAGGATCTCCACCACTAGCTAATATGGTTGAATAAGGAACTTCACCACCTTGTTTTCCATAAAAAGGAACACCCAGATTTAATTTGCTTTTTGCTACACCTCTTCCTGCCCAGTAATTCAGAGAGGTTACAGCAAAGTCAAAAGTGGAATGTTGAAATTCATTTTCATCGTAAGCCATGATGTTCACGTAATCCATCTTCGATAAAGCAAGGCTGGAGATTCCATCACCGTTATAACTCGCTGTCACTGCTGCGGACAACAGCTTACCTTGTGGTTTTAGTTGATTAGATAAAGCAGTCATTAACAAGTCGTAATTGTTTGAGCTTTGTCCCGGATCTGGATATTCCCAATCGATGTCGATTCCATCTAAGCTGTAAGTAGAGATCAATCCCATAGCTGCTGACACAAATCGTGTTCTCGCTGCAGCGTCTCCTGCTAACTGTTCAAAGCGGCCGTCCAATACTTCTCCATTGTCACTCCAGCCGCCAATCGCGACTAATACTTTAGCCCCCGCAGCATGCGCCTTAGAAACAATGGTTTGTAATTTTGCCACATCAGCAATCGGTTTGATGGTACCATCAGCATTGGGCAATGCAAAGGCATAATTAATATGCGTCAGTTTATTGTATTGAATGAGATTGGCATCTCCTGTCCAGTAAGGCATATAACCGACTATACGCTGGGCTTGTGTCACAAAGGAAGTCCCAAGGAGAATAAATAGTAATACAATTTTCAAAGTTAGCTTCATGGTTGAGGAGTTTTAAGTGAAAGACTGTTGTACTTTTTAATGATTTGTAAATGGATAATAATTGGTTGCTATTTTATTTTCTCCTTTTAAAACCTAAATCGGATCGCTTAAAATCGCCGTATAGTTCAATTTTTTGAAGGATTAATACTAAGATAAAGCTTGAAATTAGGATTGATTGGCAAAAGGCTTAAATAATTTATCAAAACATCCTATTAATCAATGTTTTAAAGCAATCAAATTGCGGATGAGCACACAACTGAAAGAAAAAATAGAACTGATTTACAGGTTATTAAAACAGCTTATTACAATAAAAAATTGCGTTTAACACGCTATAGTATTTTTTTTATATTTTATTGGATTAAATTATTTAACCATGCGATTTAATCCATTACAAAAAATTGTACTTCACCAAGTTGAAATTTTTCATTATAAATAAAAAGCGGAGACATTTATTGCTCCGCTTTTTAAGGTTATGAATTAGCTACTTTTAACGCATGATCTTCTGCGAATAGACATGCTGTTCGTCTGTCACTGTTAAAATAGCAAGTCCAGATCCTTCCGGTACGTACACCCGTTCACCTGGAATTGTTTTGCCTTTGATTAACAACCTTCCAGATGAATCAAACAATTGATAGTTGATACTGCCAGACCACACGATCTGATCTTTGGTCACAAAACTACTACTGTTCATGTCCCATACCACTGCATTGCCCGATGCATTCTGCGCATCTTCTGTAGCAGTTACAGTTACAACCAACTCTTTTGCAACCTGATTGCCGGTGCCGCAGGTAGTCGCAGTCGTATAATAGAGAGTTGCCAGCACATAAGAGTAACTGCTCATGTTAGTAGCATTAAAGCTAAAGTCATAGATTACATAAGATTCATTGGCTAGCAAATACTGCTTCGCTCCAAAACTTAAAATGGAACCACCTGCTGCTGCATCTCCTCCTCCTAAGGTATTGTCGGTAGATACATAATTCTGAATGACTGATTTACTCAAGAACATGGTATCTCCACCTGTGTTTTGAATAGCTGCATTGTATAAACCAGAAGTAGCATCCAGGTACGAAATCGCGACATCATTCAGTACGGGATTTGGTTTGGTACATACGACAATTTGATTATTGGTCGCATCGCATTCTGCATCCTGATAACTCAATTGCAAAATGAGATAGGGTAAGGTTTTAATATCGCCGGTATAATTTGCATGGTAGCTTGTCGTATACACTTGACCGGCGAGTACAGATGTGCCACTGGCAAAAGCAGTGAATAAAGCCGAACCGCCACTTACATCAGACCCGTCAAACGTATTGTCGGTAGAGGTATAACCGGCAAGTGTCAGCTTGTTGAAGGTAAGCGTTTGTGTGCCTGCATTTTTAATGGTCACATCATAAGTGATCATACCATTGCCCACACCCGTAAGCGTAACGCTGGTAAATGTTACATCCGATCCTGCGCAATTGGCTGCTCCATTTGCGCGTGTTACCTGAAGGAAAAGACCTGTACATAAAATGAACAGGTAATAAGAGTATCGTTTATTCATAAGTATTGGGTTTGAATTCAATTAAAAATACATTTCTCTGTTGAATTCCAAAAGCTTATTCTAAAAATAGATGTGTATCTTAACGAAGATAAACTCCACAAAAAAGCGGAAGCCGCTACTCGCAACTTCCGCTTTCATTATAATTTTATACTACTTACGCTTCTTCCTCTTCTTCCACTTCGATCTCTTCTGCTTTCGCATCGAAGACAAATTCTTTCTTCGTTTTCGTTTCCAGGTCAATGTCGTCGTTCATGGCATTAAGGAATTTATATTCCGTTACACCAAAAGAAGAATCTTTAAACAGCTTGATCCATTTACCGTATTTGAAGAACCATTTCAAACGCTTGGATGGAAAGCCTATGGTGAAAAAACTGTGCACGAAAGGATGAACGATGATCGTTACTTTCTTCTCGTTTTGTTTCGTCAATACGACATCCAAATGATTTTCGATCTGATCCGTTACCGCGATACTGGCGTTGATTTTACCGGTGCCTCCGCAAGTAGGACAAACTTCCAGTGTAGTGATGTTTGTTTGAGGACGTACACGTTCTCTGGTAATTTGAATCAATCCGAATCGAGAGATTGGAAGGACTACAAATTTCGAACGATCGTCTTTCATCTCCAGCTTCATGCGTTCATAGATCACTTTGCGGTTTTCCGCTTTCTTCATGTCTATGAAATCGACTACGATGATACCACCCATGTCACGCAATCTCAGTTGACGGGCAACTTCCTTCACTGCTTCGATATTGGTGTACAACGCCGTCTCTTCCTGATTGGATTCAGAGATCGATTTGTTTCCACTGTTCACGTCGATCACGTGCAACGCTTCCGTATGCTCGATGATCAGGTAACCGCCACCAGGAAGGCTTACAGACTTCCCAAACAAAGTTTTGATTTGCTTTTCGATGTCTGATGCCTCGAATAATTTTATTTTACCTTGGTGAAGTTTCAGGATTTTTTCTTTATCCGGAGCGATCTTCTTCAAGTACGCTTTGATGTCGTCGTAAACTTCTTTCTTATCTACCGTGATGGCATCAAACGAACCGTTTAATGTATCTCTTAAGATCGAAGATGTTTTATCTTGTTCACCGATGATAAGGTCTCTAGGCTTAGACACTTTCAAAGCGGCAAAGCCGTCTTCCCATGTCTTCACCAAAGAGCGTAAATCTGCATCCAGCTCCGCTACTTCTTTCCCTTCTGCTACGGTACGAATGATGATACCAAAGTTTTCGGGTTTGATCGAAGTAAGCAAGCGCACCAAACGTTGTCTTTCCGTTTTATCGGTAACACGTTTAGATACTGTAACGCCATTGGAAAAAGGAACCAGTACGATGTAGCGACCGGCCAATGATATTTCACAGGAAAGTCTCGGTCCTTTACTGGAAATAGGTTCTTTTACAACCTGTACTAAAATAGGTTGATTTCTTGTTAATACTTGAGAGATTTTCCCGTCTTTGGGAATCTCTTGTTCTTGCCTAAACTTAGCGAGTCTAGGCGACACTGAGGATGGTGAATGGAGAACCTGATCAGTATATTTTTGTAAGGACTTTAATTTAGGTCCTAAATCGAAATAGTGTAGGAAAGCATCTTTCTCAAACCCAATATCAATAAATGCGGCATTTAGTCCTGGCACAATCTTACGGACTGTTCCCAGGTATACATCGCCTACATTAAATTTATTGGAGTTATTCTGAACCTGATACTCGACTAGACGTCTTTCACTGACTAAGGCGATACGATCTCCCTCCTGAGCAGAACTGATAAATAATTCTTTACTCAACGTAGTAGAAAGTTAGAGGTATAGATATGATAAAGCCAGATCCGCCATGCAAGCGAATCTGGTTAAAAATCATCTTCAGAACACAGATGAAGTAAGGACTACTTCTTCTTGTGTCTGTTTTTTCTCAAACGTTTCTTTCTTTTGTGGGTAGAGATCTTATGTCTCTTTCTTTTTTTACCGCAAGGCATACTCGTAATTGTTTAATGTTAAAACTTAATTTCCTGCCTCAGCCTGATGAATATAATCATCGACGATGGCATTAAATTCTTTATCCTTCTCGAGTGATTTGGCTTTCTTGAAACTGGCTAATGCCTGCTCTTTATTTCCAAGGCTCAAATAAGAAACTCCTTTGTAGAAGTGAGCTGGCGCGTGTTCTGGATTAATCTTCAGTAAAGCATCAAATCGCTCCAATGCTTTTTCAAATTGCTTAGACTGAACGGATAAAATACCAAGATTAAATAACGCTGTTTGATTTTCCGGATCGTCTTTCAACACTTCCTTCAACAATCCAACTCCCTTCATGGGTTGTTCCCCACTCACGTAAGTCATCGCTAATTTCGATTTGACTTCCAGATTTTTGGGGTCCTGATCCAATACTTTATTATAATACGATTGCGCCTTCTTTAAATAAGTTTTGCGCTCGTCTCCGATCGCAAAATTAAATGCTTCTTCGTATCGCTCGCCTGTTGATGCCCATCTGGCTTCACTTGGCGATAACTCTGCAGCCAATTCCTTGTAAAAAGCAGCGCTGTCATATTGCTGCAACTTACGGTAATAGGCTGATAAAGAGTCGGCAAAAATAAGCTTTTTTTCAGTATTACTCGCTTTTACCAGTTGTTTTTTTAAATCCGCCAATACATTTAGGTCTGATTCCTGAACTTTGACCGTGTGAGTGGCTGCCATTTCAGTATTCAATTCATTGTCCCTCACCGATTTTGAGGTCAAATTCTTTTCTGCAGCACCGTCCTTCTCATTTTCCACGACTACTTTGGGCAGCATGAAAAAAGAAACGACTCCTGCTAAGGAAAGAATGACAATGCTAATTTGTAGGGGTTTCATTTACGGGCCGTAATTAATCTACGTCTTCCGCTTCTAACATCGCCTTCTCTGCATTTGCTTTCACCTTGCTGCTTCCTTTGATCTTGTCAACGAAAACTTTAGCAGGTTTGAAAGAAGGGATATAGTGCTCATCAATGATAATAGCAGTGTTTTTGGAAATGTTACGTGCTACTTTTTTAGCTCTTTTCTTATTGATAAAACTTCCAAAGCCTCTTACATAAATGTTGTTTCCCTCAGACATTGAGTTCTTTACAACACTGAAAAACGCCTCAACGGTAGCTGTTACGTCAGCTTTGTCAATCCCTGTCTTCTCCGCGATCTCGTTAATTACTTCTGCTTTTGTCATTGTTTTAATTTATTTTATTTCAACTAATTCGTTCCTTTACACTAACATCTCTATCGACTAGAGTCTGCAAATTTAAGTAAAATTTACAGCATTTTAATCTATCTATTTAAAATCAAATCTTACAAGTGACTGAAATTTCAAGTTTTAATCCTTTTTTCGCTCAAACCTTGATCCATTGGTACGAACGAAATAAGCGTGAATTGCCCTGGAGAGAAACCAAAGATCCGTATAAAATCTGGATTTCGGAAATTATTTTGCAACAAACTCGTGTAGATCAAGGACTTCCGTATTACCTCCGTTTCCTTAAGACATTCCCCAACGTAAAAACGCTTGCGGAAGCTGAAGAAAAAATGGTACTATCTGTATGGCAGGGACTGGGTTATTATTCCAGGGCCAGAAACCTTCAAAAGGGAGCAAAACAGGTGGTATATGACTATAAAGGTAAATTTCCTACTTCCTACGACGAGTGGTTGAACATTAAAGGGGTAGGATCTTACACCGCCGCCGCCGTTTCTTCTTTCTGTTTTTTGGAGAAAGTACCTGTCTTAGACGGAAATGTCTTTCGCGTATTGTCCCGGATATTTGGTATCACGGAAGACATTGCCCAGGCAAAAAATAAAAAAGTCTTCTGGGATAAAGCCATGGAGCTCATTCCGGCAGACAAACCCGATTTATTTAACCAGGCCATCATGGAATTTGGTGCCTTGCAATGTGTGCCCAAATCTCCTGATTGCGAGCGTTGTGTATTCAAAACACAATGCTTTGCTTATCAAAAAGATGTCGTCTCCGACCTGCCCGTAAAAATAAAAAAGCTGGTACGCAGAAGCAGATTCTTCCAATATCACGTCTACCAATACAATAAGCAGCTTTTGATGCGCAGGCGTCCATCAGGAGATATTTGGGAAGGCTTGCTGGAGTTTCCACTGGTAGAAAAAGACCACCTGGAAGCCCTGGAAAAGAAACCCAAACCGGCAACGGCATCTCCTTTTATTTTTCAGTCGGATGTGTTAAAACACGTGTTGAGTCACCAGGATTTATACAGCCGTTTTTATGTGTTTCAGGTCAAAACCAAGACCGACTGGAACACGCTCATTAAAAAGCACGACGCGGAAGTGGTAGCCTTGACAGTTTTAGAGGAAACACCCAAACCTGTACTGCTTACTAAATTTTTAAATGCGTATTTTTATCCGTACTTTAGTATCCATAAATAAATTTTTTTTCTAACCTAAAACCCCTCAACCTATGGCAGGTGTAAACAAAGTAATCTTACTTGGAAACTTGGGCAAGGACCCAGAAGTAAGAGCCATTGACAATGGCAGAAAGGTAGCTCGCTTTACCTTAGCAACAACGGAATCGTACCGCAACCAACAAGGCGAACGCGTCGATCAAACCGAGTGGCACAATGTAGTTTTTTGGGGTCCTGTGACCGACGTCATCGAGAAGTACTTGAAGAAAGGAAATCAAGTATACATCGAAGGCAAAATCAGCAACCGTTCTTACGATGATAAGGACGGTGTTAAAAAGTACATCACCGAAATCGTAGGACAAAATCTTACGCTCGTCGGCGGTAAACCTTCCGGAGAAGGCGGAAGCAACGGAAATTCAGGCAGCAACAGCTACGCCTCTGCTCCTGCGTCTTCCGGCAGTTCTGCGATGGAAGCAGATGCTTCGGACGATTTACCATTCTAATTCTTTTAACTTATGAAAACCGAACCTGATTCTGCCAACAGATTATTTTTAGCGCCATTCTCTTTGCTTGCAGGTTCACCAAGTCTTGCCGTCACGTCCGCCTATTGGCGAGACGTGACGGCATTTTGTTTTACCAAAACCTCCGTACATGGACAGTAGTCAACGTACTCCTTTTATTAAAAAACTCTCTGCTCTTTTTGCCTCTCCTAAAAAAGGGCATTCACCAGACGATGCCGCTCATCGCTTACAAGAAGAACTCGAAGCAGCGACCGGCAAGCCAAGTTCTGTGGATGAAGTATGGCTTGTAAAACGATTGCTCAATTTCTCAAAAGCTACCGCACGACAAGTCATGCGCTCCAGAATGGAAATGGTAGCACTTGATCTTGATCTCTCCTTTACAGAAGCCAAAGAAATCATTACTGCGAATAATTTCTCACGTTACCCGGTGTACCGTGAGTCTATTGATAAAGTAGAAGGCATACTGAACATCAAAGATTTGCTGACACACTTCAGCAAAGGCAATGATTTTGTATGGCAGCAATTGGTGCGTCCCTGCGAATACATTCCTGAAAATAAAAAGATCGACGAACTGCTGAAAGATTTTCAGTTGAAGCGAAATCACATTGCCATTGTAGTAGACGAATACGGTGGCACCGCGGGCCTTGTCACACTGGAAGACATCATTGAAGAAATCGTAGGTGAAATTCGCGACGAGTACGATGAAGAAGAACAATCGTTTATTCGTACGGGACAAAACACTTATCTGTTTGAAGCCAAAATATCCATCATTGATTTTTGTAATGCCATCGGTATGGACATTTCTACCTTTGATGAAATACGCGGTGATAGCGAATCCTTAGGCGGTTTGGTCATGGCCATTGACCAGGATCTTCCTGAAAAAGGAGAGTCTGTGGTTTACAAAAATTTCGTATTCAGAATAGACGAAGCCAACGATAAGCGCATTGAGCGCATCACGGTGGAGATCAAAGAAAAAAATCCAGAAGATGATGAGTAAATCAAGCCTTGTGTTGTTGGTTGTGCTACTGGCAGGAATCCTTTCTTCTTGCAGTGATGAAGATACATTTGTTCCGAAACCAAAAGGCTATAACAAAATTGATTTGCCTGAACATGCCTACCAGACGCTGAAAGAAGATCATCCTTATACCTTTGAATATTCGAAATACGCAGAGATTCGTCCGGATGAATCTAAACTGGCCGAGCCGCATTGGTTAAACATTTATTATCCGGAGCAAGGATGCTTTGTTCAGATTACCTACAAAGACATCCGCAACAACAAAAAGAATTTTGATGAACACGTAGACGATTCACACAAGCTGGCCATCAAGCACAATGTGAAAGCTTATGCCATCAACGAATCGGTAGATAAAACAGCCAAAGGCTATACCGCCACTTACTTCGAGCTGGAAGGTGAAGTACCTTCTCAGTTTCAGTTTTACGTCACGGACTCCACTGCAAACTTTTTACGCGGCGCCCTGTACTTCAAAACCGCTACACGCAACGATTCACTGGCACCAGTGATTCGCTATGTGAAGAAGGATATTTTACATTTGGTGAATACGTTGGAGTTTAAAAAGTAGTTATTAGCTGTTAGTTATTTTTTTATTTTTTATGGAGCCGACTGTCGGTGCGGTGTATCATCGCGGAGAGAAATGCATTAAAATTAGTTTTTCATATGATCGAGCACTAAGTGCTCAAATAAAGAATATTGATGGTGCGTACTGGAGCAGAACACATGGGGCCTGGTTGTTGCCTTACAACAAGGAAGCCTATGAGAAACTGCTGATTATTTTTCCTGCTCTTAAAAGCCCTGTCCAAAAAACCAATGCGGTGAAGCAGCCAGCTAATCTTATAAGTGATTTTGTTCCCTCTAAGCACTTGATTCCTCCTGATGATGCCTGTCACTTATGGCATCAAGGAAGACGCATGTTCCTCTATGTTAGAAAAAAAGAGGCGTACGTGGCTTTCTTAAAAGTGCTGCCTTATATTATTTTTTCAAAACAGCATTGCGCTTGGATTTTGCCGTATCATCTTAAAAACAGGCAACTGTTGCAAGGTTTTTTTCGTGACAAGCTAATCATCCGAAACGCTCCGCCTCTTGATGATATCAAACAACCTCTTGTGAAGATAAAGCATCATGAGTTGCATATTTTGCAAACTTCGGGAGGGGAACTTCATTTGCAATTGCGTTATACCAAAGAGCATGTTCATTTTTTACAAACGATGCCATATTTGCGCTGGCATAAGAAAAAACAATGCTGGGTACTCCCTCATTCTGAGGTGATACTAAAAGAAATTCAAACGTATTTTACCAAGCACAATTTTCAAATTGCCTATGAACAAGAAAATGAAAAGACTAAACCAATAACACCTTTCACACCAAAATTCAGAGAGTGTCCTGACTCCTATCGTGAAAAGCTTTCTATTAAACGATACAGTAGCAGCACCATGAAGACGTATATGAATTGCTTTAAAGAATTCATTAATCACTATGAAACCGTTGCCCTGTCAGACATTAGCGAAGAACAGATCAAGCAGTATATACTGTATTTGGTGGAAGAAAAGAAGGTGTCTTCTTCTTATCAAAATCAAATGATCAATGCCATCAAGTTTTACTATGAGCAAGTCTTAGGTAAAGAGCGCAGGTTCTACTACATCGATCGCCCTTTTAAAGAGCAAAAACTACCTTCCGTATTGAGCGTAGATGAAGTAAAGAAGATCATTTCTCAGATTGAAAATTTGAAGCACAAATGCATGATTTTAATGCTTTATTCTGCTGGTCTTCGCATCAGTGAACTGATCCATTTAAAGATTGCTGATATTGACTCCAAACGTATGCTCATCCACGTGAAATCAGCAAAAGGGCAAAAGGATCGGATGACTTTACTTTCAGAAAAAATATTATTATATTTAAGAAAGTACTTTTTAGTATATCGGCCTAAAGAATATCTTTTTGAGGGACAAGAGGGTGGGCAATATTCAACACGCAGTGTTCAGAATATTTTTCAAAAGGCATGTGTAAAAGCGCACATAAAAAAGAAAGTTTCGTTGCATACGCTGAGGCATAGTTTTGCCACGCATCTTTTAGAGAACGGCACAGACCTTCGTTATATACAAGTTTTGCTGGGGCACTCATCCAGTAAGACTACTGAGATCTACACACACATTACTCGTAAAGGTATGGAAAACATAAAGAGTCCGCTTGATCGTTTAGATTTATAATTATTTTTACCAATTGAAAATACGCAATCTGATTTTGAGAAACTTACAACAGTCTGCTGTTAAAATTCCAAGAAAGATCGCACAAACAAATATAATAATATACACGCCATATGGCGTATACACAAACGTTAGCGGTAAGTTTAAGGCCACCATATGAATAACAATTTAATAAAATTTAATAAAATGAAATACGCACTTTACCTTATTCTTGGACTCACAGGATTATTGACAATCTCTTGCTCCGACACCAAAAAACTTGATACTAAAGTGGCAAGGTTCCCAGACAATGAATTGAAAGGTATATTTGAGAAAATAAATAAACCCGCCTTGACTTTTTCAATTAACAATACAAAAGATACAGTTCTGCTGGGCGAAATGGGGACAACACTTATAATTCCAAAGGATATTTTTTGCGACAGCAATGGAAGTGCTATAACTAATGTTAAAATAGAATTAGTAGAAGCGCTAACTGTAGACGACATGATAAGAAATGGCTTGTCAACTGTTAGCAATAGTAAGATTTTAGAAACAGATGGAATGATATTCATTAATGCTTTAGGAATGGCAAATGAGCATTTGAAGATAATAGAAGGAAAAGAATTATTTATCGAAACCATTTCATTGAATAATGTTCCTAATATTGAAATTTTCAATGGCAATTTTAACGACAATCAAATTATTGATTGGGGTAATTCAAGAGCAGTTAACAAATATCTAACTCTAGTTCCCTTAAAATATTTGGATTTTTACCCTGATGGTTTTACATCAGAAGATGAACTGTCCCCACAAGCGGAAGAAAAATTGGAAAGTGATTCTTCTATGGAGCATTTTCACCATTCATCATATTGTGGCATCCCAATAAATCTAGTCGAATCATTAGCCAATAAAGAATTTGAAAACACTCTAGTTTCAACAAAAGAGTTTGAAATAAGAATGCAATACATTCATAAATCGTGTAGTGAAGAATTATTAAAACTTTATCTATCAAACATAGATTTAAATCTATGGGAGATAGACAGTTTAGCATTTGAAATGCTTAAAAAAACAGGAAACAAGCAAGCTGAATCTTTTGCTGTATTTAAAACCGAAAAGAAAACTAAGGTTAAAGATATTCAACTAAAAGATAAAATTTATTCTTCTTTTCTTGCCAGCACATTTGATAATAATGAACAGATTAAAAAAAGGAACGAACTAAGAAGAATAACTACTAATTCCTTTTCCACGACTAAATTAGGATGGATAAACTGCGATAGATTTATGAATGAACCTTCAGCAACTCCACTTAAATTGGAGATTATTGCATCTAATATTGACAAGTCTAAGCTATGCAAGACGTATTTAGTATTTCAAAGTCACAACTCAATTTTAGACTTATCAAGATATGATAATGGTATTTTTCACGTTGGATTTGCCAATGAAAGTATAATGGAATTGCCTAAGGGTGAAAAAGTACTTATCGTTTCAATTTCGAATGATGGAGAAAAACCATTGTTCTCCATTCAGCATTTTATATTAGGTCAAGCAGAACAAGTTAAAATGATCTTAAAGCCAGTAACACCTGAAGAGTTAACTGTACAATTAAGAACTTTCAATAAAAATCCAGCGCCAGGCCTCTTTAAACAATCAGTTGAAAGTAATTGTTGCGATCATGCTGAGAAATATGCTGACAGTTTGGTTCAGTGAGTTAATGAAAACCTACCGCTAACAGCATGTTGTAGTCAGTGCAGGTAATCTACTAGAGTAAACCGCACAGTCATTAATCGCCATGGGCTTGGCTAAGCAAAGATAAGCCCATGGCTTACTTCAGTACTAGAGTGAAGTGATGAGCTTTAACTCCTGCACCGACCACAACACGCTATACGTTAGCAGCAATTTTAAGACATAAAATAAATAAATTAAGAAATGGGACTTTATATTTCATCGTTGGCTAATATTCCTCTTGAAGCAAAAAGAGATTATTTCATTTATCTACTAGACTATGGATGGTCAGAACCACTTGGAGAAACCTTAATGAAGAATTATGAGCAAATGGCAATTCTTGCAGCTGATCATCAAGCCGTAGTAATAAGAGGAACTAATAGAATTCACTTTGAAGATGAAGTTCTATCATGGCATAATATAAATGGCGAAAATACAGACGAATTATTACCAGCTATATTAATTACAAATCGTCACCCCAACAAGTTTAAGGAAAGCTTTAACTCTTCAAATAGTGCTCCAGTCGAAGACGATCTAAAAATGATTCTTATTCCTTTGAAGAAGTTCTGTAAAACTACAACTGATGTAGCCAGTTTAATTGACAAACTATTTAGCGATATAAAGGAGAAGAAAGACCTTGCAGAATTCAAAGTAGCTAAAGAAATAAGAAGAGGATTTGGAAAAGCATTAGCAGATGCAATAATTCTTGAACCTAACTTTGCAGGGTTAGGTTTTAATTTCAATAAAATGATAGAATATTTTCAAAAGAAATAAGAGGGCTTCGTACTAAAAGCAAGCTGCTGCTAACAGCACCTTGCTGCCATTGCGGGGTTCAGTGCGGTTCGAGAGTTCAGAGCATTAAATAAATTCAGAGCGGCTTGATTGCTCGGAGCTTTAACATCCCTCCATCGTCGTCAAGCTGCTATCCGTTACCAGCAATTTTAAACTAAATAAATGAATAAATTTAAAAGCATAATTTTCATCATTTTACTAATAAACCTTTTTGCTTGTGAACCACCTGTAACATTTGATGAACCACAGCCAAGTAATACGGATAACTTGTCAACTTTCCCGAAAAGGTTGAAGGGGCAATATTTGTCTGCGGACGGCGAATCGACGCTGATAATTGATGATAAATTTATTACAAGAATTTACGATTATGATTATCGTTTTCACCGGAAAGACATAGACACCTTTAGTAGAATTTCAGGAGATACTATAATTGATATAAATACAAATGAAAAGGCAGTAGTAAAATTCGATGGTGATACCGTAATAAATCATATTCACTATTCAGATACTACTTTCATACTAAACTATGATAATGTAGTAAGGAAGTTCAAAGGCTGCTATTTCTTAAACATTCGATACGACAAGGAAAGTTGGATCGTCCAAAAATTACAACTGTCTCATGGTAAACTAACACTAAGCGGTATATCAACAAAAGCCGAAATAGATAATTTGATAACAATAACAGAATCTCCACAAGACACTATTGCACCTTTTAAATTTAAACCAACAAAAAAACAGTTTAAGAAATTCCTTAATAATGATGGATTCGTAGAAGGAGAAACTTTCGTGCGATTAGAAAAAAAGAGCTGGTAACAACACCTTGCCGCCATTGCGGGGTTCGGAGCAGTTCGAGAGTTCAGAGCATTAAATAAATTTCAGAGCGGCTTGACTGCTCGGAGCTTTAACATCCCTCCATCGTCGTCAAGCTGCTCTACGTTAGCACACATTAATAAACTATGAGAAGATTCGTTTCATTAATAGCTTTGATCATTTCCTTACCCGCCTTTAGTCAAAACTCGAAAATCTATCTCAGAGATTCGATTTCTGTTCAAGAAGTATCTTCTTATTTTTCAATTCAATCGATAGAAAAATATGTAAAAAAGCAGGACGGGGTTGATTCTGTATTATTTTCAAGTAAGGATAGCCTGTCTATACTTGTAAAAAATGAATACTTAGGTATTAAGTATGCCTTAGTATTCTATTTGAGCAACAACAAATATTATTCTTTGGTTTATTCAATTTCAGAAGGTAATGAGCTTTCAAATAAATTAGAAATTGTAAACCGTTTCGGAACTCAAGATAATCCTAAAATAGAAGAGCTAGGTATAGATTGGATTAATTGGGAATACAGACTTGATATGTTAAGTTCGATTATAGATGATATTCCAAAAGTTAATAATACCTTATCAAATTTTAGGAATTATTTAACAGCTCAAAAAGCCCATTATGCTATTTACGCAAGATCTGACAATCCCATAATGAGTCGAGACGGAGATTTTTCGTTATTAAATAATCGAAATTTAATTAGTGATTGTATTATTCAAGACACGATCAACAGCATAACCTTACAAAAACTCATAACTGCATTAGTAAGCAACGATTACTATACGTATGAAGAAACATCGTTAATGTGTATCTTTGATCCCCATGATGCTTTGGTTTTTTATAACAAGAAAGGCAATCCTATTGCAGCTATAGAAATTTGTTTTATTTGCAATCAAGCCAAATTAATTTCTCTAGCAGACAATAGCGTTCGGAGTAAATTTAACTTTTCCACTAACAATTCAACAATATACAAACCGCTAACTGACAATTATAAGCGCTATAGAAATATGGAAATAGATAAAACTATTGAATTGTTAAAGTTTAAGCTCAATTACTACGAGTACACAAAAAGAAAAAATTAACGAGTGCTAACAGCACCTTGCCGCCATTGCGGGGTTCGGAGCGGTTCGAGAGTTCAGAGCATTAAATAAATTTCAGAGCGGCTTGATTGCTCGGAGCTTTAACATCCCTCCATCGT
>JAQBNS010000128.1 GCA_028288405.1 Chitinophagaceae bacterium
TGTTTGATATAAAAGGAACAGATCCGGGTTCAAAGGCAAGAGCAGGGGTGTTGCATACCGCACACGGCGAAATCCCTACACCGATCTTTATGCCGGTGGGTACCGCGGGAACGGTGAAAGCTGTGCACCAACGTGACCTGGAGCAAGACATCAACGCACCGATCATACTCGCCAATACCTATCATTTGTATTTGCGTCCTGGCATGGATATTATTGAAAAGGCTGGTGGTATCCATGGTTTCAATGGATGGAAACGTCCGGTATTGACAGACAGTGGAGGATTTCAGGTGTATTCCCTGGCAGGCATTCGTAAAATCAAAGAAAATGGAGTGGAGTTCCGCTCGCACATCGATGGCTCTAAACATTTGTTTACTCCTGAAAGCGTGATGGATGTTCAGCGTACCATTGGAGCAGACATTATCATGGCTTTTGACGAGTGCACTCCTTATCCTTGTGAATTTGGCTATGCGCAAAAGTCATTGGGTATCACACACCAATGGTTAAAAAGATGCTGCGAACGATTTGATACCACAGAACCCAAATACGGGCATCAACAAATGCTGTTCCCTATTGTACAAGGCAGCGTGTTCAAAGATTTACGTAAGCAATCCGCAGAAGTCATTGCCTCCTTTGAACGCGAAGGAAATGCGATCGGCGGATTATCGGTAGGTGAACCGGCAGAAGACATGTACGAGATGACGGATTTGGTGTGTTCTATTTTACCGAAAGACAAACCAAGATACCTGATGGGAGTAGGAACTCCTGAAAATATTCTGGAATGCATCGCATTGGGCATAGACATGTTTGACTGTGTCATGCCTACACGCAACGCCAGAAATGGCATGTTGTTTACCACGCACGGCATCATCAACATTCGCAACGAAAAATGGAAAACAGATTTTAGTCTGATCGATGACGGCTTGGATTCTTACATCAATCAATATTATACCAAAGCGTACTTGAGCCATCTGGTACGTAACGATGAAATGTTAGGCGCGATGATTGCAAGTACACAAAACCTGAGTTTCTATTTGTGGCTGGTAAGAGAAGCACGCATAAAAATTTTGGAGGGAACGTTTCGTCAGTGGAAAGATGAAACCATAAAAAGAGTGATGCAAAGACTATAAGGGTATGCTGAAAAAACTGGATGTCTATATTATAAGAACATTCCTGACTACCTATGCATTTGTGGTAGCCTTGCTGATTGCGGTATTGGTGGTGGTGGACATTACGGAGAAGCTGGATGATTTTATCAAAAGTGGCTTGGACCCGTATACGATCATGACGGAATACTACTTTAATTTTATTCCTTACCTCGTCAATTTGTTAAGTCCCATTACCATTTTTATTGCTACCATATTTGTTACGGCCAATATGGCGGCGCGTGTAGAGATTATTGCGATCTTATGTTCGGGTGTAAGTTTCCTTCGTTTCCTGAGACCGTTTGTCATGGGGGCTTGTGTCATTGGCTTGTTATCCTTTTATATGGGAGAATGGCTGATCCCGGTAGCGAACAAGGCCAGAGTAGATTTTGAGAATAAATACATCAAAGAAAATTATTATTTCGGCGGAAGAAACGTGCACCTGAAAACATCAGATGACACCTTTGTATTCTTAGAAAGCTACAACAACCATACGAAGGTTGGTTATCAATTTACATTGGAAAAAATCATTGGCAATAACATGAGTTATAAACTCAAAGCCCCGCGCATTGAGTGGAAAGAAGATAAGAAAAAATGGTTTGTAGAAACTTATGTGGAGCGTTCATTCAAGGACGGGAAGGAAACATTTAATAAAGGGGTGAATAGAGAGTTGACATTGGACATGCGCCCCGATGATTTTGAAAGTACTTATTTGTTGTACGAAACATTTACGATGGGAGAGTTGGCTGATCACATCGAAAAATTAAAATTAAGAGGAGCAGAAGATGTCGGTATTTACATTGCGGAAAAATACCAGCGCTATACTTACCCGTTTGCTGTAATCATGTTGACCTTGATGGGTGTATTCATTTCTGCACGTAAGACGAGAGAAGGCCCTGGATTAAAAGTGGCCTTAGGTTTTGCTTTGGCTTTTGTCTATATCATTTTTGTCATCACCAGCCGAAGCATGGCCAATGTAGGATCTATAGGCCCTATCGTTGCTGCCTGGTTGCCCAATGTGATTTTCGGAGGGATTGGGTTTTGGTTGTATTTGAAGGTGCCGAAATAAAATAGTTAGGGAGTTGTTAGTTGTCAGTTAAAATATTTATTAAAACAACTAACAACTAACAACTAACAACTAACAACTAACAACTAACAACTAACAACTAACAACTAACAACTTTTATCTTATAGTGCCCCGGCCATTCCATATTTTCAAAAGAATGACCATCCTTAAAGATTCCGTATACCGCCGATCCTGATCCGCTCATTGAAGCATACTCAGCACCTGAGTCGTATAATTTTTGTTTGATGTGCGCCACTTCCGGAAATTGTATAAAAAGATGTTCCTCAAATTGATTGGAGAGTTTGTGTTTCCAGGAAGATGGTGCTTCTTTCAGGAGTGCTTCTAGATTAACATCTATTGGTTTGGGTTTGACACCGGCATACGCTTGTTGAGTAGAAATATGAATGCCGGGATGTATCAAAAGAATGACATAACCTTTCAAAGAGGATGAAATAGGAGTGAGGACTTCCCCTTTTGATGTAGCAAGGCAAGGCGTGTTGTGAATAAAAAAAGCACAGTCGCTGCCTAGTTGAGCGCTTAGATGGATCAGCTCTTCTGCTGAGAGAGACAATTGATACAGTTGATTCAGTATCGTTAAGGTAAATGCTGCATCGGCCGATCCTCCGCCTAAGCCGGCACCCATTGGGATGGCTTTGTGTAAATGAATGGCGCTTGATGGTATGTTGTATTTTTGCTGCATCAACTCATAAGCTTTCACTACCAGATTTGATACAGAATCACCGGGTACATTCAACCCACTAGAGGAAAAAGAGAAGGAAGGAGAGGGGATGATCTCTAATGCTTCTTTCCAGGCAACAGGATAAAAACAAGATACGAGATCATGGTAGCCATCACTTCTTTTTGAAGTGACATATAATCCAAGATTAATTTTTGCATTAGGAAAGCCAACCATAAAAACCTAAAATGTGAATTACCGTATTTAATGTAAATATAATCCTGTAATTTGATCGAGAGAACAATATTCAACTTTTTAGCTATATAAAATATGTTACTATACGGAGCAAGCGGCCATGCTAAGGTGGTTCGAGACTGCATCCTTGCCAAGGGCAAGACAGTAAATGCGCTTTTTGATGATAATACCGATCTCATTAAGTTGGATAATACTCCTGTGGTTGGCATTTACCGAGCCGATTATGAATCTGAATTGCCTGTAATTGTGACAGTAGGAGACAACCTGGTCCGTAAAAAACTAGTCTCCAGAGTGAAGCATGCTTTTGGAACAGCCATTCACCCTTCTGCTATCGTATCTCCTTGCGCGAAAGTTGGTGAGGGGTCGGTGGTGATGCCTGGCGTTATTGTAAATGCAGCTTCGGTTATTGGCAAGCACTGTATTTTGAATTCGTCTTCTATCGTGGAATACGAGTGTACATTGGAAGATTTTGTACACCTCTCTCCTAATGTAACTTTATGTGCGGGAGCTTCTATTGGAGAAGGAACACATATTGGTGCCGGAGCCACAATCATTCCGCATAAAAAAATTGGAAAATGGTGTGTAATTGGTGCTGGTTCGGTCATCACACAAGATATTCCGGATTATTCCATGGTCGTTGGAGTTCCTGGTAAGATTATCAAAGCACTCGTTAAAAAAGTATAAGTAAAGCATAAAATTTACTAAATTCACAGTCCCGCTTCGAAGAGGCGGGACTGTTTTAGTTATATAGCCATATAGTTCATGAAGACAATCGTTTTTGTACTCGCATTCTATTTATCCCTGAGCCCCGCCTTTTCAGAACAATCTCTAGACAATCTATTTACGAAGATAGAGAAGGGTTATGAAAAAGGAGATTACAAAATCTTTTATAAGAAAAATTTAGAGCTCATCAAAAAGGCATCAGCCGGAGGAAACAAGTATCAAATTACTTCCGCCGAATTTTTAGCTGCCCGTGGAGCCGAGCTCATGGGTAAATTCGATAAATACAAATACCACATCACCACGGCAGAAAAATTGTTTGCGGAGTGCGATGCCTCTGATATTAGGGCCTATGCTAAAACAGGTTTGTATGCCATTGATGCATTTATTACTTACGGAGATTATAAGCACGCTGAAATCTATGTACAGAAAATCCAACAGGCATCGGCCAAATCTTCTGCGGTAACAGACAGTACGCTGGCATTTGAATTGAAGGAGCACGAAGCAAAAGTATATTTCAATCAAGGCTTTCATTTAAAGGCGCAGAAAATCTTACCGGAAATCATAGACTATAGAAAAAGTAAAATTTCAAAATTCGATTTAGCCTTCGATCAGAAAAAGAACAAATTCATTAAAGTGAAGCTGAGCAAAGAGGAGCGAGCATTAAGAAAAAGAAATTATGCTTTGCTGAAAGAGTTGGAAGCACAAATTGTTTTTGAAAACGGCGATTATACAAAGGCCGTTGAAATGACAGAGCAAAATGAAGAATGGATTCGTGAGAACATCGGTAAGAAGGATATTGCTTTTGTCAACAACCAGTTTGTACAAGGATTATACAATGAATCACAAGGTGACGTTGAAGAAGCCAATGATTTTTACTTAAAGGCTGACAAAAGCATTAAAAAAACAAAGTACGTTCGTTACCGATCTTACAGCAGAGAGGCAATGGAAATCAATGAGTATCTTGTTTCCTCTTACAGCTATACAAGACATGTCACAAAGTATTCCAAGCGCAAACATTTGTTGGAAAAGAAAGTGAAGAAGTATTACGGTAAGGACAACTATTATTACGGTCGTGTCATGATGCTAACGGCCAGGAAAAACTTGTACCTGGGCAATTGGGAAAAAGCAGAAGAAACGATCAATAAATATTTACAGCAGTATACTATTTTTCCTGAAGATCATTTAGAACGTTCGTTGATCTTAACAGATTTGTACGATGCACAATTGGAGTTGAGTCAATATAAAGAAGCACAATTGTCGCTTGAAGGATCAGCCTTTATTAAAAAAACCATGTTGGGAGAAGATGCACCGCTTTATCACATGGACGAATTGTATTTGGCTAATTTTTATGTAGAGCATTCTGACAACTTTGTGAAGGCGGAAGAGCTTTATAAAAATAGTTTATGGAATGTAGTGTCCAAAGAAATTAACCACAAGCATAAAGCCTACCTGAATTTTTTAGAGGAAGAAATTTCTTTGTACCAAATCACAGATAAATTTGATGTGGCTTACACCAAAGGCAAATCACTATTGAACGAGGCGGCGTCTAATTATGGCAATACTTCACTGCAATATGCCTCTGCTCTCATAAAAGAAAGTGATGTCTCTATTGATGTAGGTAAATATGCCGAGGCCGAAGCCAATTTAACATTGGCATTGAAGATCATTGATGCGCTGGGCTCTTCTAATGACAACGGAACATTGGTCTATGGTTTGGAAACAATGTCAAGACTATATGTCATCTTGGGTAATTTTGATCAGGCGGAGAAAATGCTCAACAAGTCCTTCAAGATTTCTAAGAAAACGAGTAACGAAGATAAGTTGGCCATCGCCATTGAGGAAAGAGCGATACTGTACATCAATACAGGACGTCATTCGGAAATGGAAGACAAGTTGAAGTCTGTGATTGCTACAAAAGAAAAAAGGTACGGAAAAGATAATAGAACATTGATCAAACCGATCAATTACCTGGCTTATTTATATTACGTCATGGGTGATTATGGTAATGCGGAAAAAACATTGGTTCCGGCCATGAACATCAGCAAGAAAGTATTTGGCGATAAATCTTTAAGGTATTCAGAATCTCTGCATATCCAGGCATTGGTGTATCAGGCGATGGGAGATTATGAAAGAGCTTTGGAATTGGAACAACAAGTTTACGATATACAGATAAAACAATTGGGTGCGGCGCACATCAGCGTTGCCAGTACCTTAAATGATTTGGCTTTACTCAAGTTCTACGATAAAGAAGCGAATAGTAAGGTTGAAAGTTTATTCAATCAGTCGCTGGAAGTCATTGATCAAAACTTAGGTAAAAATAATTTACTGTATGCCGAAGTATTGAAAAACATGTCTTTGTTTTACCTGGGAACGAATGAAACAACGAAGGCCGAAAAATCAATTGATGCAGCTTATAAAATATGGATAGAAAAATTCGGAGATCAGAATAAACACATTGCAGAGTATTATTATATCAAAGGGAACATTGATTTTACAAAAAAGGATTTTGTCAATGCTAATAATGAATACATCAGCGCAAAAAATTTGTACCTGGTGGTATTCAATAACAAGCATCCGGATTACATCAAAGCATTGGGCAAAAGTGCGCAAATGCAATATGTACTGGGTGACTATAAGAACGCCATCTTTTTTGCTAATGAAACAGTTACCAGTTACCTGGCATTTATTGCAGGACAGTTTCCTTCTTTGAGTGAGCGTGAAAAAACAAAATCATGGAATGTCATGAGGACGGATTTTGAATTTTACTATTCTATGGCGCTGTCATTGAAGGATAAAAATCCGGAGTTATTGGGTAATGTATATAACATCAGTATGTCGACCAAAGCCTTATTGCTTTCGTCTTCTGTAAAACTCAAGCAACGGATTCTGAACAGCGGCGATACCTTGCTGGTTCATCGTTACCAATCTTGGATCGCAAAGAAGGAATTGTTATCACAATTGTATTCTATGAATCCTGCTCAAATTGAAGCATCGGGTTACAATGTGACTTCCTTAGAGAAAGAAGTAGAGGATTTAGAAAAAGTATTGAGTGAATCGTCGGAACTATTTGCTGAAAATTACGAGAAGAAAACCACCGATTGGAAATCACTCCGTAAAGTGTTGACTGAAAACGAAGCCGCAGTGGATGTGATTCGATATAGAAAATTTGAAAAAGGATTTACTGATAAAGTGGAGTATGCTGCTTTGGTGGTGACTGCAACTACGAAAGACAATCCTGAAGCGGTGGTAATGTTAAACGGAAATGAATTGGAATCGAAGTACCTGAAATACTATCGCAATTGCATGAAGTATACGATCGACGATGAAAAATCTTACGATAATTATTGGGTTCCGATAAAAAGTATCATCGGAGATCGACAAACAATATACTTCTCTCCGGAAGGTGTATTCAATCAGATCAATTTGGAATCTATACCATTGGGAAATAATAAGTATGTAATTGACGAACGTGAAATTGTTTTGCTTAGCAACATGAAAGACTTGCTTGTCGATAAATACCGTACTGCTAAAGCGAATAAAAACGCGAAGCAAACAGATAAAGCAAACCATACGGTAGCACTGGTAGGGAATCCCAAATACTACCAGGATACACAAGGTCATGTGAAACAATTACCGGGTGCGGAAGAAGAAGTAAAAGTGATCAGTCAAACGTTTAAAGACAAAGGATGGGATGTTTCTACCTATGTATTTGATCAGGCCGAAGAATCTTACATCAAGAAGATGGTAAGTCCAAACGTGTTCCACATTGCCACAAATGGATTTTTCTTGGAGGATGTGAAGCAATCCAACGAATTGAATGAGTTGGCTTCCGATATCTCACAAAACCCTTTGTTAAGGTCAGGTTTAATTTTAGAAAACGGAGGATCTCTTTTGGACAAGAACGATGTATTGGATTTCAATACGGAAGAAGGGATTTTGACGGCTTACGAAGCGATGAACCTGAATTTTGACCATACTGATCTTGTCGTTTTAAGTGCCTGTGAAACAGGATTAGGAGATTTGATGTTAGGAGAGGGTGTTTATGGACTGCAACGATCCTTTATGGTGGCGGGCGCTCATAATATTATCATGAGTTTATTCAAAGTACCCGATCATCCAACCATGGAATTAATGGCCGCTTTTTATAAGAATTGGCTGGAAACAGGCGATAAACGCCAGGCATTTCTGGATGCGCAGAAGACCGTGAGACAAAAATATCCTGAACCCATCAATTGGGGATCTTTCGTCATGGTCGGTTTGTAGGATTAGCGGTTAAGATAAAAAAGGGATTCCGTTGAAAAACGGGATCCCTTTTTTTATTATTTCTCTTAAATGGGCTTTTTAAACTAAAGAGCAAGCCTGATACATATTTCATATTTTGATAATTTCTAAAAAGGGCTATTTAAATGGTTGGAAAAAAATAATTTGCCCATTAATCTTGTGAAATTTAATGAGTTCCGACTTACAGTCGAGGTCTTTTTTGTTGAAAATGGAGGTACTGTTTACATTACATTCACCCTCATTATCTATATATTATTCATATCAGATGGTTTTTAAGGGCTTTTGTTTATCGGAAAAGTTAAATTTTGGGGTGAAATGTTACAATTGAAAAGGTTTAATTGTAATTTTATTAATATATTTTTTTGTTTTTCTTCGTGTTTTTGTGCGATTTAAACTTTATTTTCGAATCTGATTGAATTACTTATTAATATATTAAGTGTATTAAAGTAAGATAGAATTGTATTTCATCCGTAAAACTACATATATGACGAGACGACTCCAGTTTCTCTTTTTATTCGTTTTTATGCTAGGCGCATTGCCGGCTTTTTCTCAAAGAGTAGTAGGTTATTTGCCTTCGTATCGGGTTACCGGTGTTTATGGAATTGGCATGGTCCAATGGGGCTGTTTAACAGACGTAAACTATTCTTTTATCAATTTTGGCACAGACGGGCATTTGCTCAGTACCAATAATCCGGGAGATAATATTTTCGGATTTGATTTGTCTTCTTTCAATGTAGTAAAAGGATACTGTAAGCCGACAAGTGGAACGGGTCCCAATTTATGGGTTTCAGTAGGTGGTGCTGATACTGGAAATCAGCGTACCACAAGATTTTCATCTGTAATGAATAATTCAACCTATAGAGGTAATTTAGCAACTGACCTGGTCAATTTTGCTATCGCCCAAAATTTATATGGTGTTGATATCGACTGGGAATTCCCGGCATCTACCGGATCAGATAGAGCGAACTATACTGCGTTTTTGAGTACATTAAAAAGTACCATCGCATCAAGTACTAAGCCTTCCTTAAAAGTGAGTATTACAGTAGGGGGCGAATATAAAAATACCGTCAACCACTTATTATATATTGAACAAGCAAGTTTTCAATACGTTGATTTTGTCAACGTGATGACCTATGATTTTCCTGCCTCTTATAATGCGGATCATTCCACGCTAGCTGATAGTGAAGCTTCTTTGACTGCTTATGCCGGTACCAACTCTTATGGAATCACAGTACCATGGAATAAATTATTAATCGGTATTCCTTTTTATGGAAGAAATGCAGGAAGAACAAACCTTCAGGAATACATGAGCGACGGTAACTATGCTACTGCTTATGCCAGCGGTAATGCATCCGGTTATTATTACAACAGTAAAACAACCATGGAGTCCAAAGTTGATTGGGTAATGTCCAAAGGTGGTAGTGGTGTAATTATATGGGATGTGGGTGAAGATAGAGTAGCTCCTAATAATTTTCAAAGTGCTATATGTGCTAGAATGGCCACAGCTTGTGCTGCTCCTCAACCTACATTAGGATCAGATATTGGGGTTTGTTTGCCTGGTACCGTATCACTTAACTCTGGTTTAACTACTCTGACAGGCCGTACATTTGTTTGGAAAAAAGATGGAACAGTAGTTTCTGGTCAAACAGGTCCTACATTTTCACAAGCGGCTTCAGGTGCAGTGGGGAATCATACCTACACTGTTGAAGTGACGCAATCGGGTTGTACCAGAACAGATGATGTCACGGTCAATTATGCCAATCCTGTTACAGCAACAGGTGGTTCTGGTTGTGGCGGTGCTATTACATTAACGGTAACTTCTACAGGTGGAACATACGAATGGTATGATGCCGCAACAGGTGGAACATTGCTTAATACGGGACAAACATATGCTCCTTCACCGGCATCTACTACTAATTATTATGTGCAACAAGCGACCGGTTCAACTAACTATTATACCGGAAGACCGTCACTTAGTGGTGTACCTAATGCTGCTTCTGAATTTGGTGCAAATGGAACCATGGCCCGTTGGTCAAATAAAATGATCGTTAGTCAAAGTTTAACGATACAGAATATTCAGATATATACCGGAAAACCGGGTGGTGTTACAGCAGGTCCTTTTACAGGTGCACAATTAGTGGCTTATAGTTCCATTGATGGTACTACACCGTTGTATGCCAGTGCTGGTATGTCTATTCCAGCAGTAGCAGCGGGTACTCCTATGATATTATCACCCAATCTTACTTTACCAGCGGGCACCTATTATATAGGTCTTTACGTGCCAGGTACTGCCGGAGGTGGAAATATTTGGGCGGATAATTCGGGTGTAGTTGCTCATTATGTACAAGCAGGTGTTTTCGATTTAGATGGGCAAGCTTATCAGAACTTTGGTACAGGTTTCGCCGGCACAGGTTCTCAGGGTACAACGTATGGGCAGATATTCAATTGGCAGATTGTAACAGGTATTGTTCCTCCTTGTAGCAGAACACAGGTAACAGCAACCGTAAGTTCTGGCCCTGCTGCTCCAACCGGTTTTGCGGGTTCATTGACACCTTGCGCAGGTTCTACCGGAAATGTTTACTCTGTTACAAACGTAGCAGGTGTAACCTATGCATGGACATACAATGGTGGTACAGGTGCAACAATTACTGGCGGTGCAGGTACTAATTCTATTACCGTATCATACAGTGCCGGAGCAACTAATGGCACCTGGAGCGTTACCCCTAGTCAAGGTACTTGTACCGGAACAGCATTCACTAGCGGAACTGTTGTAATAAGCGGTTTACCTGTACAACCAAGTGCGATTACAGCAGGAACCGCAACACCTTGTCCTAACTCTACAGGTAATACTTATAGTGTAACTTCAGTAGCAGGCGTCACTTATACCTGGACTTACAGTGGCACAGGTCATACAGTTACAGGGGGCGCAGGCACAGCAGCGATCACGGTAACGTATGCATCGGGCACAGCAGGTAGCTGGACGGTAACACCAAGCAATGCTTGCGGAAACGGCACTGCTCAAACCAAAGCAGTGACTTTCGGTACAGTGCCAGCACAACCAAGTGCGATTACAGCAGGAACAGCAACACCTTGTCCGAACTCAACAGGCAATACATACAGCGTAACTTCAGTAGCAGGTGTAACTTATACCTGGACTTACAGTGGAACAGGTCATACAGTTACAGGGGGCGCAGGCACAGCCGCGATCACGGTAACGTATGCATCGGGCACAGCAGGTACCTGGACAGTCACACCAAGCAATGCTTGCGGAAACGGCACAGCCCAAACCAAAGCAGTGACTTTCGGTACAGTGCCAGCACAACCAAGTGCGATCACAGTAGGAACCGCAACACCATGTCCGAACTCTACAGGCAATACTTATAGCGTAACTTCAGTAGCAGGCGTCACTTATACCTGGACTTACAGTGGAACAGGTCATACAGTTACAGGGGGCGCAGGCACAGCAGCGATCACGGTAACGTATGCATCGGGCACGGCAGGTAGCTGGACAGTCACACCAAGCAATGCTTGCG
>JAQBNS010000139.1 GCA_028288405.1 Chitinophagaceae bacterium
AAGGAGGTACGAAATATAATTGTACCTCCTTGCTCCTGGCTCGTCCCTCAAATTTGTTGATAAAACAAAAAAGCCTCGAATAACATTCGAGGCTTTTTTTATAGCGTGTGATCCCGTTGTCCCGAGGTTTCGGGAGAACCCAGAACACCATCATTAAGACCCATCACCTCCTACATTATCAATTCATGCTACTTAATTTGATAGAAAACAAAAAAGCCTCGAATTACTTCGAGGCTTTTTGTGATCCCGCTGGGATTCGAACCCAGGACCCCATCATTAAAAGTGATGTGCTCTACCAGCTGAGCTACGGAATCATTGTTGGTTTTAAGCGTCTGTTTTGCTTAATTGCGAGTGCAAAGGTAACGAGGAATGTATAAAATGCAAAAGCTTCTCCTAAAATTATTGACTATTCTTCTTCTTTTTTATACACATCTGTCAATAACGGCTCATGCTCAAACGTATACACTTTTGAAGGCAGATTCACTTTTTGACAACGGTCAGCTGAACGAAGCCAAAGCACTTTACTTGAAAGAGTGGAATGTGGATAAGCGTTATTCTCCTCGCATGTTACTTAAAATGGGTTATATCGAAGAACAAGCCGGCGATATTCCGTTGGCCTTATACTACTATAATCAGTTTCTGGATCTCACTCACAACACTCAAATCATTCCCAAGATCCAGGAATTATCTGAGCAGCACCATTTGAAGGGCTATGATTTCTCTGATGTGGAATATTTCTTTTCTCTATACCGTCGGTATTATTACCCGATCATCTTTACCATTTTGTTGATCGGACTTCCCTATTTCATTTATCTTGTTGTCCGTGCCTTGCAAAAAAAGAAATGGGGATCTCGTCCTTTAGGATTTTTGGCGATACTCGGAGTGGTGTTTTTATTGAACAATTACGATGTGATTCCTGATCGCGCCATCGTGATGGAACAAACATGCCTCATGAGCGCCCCTGCAGCGGGTGCTCAGTGCGTTGAAAACATTACGCAAGGTAATCGCCTCACCGTGCTGGGATCGGAAGGCACAATATGGTACAGGGTGCTGTGGGATAATCAGACCTTGTATATCCGGGATAAGAATATTAAAATCATCAGAGACAGCGGACAATAAGAAATAAGAGCGGAGAAAGAGAGCGAAGAGCGGAAACACTTTCGCTCTCTTTCTCCGCTCTTATTTATAGTGCGCCATAAGTCTGTATCCACATCTTCAACAATTGAGTATGGCCTGCGGGGATTGTTCTTAAACTTTTTGGAAAGGCATTCAATAAAGGCTGCACTTGAGAAACCGTAATCACCTTATCAAACTCTCCCATGTAGATCTTCAAGGTCACGTTATGCTTATTGATTTTTTCAGCTGTTGCCCGTGGGGTGATGAATAATTTTCTAAACATCACCCAGGAATAATACACTCTTCGTCGCGCTGCTCTGGTTTTCATTTGTGTTTCTGAAAACTTAGTTACTCCTCTGTTGATCAATTTTAAAAACAGCAACGATTGCATGAGCCACAAATACGGTTTGGGATTCGTAACCACAATGCGCAGCAAGTGTCTGGTAAAACCAAAAGAAGTCATGAGCCAATATAGAAACCTTCGTTTGATACCATCAGGAGCCAGTAAAATCAACTGATCCACGCGGTCTGCATAGACATCAAATGTAGCCAGTGCAAAACGCGAACCCATCGAATAACCCACTAAAGAAAAACGTTCTATTCTTTGTACAGCCAAAAACTGTTCCATGATATAGGACCAATCTGATTTCTCTACCGGTTGTTCTTTGTTGTGCCAAAAACTTTGTCCATGATAAAAAAGATCAAAGGAATAAATGGTGTATTTATTTCCATACAATTCCTCCAACTCACGGTATACATCATGATCCTGACCATAGCCATGAAAGCAAAGTAAGGCAGCCGGTCCTTTACCATATTGTCTGTAATGCAGAAGGGCTTTGGGAGTTTCAAGAACCTTGTGTTTCACGGGATGAAAGTGGTAAGTGATAAGTTGTAAGTGATAAGTTAGAAGTAAAATTTAAATAAAAAAATCTATCAGCGTCCCATAGGGACGCAATACCTCTAGTAATAAGTCAATAATAAGCAAAGTCCCCTTTAGGGGATTTAGGGGCAAGGCAAATGGTATTAAGACAAACTGTTTAATATTGTCCGACAGTGTCAGGTCTGAAAACCTGACACCAATAAAACCTAACACCCAATAAAAACAAGAGGCCCAACAAACATAAGTTTATTGGGCCTCTCAATTAATTATAATTTAAAACTAGTCGTTCTTCTTAGACATTCTGGTTCTTTCATTTTCGTCCAGGTAGATTTTTCTCATACGAATACTTTTCGGAGTAACCTCTACGTATTCGTCTTTTTGAATGTATTCTAATGACTCTTCCAAAGAGAACTGTACTTTAGGAACAATACGCGCGTTGTCGTCTGTACCAGAAGCACGCATGTTGGTCAATTTCTTTTCACGGATGGTGTTTACCGTTAAGTCATTGCCACGTGTATGTTCTCCGATTACCTGACCCATGTAAACTTCTTCACCTGGCTCAACAAAGAAGATTCCTCTGTCTTGTAATTTATCGATAGAATAAGCAGTTGTTTTACCGGCATCCATTGAGATCAATGAACCACTGTTTCTTCCTGCTATGTTTCCTTTGAATGGTTCGTAACCCATCAAACGGTGAGTCATTACCGCTTCACCTTGAGAGACAGTCAATACATTGTTACGCAAGCCCATGATACCACGAGAAGGAATTTCAAATTCCAAGTGTTGCACATCACCTTTAGGTTCCATGATTTTCAATTCACCTCTACGCATCGTCACCAATTCAATGACTTTACCAGAGAATTCCTGAGGCACATCTACTACCATCAATTCAATCGGCTCGCTTTTTTGTCCGTCGATTTCTTTGAACAATACTTGAGGCTGCCCTACTTGCAATTCGTAACCTTCTCTACGCATCGTTTCGATCAAGACAGACAAGTGAAGAATACCACGACCAAATACCAGGAATTTGTCTTCCGTATCGGTTTCCTGTACTCTTAGTGCCAAATTTTTCTCGATCTCTTTGTATAAACGATCACGCAAGTGACGGGATGTTACATATTTACCTTCTTTACCAAAGAACGGAGAGTTGTTAATAGTAAACAACATACTCATCGTAGGTTCATCTACGCTGATACGCTCCAATGCTTCCGGCTTGTCAGCATCTGCGATGGTGTCACCGATTTCAAAGTCATCTATACCTATTACAGCACAAATTTCACCTTGAGGAACTTCCGTTACTTTCACACGACCCAAACCTTCGAAGATTTGAAGTTCTTTGATTTTCATTTTCTTGATTGAACCATCAGACTTAATCAATGCGATTTGCTGACCTTCTTTCAAGGTACCACGGAATACTCTTCCGATAGCGATACGTCCCACGAAAGCGGAGTAATCCAAAGAAGTGATCTGCATTTGCGCAGGGCCTTCTAAGAATGGCGCTCTTGGAATTACTTTAATAATAGTATCCAATAAAGGAGTGATATCAGCAGTAGGTTCTTTCCAGTCGTAACCCATCCATCCTTGTTTAGATGAACCGTACAACGTAGCGAAATCCAATTGATCTTCTGTTGCACCCAGGTTGAACATCAAGTCAAATACAGACTCGTGTACTTCGTCGGGACGACAGTTTTCTTTATCTACTTTATTAATGATCAAAATCGGTTTCAAGCCAAGTGCTAATGCTTTACCCAATACGAAACGGGTTTGAGGCATGGCACCTTCGAACGCATCTACCAGCAAACAAACACCGTCTGCCATTTTCAATACACGTTCTACTTCGCCACCGAAATCACTGTGACCAGGAGTATCGATGATGTTGATTTTATAATCTTTGTAACGTACAGATACGTTCTTAGATGTGATGGTAATTCCACGTTCACGTTCCAGGTCGTTGTTATCAAGGATCAAGTCCCCGAATTCCTGATTTTCTCTAAAAATCTTAGAGGCGTGGATGATTTTATCAACCAATGTAGTTTTACCGTGATCGACGTGAGCAATGATTGCTATGTTTCTAATTTCTTGCATGATGGTTATGAAATGCGTATCGAGGTGCAAAGTTACTAATTCTCAACCTAAATAGAGTCATATAAAGGAAAATAAGTGCTAAAAATCCTATCTTTGCATAAAATCAGAAAACAGAAAACTGAAAACTGAGAACTAAAATAGGCTAAAAGTGGGCATAAACAGCTTTTCTATTAGTTTTAGAATCTGTTTTCAGTTTTCAGCCCTCAGTTTTCTTGCTTGTTAATGCAATTCAACTATAACCATCACAATGGCTTCTGAATTCAAAAGATATACCGTTACTTCTGCCCTTCCTTACGCGAATGGGCCTGTTCACATCGGACATTTGGCTGGTGTATACGTCCCTGCCGACATCTATGTAAGATACCTCCGCTCTACAGGCAAGGATGTACTATTCATTGGCGGATCAGATGAACATGGTGTTCCGATCACCATTCGTGCTAAAAAAGAAGGAGTTACTCCTCAACAAGTGGTAGACAAATACCATGAATTGATCAAAAAATCCTTTCATGACCTGGGCATCTCTTTTGATATTTACTCCCGTACTTCCAGTAAAATACATGCAGAAACGTCTTCTGCCTTTTTCAAAACACTGTATGACAAAAAAGCTTTCCTAGAAAAAACTTCCGAACAGTATTTCGATCCTACGGCTAATCAGTTCCTGGCAGATCGCTACATCGTCGGAACTTGTCCGCATTGCGGCAATGAAAACGCTTACGGTGATCAATGTGAAAATTGTGGTTCGACCTTAAGTCCTTCAGAGTTGAAAAACCCGAAGTCTATGTTAAGCGGTGCACAACCGATCTTGAAAGATACCAAGCATTGGTACTTGCCATTGGATCAATATGAGCCCTGGTTAAGACAATGGATCCTTGAAGAACACAAAGACTGGAAACCCAATGTATATGGTCAATGCAAATCATGGATTGATCAAGGCTTACAACCTCGCGCGGTAACACGTGACTTAGAATGGGGAGTACCTGTTCCCCTTCCTGATGCAGAAGGAAAAGTGTTGTATGTATGGTTTGACGCGCCGATCGGTTACATCTCCGCTACCCGTGATTACTTTGCTCAAGGCCCTTCTGCCAATCATGCGAAGAATACTTGGGAAACTTATTGGAAAGACAAAGACAGCAAGCTGGTTCACTTTATCGGTAAAGACAACATTGTTTTCCATTGCATCATCTTCCCTGCGATGTTGAAAGCAGAAGGCAGCTACATCCTGCCCGATCAGGTACCTGCCAATGAATTCATGAACCTGGAAGGAAATAAAATTTCTACTTCCCGCAACTGGGCCGTTTGGTTGCACGAGTATTTGGAAGAATTTCCAGGCAAGCAAGATGTGTTGCGTTATGTACTTTGCGCCAACGCACCGGAAACAAAAGACAATGATTTTACCTGGAAAGATTTTCAGAACAGAAACAACAACGAACTCGTTGCCATCCTCGGTAACTTCGTGAACCGCGCTGCCGTGTTGACACAAAAATATTACGACGGTAAAGTTCCTGCATTGAACGCACTTACGACTCAAGACCAGGAGTTGATCGAAAAATTAAAATCATTCCCGGCAGAAATTGCCAAGTCGATTGAAGCCTATCGTTTCAGAGAAGCCTTAACGATTTACATAGATCTTGCACGCACGGGAAATAAATATTTGGCAGACAGTGAACCTTGGAAAATTCAGGCTACCGATCCTGAACGGGTAAAAACAATTTTACACTTGTCACTGCAGCTGACGGCTAATCTCGCTATTCTTGGCGAACCGTTTATTCCTTTTAGTTCGAAGAAGTTATTTGACATGCTCAACCTCGCTCCATTAACATGGGACAAAGCAGGAAGTTTTAGTTTATTGAAAGAAGGACATCAGTTGAACAAACCTGAATTACTGTTTGAAAAATTAGAAGACGAAGTCATCACCAAACAAGTACAAAAATTGGAAGACACGAAAAAGGAAAACGAATACGCCTCTTTAACGGTAAAGCCTGCGAAAGAAGCCGTACAGTTTGACGACTTTACTAAAATGGATATTCGTGTTGCCACTATCCTCACGGCAGAAAAAGTAGCAAAAACCAAGAAATTATTAAAGCTTACTTTAGATACAGGACTCGATCAGCGCACTGTGGTGAGTGGTATTGCAGAATACTTTGAACCGGAAAACATCATTGGCAAACAAGTATGTCTATTGGCCAACCTCGCCCCTCGAGACATTAAAGGCATACAATCACAAGGTATGATTTTGATGGCTGAGGATAAAGACGGCAAACTCTCTTTCGTTTCACCAGGAAATGTAGTGAGTAATGGCAGCCAAATAAGCTAGGAGGCACGAGCTAGGAGGTACGAGTAAATAACATTCGTTTCTCCTAGCTCCTCGCTCGTACCTATTTTACGTACTCTCCTCTCAACCTTTTCAAATTAATCTCCGCTGTAATGGCATTGTAACGTGCGGTGACTAATCTCACTTGTGCGGTGTCGAAGCTCTGTTGTGCGATCATCAATTCAATGGATGTACCATTGCCTATATTGTAACGCTGCATAGCGATTGTTACATTTTCTCTGGCCAACAAAATATTATCTTCTTCCAGTTTCAATATTTCAAATGCCAGTTTTGCATTGTTCCACGATTGATAGACTTGCGATTCTAAATCCAGTTTAGATTGTTCCAATTGTACCTGTGCGATGTCCATTTGTGCCCGTGCATTTCGAATTTGAGTATTCAATATTCTACCATTGAATAAATTCCAGGTCGCTGTAAATCCAACGGTGGGACCATTACTTCTGTTCAACGCTACCAAACCTGCTTCACTGGCTGTTCTTGAATAATTATATCCCGCATTCAAAGACAATCTTGGATACATGGATCCATTGAATTCTTGTATCGCTTTTTTACTTGCGAGTATATTACGTTCATTGTATTTCAATAAAGTGTTTTGCTTTTCCGCATTCGATTTCAATTCTTCCAGACTAATGGCCGGATCAACGATGATAGTATCAATGACATCAAAAGCGATATCCGTTTTTCTTCCTAATAACACATTTAAGTTTGCCTTGCTATTTTCTATGGTTATCTGCTGTGTAATACTGGCCGACTGCAATGCAGTCAAATCAACCCGTGCCTGCAGGTAATCCACTTTTGCGGTCAAACCCAATTTAAATTTCTGATCGGCAATTTGTACCCGTTCATTATACAGCTTCATGGAATTGTCATTCGCTTTCTTCTCTTGCTTTTGTCTTACTACATCATAGTAGGCTAACAAAACAGAAGAAACCGTATTTTCAATTTGCACTTTAAGAGCCAACTCTCCCATTTCATTCAATGCTTGCAATTTATCATAGGTGGCAAACATTCTAAATCCGTCAAAAACAGTCCAGCTCATGACAGCAGAAGCAGACAGTGAATTGGAATTGATACCGCTTCGTTCTGTAATGACACCGGTGGATAGGGTTTGTTTAAAATTATTGGTACTGGTGTTTCCGGATGCATTCAAATTGACAGAAGGCAAAAAACCGGCATTACCCAGTGTGTAATTATTCTTTGCGATATCAGCCTGTTCCCTGCTGATGCTGATGTCGTAATTATTCTTCAGTGCAATTTCCACTACTTGCTCGGGAGTCAGTAACTCCTGAGCCGGCATAGACCATGACACCAATAGTAAACAACACAAAAAAACATTTTTCATAATAGATTATTCATTAAGTCAATCTTCACATTGACCGGTTATACGTGAACAGTTTCCGCCTCTTCATGCTTTACTTCTCTGGACATGTAACTATACAAGGCAGGAATAACAAAAAGCGTTAACACCAAAGAAAAGACAATACCACCAATGATCACGATCCCCATCGACATGCGACTTTTAGAACCTGCACCCAAAGCCAGTGCAATAGGTAAGGCACCTAATGCGGTATCTAAACTGGTCATCAAAATAGGTCGTAAACGAGCAACAGCCGCTTCATGAATCGCTTCCGGAATTTTCTTTCCTTGTTCTTTCAGTTGATTCGCAAATTCGACGATCAAAATACCATTTTTTGTAACCAATCCTATCAACATGATCAATCCAATTTCACTAAAGATATTCAATGTCTGATTAAAGTACCACAAAGAAATCAATGCACCGGCTAAAGCGAGCGGAACCGTGAGGATGATAATAACAGGATCAATGAAGCTTTCAAATTGCGCCGCCAATACCAGGTAAATCAATAGAAGCGCGAGGAAGAATGCCAGTAAAACATTGGACGAGCTTTCTGAAAAATCTCTTGCCGAACCCGTGAGTGCAGTAGAGAACGATTCATCCAGTGTGCGCTCTGCTATACTTTCCATCGCTTTGATCCCGTCGCCGATTGTTTTGCCGGGAGCCAGCGCTGCACCTACAGTGGCCGATTTATAACGGTTGTAATGATACAATTGAGGAGGACTGCTGAGTTCTTTTACCGTAACCAAATTATCCATTTGAATCAACTCGCCGTTTATATTTTTTACATACATGGATTTCAAATCCATCGGATCGTTTCTGTCTTTTTTATCGACCTGACCAATGACCTGGTATTGCTTACCGTTCATGATGAAGTAACTAAAACGCTGACCACTCAATGCCAATTGCAATGTTTGTCCGATGTCAATGGCTTCTACTCCAAGATTTCTTGCCTTCTCACGATCGATTTCAATTTGTAATTCAGGTTTGTTGAATTTCAGATCGACATCCACTGTTTGAAATGTAGGGTCTTTACCCGCTTCATCTAAAAACTTAGGAAGAGAGGTTTTTAACTTTTCAAAATTCGGCGCCTGAATCACAAACTGTATAGGTAAACCCCGGGTGCCTCCTACTGCAATCGTTTGTTGTTGTATTACTAATGTTTTTGCCACTGGGAAACCTTTCGTCACTTGTGTCAGGTAATCTGCAATTTCTTGCTGAGAACGTTTGCGATCTTTAGGCTCTTTTAATGTCAACCTTACAGATCCTGCATTGACAGCACCTGCATTGGTATACCCGGAAGCAGTAATGACCAATGCTACTTGTTTTTCAGGAATAGAATCATCGATAAAATAAGACAAGTCCAACATAAACTTATCCATGTAATCATAAGAAGTTCCTTCTGGAGCAGTAATGGTAAGGCGCAAGGAACTTCTATCGTCTAAAGGAGCCAATTCTGACTTCAACAGAGATCCGACAAAAAATATCAATCCCATACAAACTACGATGATCACAAGACCTAATGCTCTTCTTTTCATGAACTGTTCTAAGTTCTTACTGTAGAAATTATTCATTCCAATAAAGAACGGTTCTGTCAGGTCATAAAATTTACTTTTCTTGTGATCCTTTCTTGCCAGTTTCGCATTGAGCATGGGAGTTAAACTCAATGAAACAAAAGCAGAGATCAATACCGCACCGGCAATCACTACGCCAAACTCTCTGAACAATCTTCCCACAAAGCCTTCCAGAAAAATCAAAGGAAGAAATACGGCGGCCAATGTAATAGACGTAGAAATAACAGCGAAATAAATTTCGTTGGATCCTTTGATGGCCGCCTCTTTAGGAGCCATACCGTCTTCTATTTTCTTATAAATATTTTCCGTTACAACAATACCGTCATCCACTACCAAACCCGTCGCCAATACGATAGCTAAAAGGGATAAGATATTAATGGAATAACCCATAACGTACATGATAAAGAAAGCACCGATCAATGAAACCGGGATATCAATTAGCGGACGAAGTGCAATCGCCCAGTCTCTAAAAAACAGGTAAATAATAATCACCACTAATAGAATAGCGATCAGTAAAGTCTCTTCCACTTCTTCTACTGATTGTTTGATGAACTTTGTATTGTCCATTCCAATATCGATCTTATAATCTTTCGGAAGATCTTTTTTGATAGACTCCACACGCTTATAAAATTCTTCCGCGATATCCAGGTAATTGGCGCCAGGTTGCGGAACCAAAGCGACTCCCACCATCGGAATACCCGATTGTCTTAAAATAGTTTCTTCGTTTTCCGCACCCAGTTTAGCATAGCCAACATCTTTCAGTTTTACCGTTTGATCACCCGAAGTTTTTACAATCATGTTGTTAAAACTTTCTTCATCCGTAAAACGGCCCATTGTTCTCACCGTCAACTCTGTTTGATTGCCTACAATTTTACCGGATGGCAATTCTACATTTTCTCTATTCAGTGCATTGTTGATGTCTAAAGGCGTTAGTCCAAAAGAGGCTAATTTTATCGGATCCATCCAGATGCGCATGGCATATCGCTTCTGTCCCCAGATCTGCACATTGCTGACACCTGCGATGGTTTGTAAGCGTTCGGCAATTACATTTTCCGCATAATCACTGACATCTAAACTGGAGCGTTTAGGACTTTGTATGACTAAAGATAAAATAGCGTCTGAGTTTGCATCGGCTTTAGAAACAACAGGAGGAGCATCTATGTCTTGCGGTAACTGGCGGGCAGCTGAGCCTACCTTATCTCTTACATCATTGGCCGCAGCTTCCAAATTGGCATCTAAATTAAACTCCACCGTAATTGAACTGGACCCTTGATTGCTCGAAGAAGAGATACAGCGTATGCCTTCAATACTGTTCAATACTTTTTCCAGTGGCTCTGTAATCTGAGATTCTATGACATCGGCATTGGCGCCGGCATAAGAAGTACGCACCGTAATAATTGGCGGATCAATAGATGGATATTCACGAACACCTAAATATTTATAACCCATCAAGCCGAAGAGCACGATGATTAAAGACATCACGATGGCTAAAACAGGACGGTTGATGCTTATGGTGGAAAGACTCATGGGCTTAAAGCTTATTTCTTGGTGGAACCAATGATTTTCACAGGCATTTCATTTTTCATTTGCATAAGACCCGTTGTGATGATCGTATCACCTTCCGCTATTCCTTTCAAGATCACAATCTGTGAATCCGTACGCGTACCGGGCGTTACAGCACCAGCTATTGCTTTACCGTTGCGATAAAAGAAAACTTTATATCCTTTCAACTCCGGGATAAGACCTTCTGTAGGAATCAAAATACTATTAGAACTTTCTTTCGCCATGTTTACTTTTACAAAGGCCCCCGGTAATAATTTATTTTTGTGATCATAACAAAGTGCTCTGATCTTTAAGGTTCGTGTGGCCAAATCAATTTTTGGTTCTATGGCAAATACTTTTGCTTTGAACACTTCTTGAACTCCTTCTGTAGAAAAGTCAACAGGATCACCTTTTTTCACCAACTCTATATATTTTTCAGGAATGGCAAAATCAATCTTCATCGGTGTCAATTGTTGGATAGTGGCGACAATAGAAGCCGGGGTGACATAACTTCCTTCACTGATGTTCTTCAATCCTATCACTCCGTCGAAGGGAGCCCTGATTTCCGTTTTCATAATTTGCGCATGCAATAACTCACGATCGGACTTAAAACCGCTTGTTTCATTGACTGCGATATCATAGCCTTCCTGGCTCACACCATTAATATCCAATAACTGCTTTTGCCTCTGCTGTTTTTGTTCTGACAACTGAATCTGCTGATCCACTTTCGTTAACTGCGCACGCAAATCCGCATCATTGATCTTTACCAGCAGCGTATTCTTCTTAACAAATGCGCCTTCTAAAAAATATATCTTAATCACTTTACCTGCTACTTCCGGCATCAAGGAAGCCTCTTCATTGGCCAAAGCAGTTCCTGTGCTGATGATTTGCTCGTTAAACGTCTGTTTCCTGGCAATGAAAACATTCACGGGACTGGAAGCCTTACTTCCTCCTTTTTTATTTTCTGCTTTAGAAATATCTTCCGCACTCTTAAAAAATTTCAACTTGATAAACGCCAATGCACCGACTATAACTAAGAATAGGGCTGCAATTTTAATGATCTTCATAGGCTATATTAGGTATGATGTTGTGACAGTTTTATCGTCTTATCCATTCGTTTTTATCTACAAATATAAACGAGACATCGGTAAATTGATAAAATCCCACGAACGGAACTTCCTAAAAAAAAAGTCCTAAAAAAAGCAGAATAGAAGAATAGCGGAAATTCATAGAAGAACAGGACACATTCACCTTGAAGTTCAATAAACAGCCCCAAAGCAGGCTTAAATAAAAAATCCCGACCCGGTTACCCGGGTCGGGAGAGACAAAAAAAATATTAAAAAATACGAGACTTGAAAAGCGTTTTACAACTGGTTAAACTTTAAGCGCGGCCAAGGCATTAAAAAAATAACATGCACTACTTAACCATAACCGTCTTCATTCAAAAAGTATGTAAAAGCATTTTCATCTAGAAGACTTCAATTTTTGGGATTGTGCTTCCCTACTTTGAATTATTTTTTAAAAAAAATGGCTTATCATCGATAAATCATTAATTTGCAATAGGTTTCGGATGGGCTTTTTTATTCCGAAAGAATAATCTTATCTCTCTAGAAGAGCATGACTCTTACGGACGACTTGGTTAAAAAGTGTATTAACAATGAACCAGCTGCACAAAAAGAATTGTACAAGCAACTGGGAGGTAAGCTTTTTGCCATTTGTTTGCGTTATACCAAGAATCGGGCGGAAGCGGAAGACTGGCTTCAGGAGTCTTTCATAAAGATATTCACCAACCTTAAATCATTCAAATTTGAAGGTTCTTTTGAAGGTTGGGCCAAACGGATCACTGTCAATCACATTTTGTCTGACATTAAAAAACAGAAGAAATTGAAATTTACAGATGAACTGGAAGAAAACACCTTAATGGTAGAGGAGGAAGCACACAGTAACATAACTAAGGATGAATTAATCCGTTTTATTAATTTGTTGCCCGAGGGTAAGAAAGTAATATTCAACTTGTATGTTATTGAAGGCTATTCTCATAAAGAGATTGCAGAAACACTAAACATAAATGAAGGAACCTCCAGAGGTCAGCTCGCCAAGGCGAGAGAGCAACTGGTAGAAATCCACAAAAAGCACAATAGGATCAATGAGCGAATATCCTGAACATATTGACCAAATAGACGACTTCTATAGAAGTCAGCTGGCCGATCATGAGATCGATCCGCCTGAAGGCCTATGGGGTAAAATCAGTCTTGGTGCTCTTGAAACTCAAAGTCCGGAAGTAAAAGCTGGTGCTGTCCGTTTTACCAACACGCAAAAATATTTAGGAGTAATTGCCGGTGCCATCATTCTTATAAGCGGTACCTTCTATTTTTATAATCGTAAGCAAGAAATACCTGCTTCTCATCAAGACCGTATCCCAGCTATCGAACAACCGGTAGACCATCAAAATACAATCTCTGCTCCTGATACGGAAGGCACACCTTCCAAAGTCGGTTCTCCTTCTAACTCTTCGAAAGGAAAGACCAATACTCCGGCTTCCGTTTCTACAAATGGAGAATCTGTGAGTGATCCCAGAACGATAGAAAATCCATCCACCGAATCTAAAACAGAGCAACCGGTCGTAGTTCCCGTGATACCGGAAGAGCAAAAGCTGGATAGCGTAGCAGAAATAAAAACAACGCAAAAAGCGCCAAAGGAAAAAGTGAAGTTCAAGGATAAGTATAAAAAAGAATACCAGGATAGTACCCGTAAGATCTTTGTGCCGGGGAAATAAAATAGGTTAAGCTTATTGGCTAATTATAGACTTATTAGACCTGAAAAATTACAAGAAGTTTGGTTATTAGTAAGAGGAGTTGGGCGTTACCGCCAATCTACCTTGAAAGGTTTTATCAATCTTTGCAGTGGCGGTCGGGCTCTCACTCCAAGTCCGTCCCTCGCACAAGCCCCACGCACTTCGGGCTTTCCGCTCGATCCCTAACGCAAATCCAAAATATTAGATGAATAAAGCGACGAACCGCATTAGGGATTGAGCCATTGTCTGAGCTCTTCCCGCTTTTTCAGCGGGAAAGCGAGTGGCGAAAGCCCGGCCCGACGAAGGAGGGAAATGCCCAAACTAAAACAGTTATTCATAACAACAAACTCTTCCATTTATTATAAATACATCCCCTAGTAATCAACTATTTCATTAAGGTCTAATAAATACTTAGTCACCCTTATTGCTTCTTTTTAATCATATAAATATCTTCCTCCCCTTTTCCTCCTTCTCTATTGGAAGAAAAATAACCCAGATTTTTTTCCTTATTCCAATACATGGAAATATCATCTAATGCTGAATTTATAGGTGCGCCCGGATTGGTAACGAATTCATAATCCCCGTCTTCATTTTCTGTAGCGCTATACATATCATAGCCACCCATTCCTTCAGGTCTATTGGAAGAAAAATAAAGTGTCCCATCCGAATGGTAAAAAGGATACATTTCATTGTATGGAGAATTAACATGAGGGCCCAGGTTAATAGGATTGGTCCATTTGTGATCGATACTGAAACAAACATAAATATCCGTTCCTCCATATCCTCCTTCCATATCTGACACAAAGAAAAACAATTCTTCATTTCCTTCCACTGCAGGATGTCCATACGACCGGGTCGTATCATTAAAGACAAACGTTTGCCAATCTGTCCAGTTGTTGTTTTGCCAGGAAGCACTGTACATTTTTAAAGCATTCTTAGAACCCGGATCATTGCTATACGGTTTATCAATGCTTCTTGTAAAAAATACTGTTTTGTAATCAGCGGTAAACGAGGCGCAACATTCGTGGTGTATCGTATTGATACGCGTGGAAAAATTGCTGACATGATCAGGATATAAACTATCTTTCCCTTCTGCATATAAAAGGTTATATAATGGAAGGGCTGTATTACTTGATTTTTTCTTAATCATTGTTTCTTCTCTATTGGAAGAAAACACCAAGCCTTTCTTGTAAACCACCGGAGCAATGTCTGAATGAATGGAATTTATTTTCGACATATTCTCCACTTCATATAGTGATTCTTGTGATGAAATCAAAAAAGAATCACAAGCCATTATACATTGTGTTCTATGGTAACAAGTAGCAGATAGCTGTTCATATTCTGCTTTCGCTTCCGCATATTTTTCTTGTTTTTTCAGCACATCCGCATACCGTATAATCAGCGAATCATTTATTTTATTCTTTTGCTTTGCAAAATAGGAGGCATAAACATTTTCTGCCTTTTCATACTGTCCGACTTTACGGTAACAGTCGGCAAGCTTCAATTCACAAGCAGAAGACTTCTTACTTCTTAAGTATTTTTCATACTCAGGAATTGCTTTGGCATAATAACGCACTTCAAAATAGGCATTTCCTCTTTCTAAATGTTTTGATGTTTTCTGCGCAAAAACCTGCGACGAAAAACTCGCCATCATTGCCATCAAAAATAATATACCGTTCTTCATCAATCAAAAAACAATGGTGAAACCGTAACTTTTCTTTTTAAGATTCGATCAACTTTTTCTGAAGGGATGAACTTCAGTGTAAGAATCAATTCGTGTGTATTTCCAATATAGTTATTCAGTTTATTGAAGGATTGATCATAGGAATAAGACAACATATACTTATTGGATGTGGTACCCAACACCTTGTCGACATTCAACGTAGCCACAAAAGACGCAACAGAAGCCGTACCATAACCAACTCCAACGGAAAACAAATCATCGTAATTAACAGGAACAAGAAGAACTGCATATTGATTAAAATCACCGTTATATTCTACATGTAATGCAGGGATTAATGTCCAGCGTTCCGTTATTTTTTTGGAGCCTCCTGCTATAAAATGGTAATAGTTTTTAAGCCGGGCATTTGTTTCCAAATAAATACCTGCCGAGCGAACAAAAGACAAACCGGTATAAAAGTTTTTCTGCTTGTAAAAAAAACCTCCACCCACTTCAGGTAACAACTGATTGTTATTCGTTAACAGTACGTCATTCTGATCCTTTACCAACAAGCCATTCAAATTTTCTTTTCTTTGCAACATACCTAAACGTATACCAAAAGAAAGCCTGCCATTTTTAAAATTGATTTTATAGGAAGCATTTGCATTCACATATAAAGACTGAATAGTTGCGGTTTCTTCTTTTAAAAGATTAATACCGGCACCCAACCTTTCGTAGCTAAAAGGAATATGGCCACTGATGCCCTGCATGCTGGGAGAACCGGAATTGTTGAGCCACTGTGTTTTATTGAATAGAGAAACATTGATATGATCTTCCGTACCCACGTAAGCGGGATTGAAGAGCTGAATAGCATATTGAAAAGACGTGACAGACAATTGAGTCTGCGCTTCACATAAAAAAGGCAGTAAGCTTAAAAGAAAAGTCAGCGCAGGATAAATCTTTGTCTTCATCGCTTGATGTATAAATTACCTTTGTACTCTTTGTCCCACTCCTCTACTTTCACTAAGTAATAGTAAGTACCAACCGGCAGTCCTCCTCCATCCCAATCATTTTTATAACTGTCCTTATTGTACAAGACCTGATGCCAGACATTAAATATTGTAACGTGTACAGAAGGTAAAGCTTCTATGTTTTTAATATAAAACGTTTCATTATCACCGTCACCGTTTGGTGTAATCAACTCATAAATAACAATGTTAGAATCCACCGATAAAGAAACGGTTATTCGCAATGAATCATACAAACAGGTTCCTTCAGAAATTCTAACTTTATAAACACCCTCTAATAAAGGAGATCCGGCAGATCTTGTGATACTGCTGGTTTGTTCGTTTTGAAAATCAGGAGTTGTCCATGAATAAATCACACCGGTAATATCCTGAACCGTCAGTGTTAATTCTTCTCCTTCATATATGGGGAGATCATTTTCAATGGAAAAAGAAGGAATAGATTGGTGTGTTAAAACAGAGATAGCTATTGTTTCATCCAACGGTAAGTGTGTTGTATCTCCATCATTAAAAACTCTTACGGATGACACACCGGGACTGTATGGATAAAATATTTCATTGGAAGCGATGAATCCGTTACTTAATGCCTGATAAGACAAAGGTAATAATACATTGCTTGCAGATGGAAATATAATTGAATCAATACCACAATACACGGAAGTATCGACTGGAAGAGGTAAAGATTGCGGTAACCGGTTATCCGTCACTTCCACTCTTGAGCTCACCACACGTATGGTAAGAAGCGGTGCCCCCGGATTGCTTACCAGGCAAGAGTAAAAACCTGCATCAGCAACCCGTGCTCCATTATTGTATAGAACAGAAGAAGTAGCCCCAGAAACATGAGAATTATCCGTTATGTTTTGGAAGGTAGCTTGCCATTGGTAAGTATTATTTGTTCCGCCTATTGTAACCTGAAGTGTAAACGGATCAAATACACTGAGTATAACATCCGGTCCGCTTTGAATGATTGTAGTCTGCGGACTATAAACATAGCCAAGATTAGGAATCAAAGTATTGGGAACAATGTCTTCAAACGTCAAATTATTCCCCTCTACATGTAAATTAGAAAGCTCTGCTACTCCCGCCAGATCAGGGAAATCAGTGTATTGGTTATTGGAAATCCATATATCAGCAAGGTGTGGCATTGCGGTGGCAAACACAGAGGGGAAAGCACCGGAAAGCGCATTGTCACTGAGATCAATGCTATTGATAGAAACGGCATTACCAATGCACGAGGGAAGATTACCTGTGAGTTGATTTTTATTGAGGTATATATATTCTAATCCTGAGAGATCACAGAATTCAACGGGAATAGTACCTGCGACATTATTATTCCCCAAAGCCAATGTTTGTACTCTATTGCCAACAATGGCTATACCTTCCCATAAGCCTACACGAGTAGAAAGCCAGTTGGTATTGTTGTACCAGTGTGCACCATCCGTACTGTTGTAAAAAGCCACCAACGCCAATGAATCCTGCGGTAATACCTGTGCGGTAGTCCTGAATCCATTTACCATCAAAAAAACAAAAAACAAAAATTTACAAATAAGACTTTTCATTTGCATTCCATAGCTAAAGAAGAAAAGATCCCGGGACAAAATAATTGATGAGCATTCCGAGTTGATATCGTGAGCAAAGGCATTTGACAACCTGGATAACGTCAAATGCCTTCTATTGTTTTATCGTTTGGCAAAACGATACGGGTCATAGCCATTCAGTGATTTAGAATAATAGCCCGTTCCGTCATAAGGTCTTTTTTCGGAGTGCGTCTTACAAGACGCTGAACAAGCGCCATCCAATGCGGTACCACAACCTTCACAGATGGGAACATGGATATTACACTCCGCATTGGCACAATTGACCATGCGATCACTCGTTGTACCGCAGACATAGCAACTGGAAATCACTTTCGGATTGACAGAATTGACATCGACAGCAACACGACCATCAAACACATAGCATTTGCCTTCAAAATCTTCGCCGCCTGCTTCCATGCCGTACTTGATAATCCCCCCGTGCAATTGATAGACATCTTCAAATCCCTGCTCCAGTAAATAGGCACTGGCCTTTTCACACTTGATACCTCCTGTGCAATACGTCAGTATTTTTTTCCCTTTATACTGTTCCAGTTCTTTAATTTTATCCGGAAAATCTCTGAAGTTTTCAATGTCTAAAGTCACTGCATTTTTAAAGCGACCCAGTTCGTGTTCGTAATCTGAGCGTACATCTAAAATCACGACATCGTCACGATCTTTCATCGCTTTGAACTCGTTAGGTTCTAAGTGAACGCCAGTACGTTGATTGGGATTGATATGCTGCAAAGAAGAATGTACAATTTCCGATTTGACGCGGACATGTAGTTTTTGAAAAGCATGCTCATGATGAGCTTCAACTTTAAACTCCACCGTTGCAAATCTTGGATCGGCTTTCATCCAATCCATATAAGCTTGTGAAGCTTCCTGTGTACCTGACACGGTACCGTTGACTCCTTCTTGTGCGATGATGATTCTACCTCTGAGACCGAGGTTTAGACAGAACATATGGTGTTCTTCCCTGTATTGCTCCGGATCCTTGATCTCGGTATAGCAATAGTAAAGTAAAATTCTATACTCTTGTTCCATGCTTTCCAAAACTTAGTTTCAAGCTAAGTGGTTTAGTAACAACAGCCCAAAGATAACTATTTGGCTCTATTTTTCAATCTCTTTGGCAGGATTTCCGAACAAAGTCTTGCCCGCTTTAACATCCCCAATGACAACAGAACCCGCTCCTATCCTGGCATTTTTGCCAATGGTAATGCCTGGTACCACAATAACACCCGCACCCAGAAATACCCCATTCTCAAGAGTAGCTCCAGCCCCTACTTTACTACCGGCTCCTACCTGAACAAAATCACCCAGTTTTGCCTCGTACTCTATCAAACTTTGCGCATTTAAAATACAATGGCTCCCCACTTCGGCAAAAGAATTCACTACCGCCGCAGCGCCAATATAATTGCCATGTCCCAATACTGCTACGTTAGAAATAGTAGCCGTAGCATGAATGGCATTGACAGGCATTACCTTTCTTTTTTCAATGAGCATATTCACAATGCTTTCACGCTCTTTATTGTTATCCAGCGCTACAAAGGCATCGCATTTTTGTCCGATTAACTTTAAGAAACCATCGTTGTCTGTTTCACCAAGGATCGATACATCGCCTATCTCCGTTTTATGAAGACTTTTATCGTCATCTAAAAACCCATAGATGACAACGTTATTGCTTTGAAATATATCGAATGCAGCTTTCCCCAAACCACTTGCACCAAAGATTATAACAGGATTTAATGTTTTCATGAATTTATTGTTTGTACAAAAATACAGCTTTCTTTTAAATATTACTATTCGGTTCTATAGATCACATGTACTGAATCAGTCCAGATTACATTCCCTTCAGAATGTTTAAAATCCTGCCAGTCTTTCAATAAGGCGTCCGTTCTGATATCTGACTGCTGTGTACCAGAAATCAATTCATACTTGCTCTCTTTTTGATAGAAAAGTAGATAATCATATAACACATCATTGTAAACTCTTATTGTTTTTCCAGCCATGCGAATGTCTATTGCTTGCTTCAATTCTAAAAATCGCTGTGCGTTTTTAACCAACAATTGATTGGTCGTATAGGATCTAACAATATTAACAACCATGATGACTGCAATAAAAATAACAGCAGTAATCCTTGTATACAATTCTCGTCGCTGCGTAAAACGACAACCTACTTCTATGCACCAACAAACAAAAGGAATGACAAGCCACAACCAAGTGCGTTCAAAAAGTAAAACAGGATAGGCTTGCAATAAAATAAATGGTGAAATCAATGCCATTAAAAGTATCCATAAGAACTTGTTCTGTGGCAAACAAATTATTAAAGTGGTTACAAGTAATAATATCAATACTACGAAAGAGAAATACCCCTCCGTGCCGCTGATAAAAGTCCAAATGCCAGGCAGATACTCTGTGAAGCCTACGACAAATGCTTCATCATAGGTAAGGCGTTGTACAAATGGATTATTCACCAATGATCCGAATCCTGAAAAAATAAATACCGGCAGGTAACATAAGAAAATTAACACCATCGTATAAACAGCCGTTTTTATAATTCGCTTTAGGTTACGGTGATCCAATCTAAATACATGGTATGCATAAAATCCATTCAACAGAGCGATAGGAATGATAGCAATAGGAACACAATACATGGTCAATGCATTCAGCAAAACAAGCAAACGATCTGTAGCGAAATTCCATTGGGATTGAACCAATATGTAAAGGATCGTGATTAGAAAAAACAACTCCAACACATACCCACGACCTTGCACGGCATACCAGGCAAAACAGGCTGAGCTCATCAGTAAGAGCATTCCTGCAACAGACCAGCTAAAACTATACCTTCGTTTTAAAATCAGCACAAATAAAATTACCGTTCCCACAGCAGACCATAAAGAAACCATGCGCAGCGCCCATACGGGAGAAAGAAATATGCTCCATGGTATACTTAATAAATTATACGCGATATGATTATTGCTGGCCGGATAATATGCAGCCGTAACCAAAGGTCCCCGTTTGATAAAAAACAACCAAGTATGCAACTCATCCAATTGAACCGGAGTGATGGAACTGTAATAAACTAATACACCACCAAACACTGTAACAAGGGTAACTAAAACAATACGCTCTTTCAATGAAAAGGCTAATAGATCTTTTTTGATCCAGCTAAAAAAAGAAGAGAAAGAAAGTCTGTATTCTTTTACCAGATCCTTATCACAATAAAATAAGTACAGCAGAAAGAATAATATGATAATTAGGGTGACTTTCAATTTCACCCAAGTCATTTCATGGATATACAAAGGAAGTAATCTTCCCTTTTCAACATCCAGTCCATAAGATTGAACCAACCATTGAATCAAATCCTGAGGACCCATAAAAGATAATGCCCCATAAGCCACAAAAATTAAGGCGATGAGCGCAAAGAATAGCGTGTTTGTTTTTATATTGTTCATCAATAGCAACCGCTTTGCTGCAACAATGAAGTTACATTAATGACTACCAATATCCGATATATTGTGCCCTTTTTCTTTCTCATCATGAGCTTTATTCCATTTATACTCATGACAGATCTATTTCCCTTCATGCGTTTTGGAATGTTCGCCGAAACCGTACAAAGTACCCCTCAAAAAGAAAAATTCTCTCTGCAAATACACTTACCGAATGGCCGCAATGAATCGCTCAGTGAGCGTCAAATAGGTTTAGACGAGAGCCATTTAAATTATCTTGCCCGAACTTATTTCTACAATCATGAACTTGATTTTTTTGCCGTTCATTTGAAAAAATCAGGCTTGTTGAAAAAAAAAGAACGACTTATTATCATCCATAAAACACTGGAAGGGAATCAATGGAAACAAGATATTCTCTTTGATCAATGATGAATCGCAAATTACTTCAGCAAGTATTTTTCTTTATACTCTTGAGCGCTTTGCTCTGGATCGCCTATTCTTTTTGCATATACTATGTCAAAGTCTTGACACTGGAAGTGTTGCATGCTAACCCTTCCTCCAAAGGATGGACAAGCTGGATGTATGAATTATATCCTAGACTGCAAACCGAAAAGTGGAGATTTAATGAAACCTTCTTTATTTCAAAGACCAAACAAGTATTGATAAGAAGTACGATGAGCATACAGCTCATCGTAGGAGTATACCTCTTTCGGTCTTACCTTATTGAACCTTTACGAGCAACCTATGACCGTCGGATTCAGGTAAACATCCAACGAAAGTTTATTCCTATTATAACCTTGCTGTTGTACACCTGTCTTGCACTAGTTGTATACAATGCCATTCTGGAGTTTAAAGCCCTTATGTTTTTTGCTCCTTTTTACAAACCGGCAGGAATAGGCAAACTCTTATTACCGGTGTTTCCTCCCATCAGTATTTTATGGTTTATCTATTTCGCACTCATTGGAAGCATAGCATCAGTGATACTGCTGCCTAAAAAATGGATAGCAGCATCGCTAGCGGCTGTCGCCTTTATCTATTACCAGCTTATATTATTTGGATTTGGAAAGTATGATCATGGATTCAGTACACTCACTTATGCGTTGTTGATTTATCCCTTCTTTCTATGGGAATCTGAAAAGTCTAACGACGATGTAGTTCCTGCCTGGAGTATAGTACTCATCCAATGGATGATTTGTTTGGCTTATTTTTATTGTGGATTAGAAAAAATATTTACCTCCGGAATTTATTGGTTTGCAAGTGACAATCTCCAGCAACACTTATTGATCCATGAAACTTCGTTAGGCTTGAAGCTCGCTTCACATGCTATGCTATGTAAAATATTAAGCTTCGGAGTTATTCTTTTACAATTGAGTTTTATCTTATTACCCTTTCAAAAAAGACTAGCTTATATACTTTTGCCAGCAGGCTTTATCTTTCACTCTGCCTCCTGGTTATTACTAGATGCGGGAGGCCTATTTAATCCTTGGTGGGGAGTATATCTTTTCTTTCTGTTTCCTTTACAATCTCAGGAAACAAAATAAAATCCAGTTTAAGAATGATCGGCAATTCGCTTAACAGCAACAACAGCAAAAGTGGCATGTATACCACTTTGTAACGAATCAATGTTCCCCAATTGGGTGAAGCAAAAGACAAAAAGGCAGCCATCAAGATGATATAATTGACAACGATCAAATGTTCCATCGTCCAGCCCTTCCATTTTTTTCTTGTTTGATCTACTAAAAAATAAGCCACTACCAATAACAGCACATAGTTTTCAATGACGGCGAGCCAGGCAATCCAGCCTTTACCTGTGTTGACAAATGGTCCAAACATACCGCAAATTAAAGCCTTGGGTAAATCCCACAGCATGCCCCATTCGCCTTTATCGAATTGGTTCAGATGAAATACGTTTTGGTTATTAGACAAAATCAATGTATCAATGTAATTCTGATGCAATGCATTGTATAAATTTTCAATCGACAAGTTAGGATGTATCCATCCTGCAGAAAGCCCCAGGTTAGCGAGTACCAAATAATAAATTACAATCCTGTGTACACGGTATTCTTTGAGCCAGGGAAATGCATAGACCACCATTCGGTGTGCAAAATGCGTGATCATCAGAAAGAATAAAATAGAAAACACATAGTACTTCACATTCCAAATGATCCATAGAGCTAATATAAATATAATCAACTCGACGATTTCCGGTCTTCTCCTTTCATAGACCCATTTCAAATAAAAACTCATGCTAAAGCCAATACTTCCCAGTAGTACGGACTCCTTAATCAAACCTGACGACCAGAATACGACAGAAGGGAATAACAAAAAAGCAATGACAACAGCTGTTTTACTGATAGGAAAAATAGAGACGATTCGATTGGCTAAATTCCACAATCCCATAAAAGAAAAGATAGAGATGTATACATTCAACATCCAATAATTATCAATGAGAATTCCTAATGGGACAATTAACTTGACAAAGAACCAAAGCCGTGGCGCATTGGTATGCAAGTCTACAAAAGATACTTCATCGTTTGCTGCAAGGGCATTGTGAACATAGATATCAATAAATTTTTGATTATCGGAATAAAACAAAACAGCAAAACGAGATACGTTAGAGTAAGCAGCAGTAAGGTCACTGGGGGTATAGTAATACAAATACAATGCTCCCATAGCCAATCCTGATAATACTTTTATAACCAGTGTGGTGTAAAACCAGGAATAAAGCGGTTTGTCTTTCTCAAAAAGTTGTTGAACGTACAGATAAAAAAGCAAAAAGCAAATGTGTAAGACAATAAGAAGAATCATAGAAGGCCCTCTTTTTTTAGTATAAAATGTCCAATCTTACAGGACAAACACTTCTTATAGTTACAATAATTATTATACAATTCCAACATGGCTTGCGTATCTCTCGCTGAAAAGGCATGGTATCCAAAGCTTTCGAATAATTTTATAATATGATTTTTTTCCGGACTAATTTCATCGTAAGCCTCCATAAGGATACTTGTTTCAAGACTATCCTTATTTTTCCTATACGCTATTCTAAAAGGGATCAACGCATTGATCAATACAAGCTTACTCCATTGAGCACTCTTAGGCACAGCAACCGGAGAAGGATGTCCTAACCTATAATGGCTTTTCCAATAACTTCCTATACCATGACATTCATTCTGCAAATCGACTATGGGTGTTTCTAATGCCCAATTCATCAACCGACCTTTTGAATGTAACAAGTAGGCCCATTGTGCAATGCGCAACTCAGGAAAACTTACAGGACGCAAGCCTTTGTATTGCCATTGCATCCGTACATTATATACTTTATCTAATTCATACTTATGACACAAAAAATTGTAACGTTGGCTCAGATCCTTTGTATAGTCGTCTTTACTTTCCTGTTGCAAAAAACCTCCTTGTCCTAATAACAAAGCCTCCAGATCAGGCAATGAAGAAGTATGCTTTAGGATAATCCGATAAGGAACCGCACAAGCGATCTGTTCCATGCATTCATTATTAATTTTCTGTCCCATGAAACGTGCAATAAAACGATGCAACGCTTCATCCCAATCCCAATGACAGTTGAGGTATAAGTTTTCTACTTCTTCTACCCTACGTTCGATGCGTTCTATCAAAGACACCTCCAATTGGGATTGCCATACTACTTCTGAGACCTTATGAATCAAGGCACCACAAGGTATATGGTGTGATGAAAAAATCTTCTGGTCAACTTCTTCAAACCAGGATAAAGGAAAATAATCTTTTACCTGAAGACAAGGAATAGAGACATCATCCGGACTAAAGACATTGGCGTCATACTCCCATACCACATGAAGAATAACATTATCGTATTTACTATCGCCATTGTGCTTGTGCGCATACCACTGAGACGCCAGTAAATGGATCTCTACAGAACCTACCCAAAGCGTATCGTTGATTCTTATTTTGGCATATGTAAAATCGGGACCACCTAAAGCAGAAGGCCCATAACCAGGAAAAACAATTTCGATGGAATCTCCCTGAATCGTCTTTAAGGATTGGCCGGCCAGCACGGAAAGCTTCCAGGCCATTTGTAGATCGTATTCTCGCATAAAAAATAAAAAGTGGTAAGTGGTAAGTGGTAAGTTTTAGTAAAAAAATAATCGTTGTAAGAAACTTTACTTACAACTTATCACTTTCAACTTACAACTCATTATAAATACTTCTCCATAGCAGACTTCATTTTCAATGCTTCCGCTGCCGCTGCTTCCTGAAAATCATTGCCTGAAGAAGCATACAAGATGCTTCTCGACGCATTGATCAGTAAGCCGCCGTCCTTGGTAACACCATACTTGCAAACTGCGTCTAAGTCACCGCCTTGTGCACCGACACCAGGTATCAGTAAAAAATGTTCGGGAACGATTTTACGTATGGCTTGAATGTATTCTGCTTGTGTCGCACCAACGACAAACATCAATTGACTGCTATCGCCCCAAGTGGCCACTTTGCGAATGACTTCTGTATAAAGTTTCTCGTTATTCTGCAAAGTCAGCTGTTGAAAATCTTCACTGCCTTTGTTGGACGTTAATCCCAGTACGATTACCCACTTGCCCTCGTAACCCAAAAAAGGAGTTACCGAATCTTCACCCATGTAAGGAGCTACGGTGACAGCATGTGCTTTCATCTCTTCAAAGAAAGCCTTGGCATACATCTTGGATGTATTGCCGATATCACCGCGCTTGGCATCTGCAATAACAAATGCTTTATCGCCTATGTAATCGACGGTCTTCTGCAAACTCTCCCAACCTTTCAATCCCATGGCTTCGTAAAAAGCGGTATTGGGTTTGTAGGAGACGGCGTAATCCAACGTCGCGTCAATGATTAACTTATTGAATTCAAATATCGGATCTTTTGAAAAATGGCGTATCGCAGAAGGGATTTTCTCCAAATCAGTATCTAATCCAACGCACAACAAAGATTTTTTTTGTTTGATCAGTGCGACCAGTTGTTCTTTCTTCATGCTGTTATACTTATCGCAAGTCTATTACTTCTACGCCTTTGTATTTCGTTTTATCAAATACAAATTCAGAATCAGCGAGTGTAAGATTGGGTGTGAATGTTTTGACAGAATAATCGTAAGAGTTTCCACTCTTTTCAAAAATCTTCCAGCTCTTAATGGTTTTATCTTTTTTGCTGATGATGAGACGAACTTTAAAAAATGGATTGTTTCTATTTTCCGGAATCAAATCAATGGTTTGCAATGCCACACCCGCTTCTGTTTTTTCCTCTACCAACATGTATTTATATCCCTTCTTATAAATCGTATAAATTTTAGTGGGAGTGATATCGTCGTCCTGGGGATCGTAGTTTGAGATATTGACTTCATTAGCGTCTTTCAAAAATGTCCAAACCGTTGTACCGTTGTTGTACACTTCCTGGTTGCCCATGGCCAAATGAAATTTTGAACCCTTTACTGTAATGGTACCGCTAGAAGATTCATTGATTCCTGCGGAGGGATTAGTCATGGAATAAGTAAAAGTGGCTTTGAAACCTGACATCGCACTGTACTTCTTGCTCATCTCGTCCAGAGCAGCCAATGCTTTGGGATCGTATTGCGCTTTTGCCTGTCCCAGGCCTACCAGCAACACCATGGTATAAGATAACAAACTAACTTTCAATACCTTCATCATACTATTAGTCTTTTCCGCTTAATCTATTCAATAATTGTTCCAAACTCATTTCATCGGTAATCAAAACGTCACGTACCTTGCTTCCGTTCGATGAACCCACTATTCCGCTTGCTTCGAGCTGATCCATGATTCGGCCGGCTCTGTTGTATCCTAACTTCATTTTACGTTGAATCAGCGATGTACTGCCTTGTTGATGCATCACCACCAGGCGAGCTGCTTCTTCGAATAATCCATCTCTGTCTGAATAAGAAAAACTGCCGTTGGCTTCTTGTCCTGATTCATCGCCTTCGTATTCCGGAAGATTGTAAGCCTCGGAATACCCTCTTTGTTCAGAAATAAAATCAACGATGCGCTCCGCTTCTCCTGTGTCTATAAAAGCGCATTGTATACGCACCAAATCTGAACCATGAGAAAATAACATATCGCCCTTACCAATCAATTGATCTGCTCCGCCTGCATCTAAGATCGTTCTGGAGTCGATTTTTGACATTACTTTAAAAGACAAACGCGCAGGGAAGTTGGCTTTGATAATACCAGTAATAACGTTTACAGAAGGACGCTGCGTAGCCACTACCAAGTGAATACCAATCGCTCTCGCTAACTGCGCGAGACGCGCAATAGGTGTCTCTATTTCTTTACCCGCCTGCATCATCAAGTCGGCCAACTCATCAATGATCACTACAATGTAAGGAAGGAATCGATGACCGTCATTAGGATTGAGCTTGCGCTCTACAAATTTCTTATTGTATTCTTTTAAATGCCTTACACTCGCTTTCGTCAATAAACTATAACGTTGATCCATTTCAATACACAAGGAATTCAGTGTAAAGACCACTTTCTTAGAATCCGTAATGATGGCATCGGCGCTATCAGGTAGCTTCGCCAGAAAGTGTCGTTCGATTTTATTGTACAAGGACAATTCCACTTTCTTAGGATCGACCATCACAAACTTCAGTTGCGAAGGATGTTTCTTATACAACAAAGAAGAAATGATGATGTTGATCCCAACAGATTTACCCTGACCGGTAGCTCCTGCCATCAACAAGTGAGGCAGTGTGGTAAGGTCTACTGTAAAGATTTCATTAGAAATAGTTTTACCGAATACAACCGGCAAGTCCATTTCTCCTTTTTGAAATTTCTCCGAAGAAAAAACAGAACGGACGGATACCATTTCTTTTTTCTTATTCGGTACTTCTATACCGATGGTACCTTTGCCCGGTATAGGCGCAATGATACGAATACCCAACGCGGCCAGGTTCAACGCGATATCGTCTTCCAAACTTTTTATTTTGGAAATACGAATACCGGCATCCGGTACAATTTCATACAAGGTAACAGTAGGACCAATGGTAGCCTTGATGCTTGATATACCAATTTTATAATTGGATAATGTTTCTACAATACGGTCTTTATTGGCTTCCAATTCTTCTTTGGATACCGATACCTTAGGTACTTCGTATTCTGTCAGCAAGTCCAATGGAGGATACTTGTAAGAGGACAAATCCAACGTCGGATCGAATTCGAAAATTTCTTTCTTTTCTGTAAAAGGATTCTCCTCACCGATGGCCGGTTCAGGAGTATCTTCGATGACCAGGCTTAAATCGCCCGGTGTTGTTTTGTTGATTGGAGTAATGGGTAAGTCTAAGACTTCTTCTTCCAATTCTTCCTCTTCGAGGATTTCTTCTTCTAACTCTTCTTCCTCCTCTAGTTCCTCTTCCTCCTCTTCTTCTAATTCAACTTCTTCGTCTTCTTCTAAAATCTCCAGATCTTCTAATCCTTCTTCGACTTCAGTCATCGTCAATTCTTCTTCCTCCTCTTCTTCTAATGCCCGCTTTTCTTTTGCTTCAGGACCAGCAAGAATATTGGCCCATTGTGGTAAAGCAATATTGGTGATGTTGAAATAATAAATAATAAAAGCGAGCAGCAAGAAAAACAAGAGTATAGGAGAACCGATACCAATCAAATTTTCTAACCACAATGCCATTTCATAACCTATGCCTCCGGATAGAAAACTCAGGAAGTCATCGCCTTCTATTTGCAATACAATGTATCCCATGGTGCAGGAAAACCAGAGTAGTGTAAAAAAGAAAAAAGGTAAAAAGATATTCATGGGTATGAAATACCTTTGAAAGACAATTTTAAATCCAAATTGAAACAACAGGGGAACAAATAGAAACGAGGCCAGTCCGAACCAGTGCAGGATAAATACATTCCCTAAAAATGCACCCGTGATTCCTAACCAGTTCTTTACTTCTCTACCTGACTCGTGCATAGAATCATCGAACAAACTATCGACTACACTTTGGTCATGATTGCCGGTGAAGAGATAAGAAAAGAAAGCTACTAATAGTAAAAAAGAAACCAACATCAGGAATAGTCCCGACGCCAACTGAAATCTTTTATCGTGATAGAAACGCTCACGCGATTCTTCTTGTCGAGCAGAAGATTTTCTGGATTTCTTTTCTTTTACTTTTTCCTCTTTGGGAACCTTCTTATATGTATTAGCAGCCATTTTCTATACTATAAAAGGTAAAGTTAAAAATTATAACGCGTGCTTTACTAAATACTTATTTATTCTTTTTACCAATTCCGGCCCTTCGTATATGAAGCCCGTATAGACTTGCACCAACGAAGCTCCGGCCTTTAATTTCTCATACGCGTCTTCCGCAGAATGAATACCTCCTACTCCAATGATGGGAATCGTTCCTTTCGCTTTTTTATGAATGTACCGAATGACTTCCGTGGATCTATCTCTAACGGGCTTTCCACTCAATCCCCCGGCTCCCATCGCTTCAACGGTAGCAGAAGGCGTCAGCAAGTCAGCCCTGGAAATAGTAGTATTGGTTGCAATGACACCGTCAATGCCCGTCGCTTTTACAATTTCAACGATATCATCCAATTGTTCATTGGTCAAATCCGGAGCAATTTTAAGTAAGATTGGTTTGCGTAAAGCGGATTGATTATTGACATCATTTATTGATTTCAACAAATGAAGTAAGGGTCCTTTTTCCTGCAGTTCTCTTAGACCGGGTGTGTTAGGAGAACTGACATTGACTACAAAATAGTCTACATCGTTCTTCAACGCGTGAAAACAATACAGGTAATCACTCAGGGAATCCTCGTTAGGTGTTACTTTATTCTTACCGATGTTTCCTCCTACAATGATTCCCGGATTTCTTTTTTTCAAACGTTCCACCGCTTCTGCTACACCGTCGTTATTGAATCCCATGCGATTAATAATGGCTTCGTCAGCAGTAAGACGAAACAATCTGGGTTTATCATTTCCGGGTTGCGCCTTGGGAGTCAACGTACCGATCTCTATAAAGCCAAAGCCTAATGCATCAAACTCATTGATACGCAAGGCATTTTTATCAAAACCCGCAGCCAGGCCAACCGGATTCGGAAAATCTATTCCCCATAAGCTACGTTTCAACACAGGACTATCTACACGATAATACGATTTCAAAATCCGGCGAAGAAAGGGAATGTACCGCAGTAATTGTAACGCTTTGAAAGCAATAGTATGAGCTGTTTCCGGTGTAAAACAGAATAAAAAGGGTTTTATGAAGAAGCGGTACAAATGGCTTGGGGCTTGATGGTTTTAGAATATACAAAAATATCATTTTCCCAATAAATTATTCAGCATCTTATGAACAAAAAAAAGAGCATGTTATGGGAAATACTTATACTTTTTACCCCACTAGTACCATTTTTAAACCCTTGATCTATTAATTTGGATTGTTTCATTCAAAAAGTAGTTCTATTTTTACGCCCACTATTTCAAAAAGTATATAAAAACTGTTGTTGAGAGGAATATGAGCAAATTTTGGAGAATACCTTTTACTTTATTGATTCTTGCGAGTGCTTTGGCCCTGGCCTTACCCAATTATACCGCTCCATCCCTGGAAATGGAAGGTGTTGATAAAGCGGACATGGCCTGGATGTTGACTGCCACCTGTCTGGTCTTATTGATGACACCGGGTTTGGCTTTTTTCTACGGAGGGATGGTCAGTATTAAAAATGTTATTTCCACCATGTTACAAAGTTTCATCTCTATGGGCTTAATGAGTTTGCTCTGGGTGTTTGTCGGTTTTAGTCTGGCTTTTGGAGATGACATCGGTGGTATTGTAGGAGATCCAAGAACCTACTTTATGTTTCACGGTGTTTCAGCTACCAAAGCCATGAGCGGTTTAACGATACCGATGATGTTATTTGCTTTCTTTCAATTGAAGTTTGCCATCATCACACCGGCTTTGATCACAGGCTCATTTGCAGAACGCATTCGTTTTTCCGGTTATCTTTTATTTATCACACTCTTCAGCTTGTTGATTTACTGTCCTCTTGCACACATGACATGGCATGCGGATGGCTACTTCTTTAAACATGGTGTGCTTGATTTTGCAGGTGGTACTGTTGTACATATTTCTGCGGGTTGCGCCGCATTAGCCGGTGCTATCTTTTTAAAGAGAAGAAATAACCATGTCCATTCTCCCGCCAATATTCCATTTGTCATATTAGGCACAGGCTTACTATGGTTTGGCTGGTTTGGGTTCAACGCCGGATCTGCGCTGGCAGCTAATGGCATTGCTGTTTCTGCTTTCGCTACGACTAACACTGCCTCTGCAGCTGCAGCGCTGGCTTGGGTTTTCTTTGATGCAGTTCAGGGAAGAAAGATTTCTGCGATGGGAGCTTGTATCGGTGCAGTAGTAGGACTCGTAGCCATTACACCCGCTGCAGGTTATGTAGGAATTCCTGCCAGTATTTTCTTTGGCGTTTTTGCTTCGTTCGTCAGCAACTTAATGGTGAACTACAAAAACAAAACCGGCATCGATGACACACTGGATGTATTTCCGTGCCACGGTGTAGGAGGAATAGTAGGTATGATTCTTACTCCTATATTTGCATTCGAAGAAAAAGGAGGCTTATTGGCAACCGGTGACTGGACATTAACCATTGCTCATTTAGAAGACCTCGCTATTGTAGTAGTCGCTACTTTCGGCGGTTCTTATTTCTTATTCTGGTTAGTGAATAAATTAATTCCCCTACGCGTTACACCGGAAAACGAAGAGTTGGGATTGGATGTGAGTCAGCATGGGGAGCAGTTGACGGTGTCTATATAGTTATTAGTTATTAGTTATTAGTTGTTAGTTGTTAGTTGTTAGTTGTTAGTTGTTAGTTGTTAGTTCGTTTATATTTTAACTAACAACTAATAACTAACAACTTCTTTTTTCAACTCCTTGGATGAAACTCCTTCACCACCTGTTTTAAATAATCCCTGTCAAGGTGTGTATAAATCTCTGTCGTCGTGATGGACTCGTGTCCCAGCATTTGCTGTACGGCACGTAGATCGGCTCCTCCTTCGATTAAATGAGTGGCAAAAGAATGCCGGAAGGTATGCGGACTGATGTTTTTTTGAATGCCTGCTTTTTCGGCTAATCCTTTAATCAACAAAAAAATCATGACTCTCGATAGTTGCTTTCCTCTTCTGTTTAAAAAGACCACATTCTGACTGGCTTTATCGACCGGCACATGTACGCGCACTTCCTCCTTGTATATTTTAATCAGGTTCAATGCGGCTTTGCCGATAGGAACCATTCTCTCCTTCTCTCCTTTTCCGATGATTTTTAAAAACCCTTCCGAAAAAAAAATGTTGGTGATTTTAAGTGTGATCAATTCAGTGACACGCAATCCTGAACTATATAAAGTCTCCAACATGGCACGGTTCCTAAAACCTTCCGGAGTAGAGACATCTATCGCATCAAACATCCGCTCTATTTCATCGTAATCCAGGGTATCAGGTAACTTTCTACCTAATTTGGGTCCTTCTATCAATTCGGTAGGATCTCTGTCCAGCAATTCTTCGATGAGCAAAAACTTATAAAAGGCTTTTATTCCGGACAACATCCTGCCTTGGCTGTGCGCACTCAGTCCCAATTCATTGACGTACTTCAAAAAAGCCTTGATGTGGTCTTCTTTCACGGCTAAAGGACCGACAGATGAATTGGAGATGTCTAAAAACTCTTTTAGCTTTACAATGTCGCGCAAATAGGCTTCTACAGAATTCGAGGCCAATGCACGCTCCAATTGTAAATATTGCTTAAATTGTTTGATGAGAATATCCCAGTTCATGTTCTTTCGAATGCTAAACTAAACATACAAATGAAAATCATCATCATCAACGGACCTAACCTTAATTTACTTGGTGTAAGAGAAAAAAGTATTTACGGTGATCAATCGTTCGATTCCTTTCTGCAAACATTACGTCAGGAATACAGCGGTCAAATTGATATCGATTACTTTCAATCCAACACGGAAGGTCAATTGATCGACAAGATCCATGAAGTTGGTTTTAGTTACGACGGCATCGTATTGAATGCTGCTGCTTACACACACACTTCGGTGGCGTTGGGGGATGCCATTGCCGCCATCAAAGTACCGGTGATAGAAGTGCATATTTCCAACGTACATGCCAGAGAAGAATTCAGACATAAAAGTTGCATTGCCAAATACTGCAAAGGAGTGATTGCCGGCTTCGGATTAAACAGTTACCGCCTGGCCTTGATTCAATTTCTGCTGCCTGCCTAATGGTATCTTTTTATCCCGGACCTTCGCGATTAGATCCTCGCTTGGAGCATTACATTCATGATGCCTTCCAAAGTGGAATCTTGTCACAGAACCACCGCAGTCCTGCCTTCATGCAATTGTATGAAAATACCTGGGCAACGGTTCGTTCTTATTTTGAAGTACCGGATGATTACTCTTTATACTTTGTTTCTTCCGCTACAGAATGCTGGGAAATAGTGAGTCAGGAGTTGGGTCAACTTAAAAATCTACATCTGTACAATGGTGCCTTCGGAGAAAAAGGATTTACTATCAATACTTCCTTTCATCCCGATACCGTTATTGGATTGCCTTTTGATAAAGAAGAATCTCCTCTTGCTCAAGCGTACCATGCTGAAGTCATTCATCTGACACAAAACGAAACAGCGAACGGCTCTCAGCTTTCTGCTTCCTGGCTAAAAGAGTTGCGACAAAAAAATAGTTCTTCCTTCATCACGGTAGACGCCACTTCTTCCTTAGGAGGACAGGTGTTACCAATGGCCTCTGCAGATGTTTGGTTTGCTTCGGTACAAAAATGCCTGGGACTTCCTTCCGGTATGGCGGTATTGATCTGCTCCAAACGATTGGTTGAATTTTGTCAAAGAAATAAATCAGGCTATTACAACAGTATTGCCTCTTTAGAACAACAGTTCCAAAAAAGACAAACGACACATACGCCCAATATCCTGGGAGTCTATTTATTATACCGTGCACTGAGTGAACGATTGCAGTTAAAAATAACGCACGATGCGTTGAAACAGCAAGCCAAACAATGGTATCAGCTCTTGGAAGCGCACACCTTGTTTGAATCCCTCATTCACAACCAAGCTGTTCGGTCAGATACCATTATTACTGCCAAAGGAAATCCTTCAGACATCGAACGTTTTAAAAATCATTGTGCCGAAAAACAGTATATCATCGGCAACGGTTATGGAGCAGATAAAAACAGCACCTTCCGAATAGCTAACTTCCCTGCTCATCAAGCTTCAGAAATAGCCTTTCTCCAACATCTTTTAATAAACTTTAAGTGAAAGAAATCATCATCTATACCGACGGTTCGTCCCGCGGTAATCCAGGACCCGGAGGCTACGGAACCGTCATGTTGTACAAACAATACCGCAAAGAACTGGCGGAAGGATTTAGAAGAACCACCAACAACCGCATGGAATTATTAGCGGTCATCAAAGGATTGGAAGCCATTAAAGAGCCGGGATGGGATGTATTGATCTACTCTGATTCCAAATACGTAGTAGATGCGGTAGAAAAAAGATGGTTGTTTGACTGGGAGAAAAAATATTTCAAAGGAAAAAAAAACGAAGACCTTTGGATTAAATTTTTGCATGAATACAGAAAACACAAAGTCCGTTTCCAATGGGTCAGAGGACACAATGGCAATACAGAAAACGAACGCTGTGATGTACTGGCCACCGACGCCGCAGACGGAAAAGAGTTAAAACCCGATCATGGATACGAAGCTTACGAACGTGCCGGTCTCGAATAAGTAAGTCATGGCTAATTCTTTTTTTCAATTCAAACAATTTACTGTTCACCAATCAGAAGCGGCTTTAAAAGTATGCACCGAGTCTTGTATATTCGGTGCCAGCATTCCTGTGGAAAATGCTACTCGTATTTTAGACATCGGCACAGGCACCGGACTATTGGCGCTTATGCTCGCTCAAAAAAGCCAGGCATCTATAGAAGCCATTGAATTGGATGAAGCCTCTGCACGCGATGCACAGAAAAACTTTTCAGCATCGTCATGGAAAGAACGATTAACGTTACATGTGGAGGATGCAAAAAGTTTCTATTCCACTAAAAAGTTTGATCTCATTGTGAGCAATCCTCCTTTTTTTATACATCAGTTAAAATCTGCTGATGCCAGGACCAACGCCGCTTTGCATGGAAGTGAACTGAAGCCTGAAGATCTTTGTACCATCGTCAATCACCTTTGCACCGAGGATGGAAGATTTTTTGTATTGCTTCCTGAACAGGAAATGTGTTTACTGCAAACGCAATTAGAAGCATCAGGATGGTCTAAGATTTATCAATTAATCCTCTACCAGGAATCGAATAAACCTGTCTTTAGAATCGTCGGAGGATTTAGCAAAAAAAAAGAAATAGCCCCCTTCAGCGGACAGTTGATGATATATACAACCGGCAGAACTTATACGGATGATTTTGTAAAACTGCTCAAAGATTATTACCTCTACCTTTAATGTTCTTCTTCTTCAAAAGAAACTCCTTCTTTTTTAAGCTGCGAAAGAATTTGAAGATATAATCTTTGATTGGAAGGAATATGTATGCCTGGTTCTCTCCAGGTATTTTCAATTACACAAACAGCAGCCATCGCTAAAGGCAAGCCAACCGTTTTAGCCATCGCTGTAAATTGACTGTTCTCTCCCTTTACAGAAAGCGTTGACAGGTATTCTTTTTCCACTCCACTCTTTATCGTTTTAATACGGTGCTGCATCAGCACCCAATCCTTATCTTCTGTTTGCAAGACCCACTTCACTTCCAGTATTTCCTGAAGATACGCTGCTGCCGTCCTGCGAGGGTTACTCAAAGGTGTATTGGAGTCTAGTGTCAGGTATATAAACTTTTCCCATACCGCATCAGAAACGCTTGTATTGAGCTTGGTTTCCAACGCTTGTTTATTCCAGTTGCCCGGTACAAAATGAGCAAGGAATGAAGCGTATGTGGTGACCTGATCCAGGACGATTTCATCATCCGTCATACCCAGTTGCACAATTACATTCCAGGCTTCGCTATAGCCCTTGCGACGGATCGTTCCTCTGATAAAGGTCTGCACCATTTGCAAGCCATATAATTCCTGGTATTTGAAAGAATCCCGATTGGGGTAAAATTCCAATTCTTCTTTTCCTTTCCAAACCAAAGGACGTACAGTGGCAAACAATTGCTTATAAGCAATCTTCTTGATCAATGCATTTTCTTTAAACAGTGCGGTTCCTTTTCCTGCTACCACCACATTGCGCGGGTTCCAGGTAAACTTGTATTGCCAGGGATTATCACCTTCATAAGCAGGATCAACTAATCCTCCGGTAACAGAGATAAAAGAGACGACCTCTTCTTCTTTATGCTGAATACGATCAAGTAAATCAAAAGCAGACATATGATCCAAGCCCGGATCTAAACCGCACTCAAATAAAAACGTCAATCCTTTTTGCTTGACTTCTTTATCCAGCGCTTGCATCTCAGGGGAAATATAAGAAGCAGTGAGTAAATGCTTGTTGTATTTAAGACAAGCTTGCGCTACGCCATAATGATGTGCCACCGGTAACATAGAAATGACCACCGTTCCCTGCATCACTACATCTTCCAATGAAAAAACATCTCCCTCTCTCAGTAATACAAATTCACAATGCGCCTCCGGATGAACGATGGTTCTGGCATTAGACAAAGCTCCGGGAAAAGCGTCAGCGATGAGCAAACCAATCTGATTCTCAAAGGACCAGTTGGAGATATACTTGATCAGATAAGATGACGATTTACCTGCTCCAAGAATTACTATTTTGCCTTTCACTGCCATTGCTCCGCTCTAAGATTACTTTATCAATATAATAAATAGGATGATTATTTTACCATAGAAATTAAGGATTCATTGTTATATTTAGCATTCAATTCTTCGCATGAAACAATCATCTGCCATCCAAACTACTTACCTAAGTATCTTAAGCAGTGCTGTGTTAGCTCTACTTAAAGCTGTTGTGGGAGTACTTGGTAATTCTTATGCGATGATTGCAGATGCCATCGAATCTGTCACAGACATCTTTGCTTCTGTGATTGTATTGATAGGATTAAAAGTGGCAGCCAAACCTGCTGACGAAGGACATCCATACGGCCATGGAAAAGCAGAAGCGCTGGCAACATTCGTTGTAGGCGCTATCATGATTGTTTCCGCTACACTCATTGGCAGTCAAAGTATTGAGAACATCAATACACCTCACGATTTACCAAAATCATTTACACTCTATGTGTTAGGAGGCATTATATTATTTAAAGAAGCGTCTTTTCAATATGTCCTTAGAAAAAGTAAAGAATCAGGGAGTACTGCTCTCCGTGCCGATGCCTGGCACCACAGGAGCGACGCCATTACTTCACTGGCTGCTTTTATAGGAATAGCTATCGCCTTATTCATGGGGAAAGGATACGAAACAGCAGATGACTGGGCAGCCTTATTGGCTTCCGGTGTCATTTTCTATAATAGTTACCTGATCTTAAAACCAGCCTTTGGAGAAATCATGGATGAACATCATTACGATGACATGATTCAATTGATCAGAATGAAATCAAAAGAAGTGAGCGGAGTAATTGATACAGAAAAATGTCACGTCAGAAAAACTGGGATGCAGTATTACGTGGACTTACATGTGCTGGTAAAGGCCAGTATTTCGGTTAGAGAAGGCCACGACATCGCACACCATTTAAAAGATCATCTGATGAAAGCCTTACCTGAAATAGCCGATGTGCTCATACATGTTGAGCCGAAGGAGGACTAAGGCCATCAACAATCGTTACCCTTATTCGAAATGCAAATACAAAGTCACGGTATGCGTGGTTAACTTCGCGAGACTCTGACTGTAAACGTTAGGATCCGGATTCAATACATTGATGAGACCATGAGAGAATCTTATCTCAGGAGAAAATTTAAATAGGGGCATGTAGAAGTCAAAACCCACTCCATACTCAATAGAAAAATCGGTACCTTGGGTACGCAGTTCTGTTCTTTTTTTCTCTTTCTTTTTAGCGCCCGCTTCCACACTCAACTTGCCACCTGCTACAAGATACATGCGTGAATTTCTTCTGCGTTGAGATTTATATTTTACCAATAAAGGAAACTCTAAGAAGGTAGATTCTATAGATTGCGTTTTTTGAGTATTGGGGAATTTATAATCTATTTTACGTTCGTAAAAACCAACGGTAGGCAATAATCTCAAATCAAAATGCTCTGCCAATCGAAGACTCACTACAAAACCTAAAGTAAAGGACGTAGAGAAAACAGGACGTACGTAATTGACTGTATCGTTCAGAAACTGTTGTGAAAGCTTGGCTTTATAACCACTGCTTCCTATACCAATAGAAAATCCATAATGCAAAACACGGTCATCATACCTTGGAGAATTGCTCCATTTCGGATCTTGTGCTTTGGCTGCTGTTGAAATGATCAATAATAAAAGTAAAGCGATTAAGCTTTTCTTCCCACATAGATTGTGCATACCCCAAATGTCTGTTCTTCGTAATACGTTTTTTTAAATCCAACCCGATCAAGTATAGCGGTGAAATCTGCACCGCATGGAAACGCCTTGATCGAATCCGGCAAATATTGATAAGCACTTTTGTCCTTCGAAATGATTCTGCCGACCCAAGGTAATAGCTTGGTCACATAGAGTCTGTAGAAAAACTTCATGGGTTGGTGCTGAGGTGTAGATCCTTCTAAAACAATCAATAGGCCACCTGGCTTTATGACTCTTAGAATCTCAGATAAGCCTTTTTCAAGGTTCTCGAAGTTCCTTACCCCAAACGAAACGATTGTAGCATCGAATTTATTGCCTTCAAAAGGAAGGTTCTCCGAATCGGCGCAAATCAGTTCTATGCGTTGCTCCAGGCCTTTTGCTTTTACCTTCTCACGGCCAATGGACAACATATCCTCTGCAATGTCTATTCCTGTGATCTTGACTCCTTTCAAACCACTGGCTGCTAAGGCAAAGTCCGCCGTGCCTGTAGCCACATCCAATACAGCAGCTGGATTTTCTTTAGACAATATCTGAATTGCCCGTCTTCTCCAACGTTGATCGATGCCCAGGCTGATGATTCGATTTAATTTATCGTAGGTACCCGCTATGTTATTAAACATAAAGCGAACCTGATCTTTCTTTGACTCGTCCGTTTTATATGGAGTGATTGTTTGCATGACCTACAAAACTAATAAAAAACCAGTAAAAGCAGGTATTAAGTCCCATATTCCCCCAACTAAAAAAAGCAGGCCTTAAAGACCTGCTTTTTGATTGACTATACCAAAAGAGGAGATTACTCTCCAGAAACTTTGATGACTACCCTTCTGTTTTTGGCTCTATTCTCATCTGAATCGTTAGGTACCGCCGGCTGGCTTTCTCCGAATGATGAAGAACTCACTTTTACTTTTGTCTTTGTACCGAGGTATTTCGCTACTGCAGCCGCTCTGCTTGCCGCAATCTTATTGTTGACCTCATCCGGACCTTTATCATCCGCATGCCCTGCTACACTGATTGTGCTGACCTTCTTGTAAGCGCTCAAGAGCGTTTTGATTTCATTTTTTGAAGCCTCATCCAATATGGCCGAACTAGATCCAAAATATACTACCAATTCTTTTTCTACAACAACCGGAGTTTTTACCACTGTTACCGGTTCTTTGACCACTGGAGTCTTAGTCGTTGTATCAGGAGGTAACACTGCAACCACTTGTGTATCCGCTGGATTTCCTTTGAAAGGCACTACAAAATCTTTGGTAATGGTTTGACCTTCTTTAGAGATAGGCGGTATGGTCAGGCTATCTGTAGAAAGTATTTCTCCGTTCTTACTAATCTCTACTTTGTAAGTATTGTAAGAAAGTACGTGAATGTCTTTGTACTCACCTGCTGTCACAGCCTTCTTGTCTTCGCTTGCATTGGTAACTTTCTTCGTCGAATGGAACGAAATCTGAGCACCGTCAATGGCTTTTCCAGTTTTATCTTCTGTCACTTTACCATATACAATGACATGTTCGATCGGTGTTACACAATAAATATCTTTTTCACCGAATCCACCATCACGGTAAGAAGCGATATAGGCTCTGTCATCAGATGCCGCATAATAAAAATAAACATCATCATCCGGAGTATTGATCGGATAACCCAAGTTTACCGGATCAGACCAGCTTCCATCCGCTTGCATTTTACTTTTAAAGACATCAAAGCCTCCCATTCCCTTGTGACCTCTGGAACTAAAGTATAATGTTTTACCATCCGGCGTAATAAATGGAGCATCTTCATCACCTTCGGTATTGATGTCTCCTTCCATTTCTTTATGCTTGCTCCAGCTTCCATCTTCATTCTTGGTGATGCAGTAGATATCCATGTCACCAAATTTCTTGTAGTGGTTGGTGGCGAAATAAACCGTTTTCCCATCCGGAGAAACAAATGCATCGGATTCAAAATCGCCAGAGTTTATTTCACTAAAGCCTTTAGGATCTCCCCACTTGTCGCCCTCCTTCTGAGAGACAAAAATATCTCCATCTTTTGTGCTGCGGTAAAGTAATAGTTTCGTGTCGTTATCAAACAATTGAATACTGGCATCGTGACCACTGGTATTGAGATTCAAACTCTCAGGGCTAGTCCATGAACCGTCTGCATTTCTTTTAGTGATAAATACATCTTCAAAGGGCTCTCCGTCTTTCTCTTCCTTCTCGCCTTCTTTTAATCTTCTTGTTGTAAAGTAAAGAACAGAATCGTTGCTGGATGCAACAGGGCTATGTTCAGAAAACGAGCTGTTCACTGTTGCACCTAAGTTTTCCACCAGGAAATTACTCGGAACAGTAACCGTCTTTTTACTAAAATCTGTTTGCTCGATGTATAGCTCTACTTCTTTTCTCCTGGAATCACTTTTTCGCAACGTGTTTTTATAGGTGTTGTACTCTTCCTTTGCTTTATCAAATTGATAATTCAAATGGTACGCTCTACCTAACCAATAGTGAACATGCTTGTCTATTTTGGGATCTTGCTCAAAAGCCTTCTGTATATTTACAAGTGCTTTATCTTTTGAATAGCGATTGAGGTAACAAACGCCTGACTTAAACAAAGCTTCCGTATTATTAGGCTCTGTCGCTAAGACCTGCTCATAAAAAGGTAAAGCCTTTCTATAAAAGTTATCCTCAAACAGTTTGTTACCATTCTTCAGCAAAAGACTTACGTCCTGAGCTTTAAGACTTGTAAACAATAAAGACCCCATCAAGAAAAGGGCGAAAGAAAAATACTTGATACTCATAGCTTATATAAAACTGTTGGAATATAAATATATGTAAATTTATGAATTATTTGATGATTTTGAATTCTGTTCTACGATTTAATTCCCTTCCTTCTTCTTCATCGTCATTTGAGACCAGAGGTAACCCTTCCCCGTAGCCTTTGGCCTTAATTCTTTTAGAATGGATGCCATTTGCCTTTAAATAATTCACCACTGATTGTGCTCTTTTTTGCGATAAAGCCAGATTGTAATCCGCACTTCCCTTACTATCTGTATAGCTTCTCACTTCTATTTTAACCGCAGGGTTCTCTTTCATAAATTCAAGCAGGTTATTCAGTGAAGGATAAGAAGTTTCTCTCAGCACGTACTGATTAAAATCGTAATAGATATTGCGCAATTGCACCAATGTTCCCGGTTTGGCCTTTGCCATTTTGATCGGAATTTTAACTTCCTGCATTTTTCCCTCATACTTCGTTAAGACGAAATTGACCGTAGCAAAGGCAAATCCTTTTTTCTTCACGACGAGCGTATACTTCTGTTCTTTTGTAGAGTTGACATTGTAAAGGTACGCAGTGGAATTTTTATCGGAAGGAGGTCTATCTGAAAATTCTTTCGAACTTAATAAAAGTTCGGCTTCTAATATTTCGCCGGTTTCTTCGTCTCTGATTGAAATCTGTAATTCATAGGTGTTGCTATCTGCATCCGATTTCTTGGTAGAGCGAACAATCAAATTCATAGCACGCATTTTCTCTAATAACTCTTCTCTGTCGTCACGAGGAGGCATGACAATCATATAAATATCTTTCTCTCCTAACCCGTTGGGCTTGACAGAAGAAAAATAGCCATGAGAACCGTCACCTGATAAAGTAAAAAACAAATCATCATCGGCTGAGTTTACAGGATAACCCATGTTTACTGCTTCAGACCATGTATCATTCTTTTTATCGTATACCGTTTTGTAAATATCATAGCCTCCCATACCCTCGTGTGCGGTAGAACTGAAGTATAATGTTTTATCGTCAAAATCAAGGAAAGGGCCTTCCTCCGATTCAGCGGTATTGATCTTATCGCCCATATTTACAGGTTTCCCCCAAGTTCCATCAGGCATTAGATCTGAGTAGTAAATATCTTCGCTTCCCAAGCCACCCGGCCTGTCAC
>JAQBNS010000146.1 GCA_028288405.1 Chitinophagaceae bacterium
TTGACAGAGTTGATCAGGATGGATTAAACGTTACGTTGACGAATACACTAAACGCGGGTTTGTATTATGTTTCTGTTGATGGTACGGGCAATGGTGATCCTTTGGTGAGTGGTTACACCGATTACTCTTCCTTAGGTTCTTATTCTATTTCCGGAACGGTTCCTCAATCAAAAAATAACTACTATCCTACTGTTGCCATTACTAGTCCGGTAAACAATCAACAATTTTCTTTTCCGGGTAATGTAACCATTGAAGTTGTAGCATCGGATAGTGACGGATCTATTGCTAAAGTGGAATTTTACAACAGTACACATAAGCTGGGTGAAGCCGTTTCTGCTCCTTATACATATCAATGGAACAACATTCCTTCCGGTAGTTTTGCTTTACTTGCTAAAGCGACAGACGATCAAGGTGCCGTTTCTACTTCTGAAGTAGTAATCATTGTTATTAATAGCGGAGACAATTGTTCGAATACAGCGGCATGGAGCTCTGGCAAAGTATATGATGCGCCGGGACAACGCGTATCTTTTCTGGGAAATGTTTTTGAAAATAAATGGTGGACACAAAACGATCAACCTGATCAGGCCAATCAATGGGGAGTATGGAAATATATCGGTCCTTGCGGATCGGCTATCAATCTAAAGCCAGCGGTTTCATTTAGTGCTCCTATCAATCCTTATTTTCAGGCAGGAAATAATACGGTGGTCATTGCTTCTGCTGCTGATGTAGATGGAACCATTCAGAAAGTGGATTTCTATGAAAATGATCAATTCGTTTCTTCGTCTACTGCAGCTCCTTATTTTATTAATGAGAATAATATTACGGCTGGTATTCATACAATCAAAGCGGTGGCTACGGATAACTTAGGAGCAACAAGTGATCCTGCGTTCATTACACTTACTGTTGATGCTCTTCCTACATTTATATCTCCTCTTGCTAATGCAGATTACCCTTATGCAGGCACATTGAATTTGCAAGTCAATGGAAACGGCGGAGAATCCAGGATTTCAAAGGTGGAATATTTTTTCAGTGGTTTGACCAATAAAGTAGGAGAAGCCAATCTATCTCCTTACTCCTTAACGTATAGTCCGATTCCGAATGGAACTTCTTCTCAGGGAAATTACTTGCCTATTGTAGCTAAAGTTACCTATATACAAGGAGGTGTTGTTGTCATTGATACATACATTCATGTGACAAATACGATCGAACTTAATTTATGTACCAATTTAAATCAATACATAGAGAATAATGGCTACCAACCTGGCAGCACTGTAAAAAGTAATGATAGAATATACGAATGTCGTCCCTGGCCTTATTCCGGTTGGTGTAATAGTGCAGCAGTGGCCTATGCTCCGGGAACAGGTACGGTTTGGCAAGATGCCTGGATTGATAAAGGATCTTGTGTAGGGAATGCAAAACGTCAAACGACAGCTAATAATTTGACTGAATCGATAACCGTATTTCCTAACCCAACAGCAGAAGCCGTTCAATTGGATTTTGGTAATGCCCGTTACACCGTTGCTCGTGTGAGTGTATACGATGCTCTTGGCAATCAAGTAATCAATGCGGTTGAAGTAAATGCCGGTGAAAGTATTGACCTTTCTGCTCTCTCCAAAGGCTTATATAATTTTCATATCAGCATGGATGAGGAGATTACTTATCGTAAGGTAATTAAATACTAAAAGAAAGAGATGAGAAATGTGAAATGTGAAATGAGAGATGAGATTTTAACAATCTAGTTTTTCATTTTACATTTCTCATCTCACATCTCTCTTTTCTTTCTTCAATCGTCTACGTTCTATCCGGGCTTCCTTTCTTTGCTGCTTCAATAGTTTTTTAATCTTTGCCCCGCCTGTTCCTCTTACTCTTTTGTATAAACTTTCTCTTTCAGGTAGCGCTACAAAATCCACTACATAAGCCGAACGGGCATCTATGGTTGGGATAGTCTTATTCATCACCATTAACGTATCATAGATAATAGGAATGAATTTCAAATTGGCCAACTTAAATTTTCTTTTGTAGCTCACCAGAAAACTGGATTGTACAGGGTCAGTAGCCAGGGCAATGGTCTTAAATCCTTGCTGTTGGGCTAATGCATAGGAGTAATAAAGATTTTCTGTACTGTGTTCTGCTTTGGTTTCTACAAAAATATGTTCTTTAGGTATGCCTAATTGTTCTGCGTACAAGGCCATGACTTTACTTTCTACATAGGGTGTATAAACAGCAGAGCCAGAGAAGATCACATTTTTTGTTATTCCTTTTTGATATAAAAATAAAGCCCAGTAAATTCTTCCTTGTACAATACGATCCCAACCTTTTATGCTATCGTGCGGAAAGCCTGGAATGATTATCGCATCAAAAGGTTTATCTTCCAAAGCTTCTGTGTAACATTTCTCAGGGTCGGTATAAAAATTATTTCTAATGATGAAACAGCCGGTAGTTGAAACGGTCAAAGTTCCAAAGAGTAAAATGTGAAGTAAAAGGTCAAAAGGTCTTTTCATTGGGTAATCAAACAGAGTAATTTTTAAAATATACGACTTAACAACTAGAATGGATTAAAGTTTATCTGTATTTGTTATCATTGTCAACCTAAAATAGGAATCCCTTGGACTATAACCACCTAAGTATTTCGCAAGCCACCAAAATCCAATTGGAATTAAAGGAGAAGATCAGCCTTAATCCTTTTACCCAAAAGATTACAACCATAGCTGGTGCTGATATCTCATTTAATAAATATAGTCCCGAGGTATATGCCGGCATTGTTGTATTAAGTTATCCTGAATTGAAACCCTTGTCCAGGGCTTTGGTTAAAGTCCATGTTAATTTCCCTTATGTACCCGGCTATTTGGCCTTTCGTGAAGTACCTGCTTTATTAGACGCCTGGAATTTACTTTCGGCGAAACCGGATGTATTAGTGGTAGATGGACACGGTATCGCCCATCCCAGAGGCGTAGGTATAGCCGCACATTTTGGCGTGCTCACAGATCAGGCAACAATGGGTTGTGCGAAGAAGATCTTGTATGGTCGTATCAGTGAACCTGATCTGGAGGCAGGATCAGCAACCCCTATTTACGACAAGAAAAAAGACGATACCATCGGATGGACATTCAGAAGTAAAAATAAAGTAAAACCTCTGTTTATTTCCCCCGGTCATAAGATGAGCATGGAGGATAGCTTGATGATTATAAGAAACTGTATCGGAAAGTACAGAATGCCCGAACCTACAAGATGGGCACATAACACTGTAAATCTATTTCGCACCAATCAATTAGCATCGGGTTATTCAACCTTCGATTAACAATCAATGATGGTTTTGCAGGCTTGAATTTAAAGAAGCTTTATCCGTTTCTGATGGTGAACCAGAAGGACAATGTTTATTATCCCGAATTATTTTTTTGACCTTACAACCGTGTGTGGCCCGATACCTCTGAAAAAAGTTTTCACGTTGTTTTAAAGAAACAAAATCAGGTACAAAGGCTTCCTGATCGTTAATAACAGGATCCGGGCATTCTTTCAATTTCAAATCATCATATACGATAGGGATAAATTTAACGTCATTCAATTTAAACTTGTGTTGGAATCTTTTTAGAAAACCGCATTGTACGGCATCACTGGCTACTGCAATGGATTTAAAGTTATTTTCTTTAGCAAGCACGTAAGAATAATATAAGTTTTCAGAACTATGTTCAGCTTTTGTTTCAATAAAAATATGTTCCTTAGGTATCCCCATTTGTTCTGCATACAAAGCCATGATTTCGCTTTCTACATAAGGGGTATATACTGCTGAACCGGAAAAAATAATATTTTTTGCAATGCCATTATTGTAAAGATAAACAGCCCAATATACTCTGCATTTGGCCACCATGCTCCAATTGCCTTTCTCATGAGGAAAGCCAGGGACAATCACGGCATCGAATGGGGCATATTTTACAACGGATTCGTATTTCTTTTCAGGACTTAACACAGAGGCACAACCTGATAGTAAGAGACCAGCTAACAGTATAGACCCTATTTTCAATACACGGTTCTTCATTCTCCTTATTCTAAGCGATGTCATCTCTGTTATCTACATAATAGAGTCAAAATAAATACCAGAAATACGCTAAGAACGGTTTAAATAAGAATAGACACATTGGAAATAAATACTCAAACTGTGCAAATAATCTACAGATTTGCAAACCCATTATTTTTAAAAGGTGTAAAAAAAGATTATAAAAAGCATTTTATATCTGGCATGGAATTTCCAATGAATACTATAACATTTTTTCCTTTGGGGTGCTGTTATAGGCTGAGAAATACCCATTGAACCTGAACGGATAATACCGGCGAAGGAAAAGGAAAAGATGTTATACTGATCACCCTTTCTGCCTATGGCGGGATGGTTATAGATGAAGAAAAGATACAGTTGTTAAACCAACAAACGATGATTTTATCTGGACTTCAGGACAAACGCCTTCCTCTGGCGTTTGTCCTTTATTTAAAACCGGGAGAGACAAAAAGAACTATAAAAAATACGAGAAAACTACTCCTCATTACTGAGCGCCTTGCTTACTTATTATCCTTTCTTTCGACCAGTTCAGCACCTTCTACAGGTGCTATTTTTTTGCCGTCCTGAGTAGCATAGATCTGAGTAAACTCTGCTCCAAATAATAAAATTAAGCCGGCATAGGATACCCATAACATGATCAATATAATAGAACCTGCAGCTCCATAGGTGGATGCCGGATTGCTATTTCCAAAATAAATACCCAGGGCAAATTTTGCAATAACAAATAATACGGAAGTAAGAAATGCTCCACCCCATACGTCTTTCCATTGTATTTTAACATCCGGTAAAAATTTATAAATAGCAGCAAAAAGTAAAGTAATGACAGCTATAGAAATGACAATATCGAGTACATGAAAAGCAATCATCAGGTATTCTGAAATATGTATGGCTACCCAATCGCTAAGTGCACTCAATGCAGCTGACAGTACTAAGGATACTAATAACAAGAAGGCAATGACTAAAATAAGACCAAAAGAGAATACACGGTCTCTCACTAGTTTAAGTATCTTCTGTTTGGGTTTAGCTTCTACGCTCCATATTTTATTTAATATTTGCTGAACCTGATAAAACACTCCTGTCGCTCCAAATAACAAGACAACAAATCCAATGATCGAAGAAAGTGTTAAGCCTTTATTCTGACTTGTCTTAGCAATAATATCCTGAATATCTTTTGCTGTATCTCCCCCAATGATACCTCCTATCTGTCCGGTAATTTGATGCGTTACCGCTTCTTTCCCGAAGAAATATCCGGATAGATTGATCACGATAACTAATAAACCGGGAAGTGAAAATATGGTATAATAGGCAATGATATTACTATTGTTAAAAGGGTCTCGATCTTTCCACTTGTTAAAAGTTGCTTTTAATAAATGCCCCCAATTCTTTATTGATGAAATAATTTTTTGTATCGTATTCATAGGTCCTCTTAGTTCACCAATTTTTTCAAGCAATCATTTAGATTAATCCCTTTGCTTAATACACCTTCAAATAAATCGCCTTTCGCTTGAATGCGCTTTAAAATGTTATGAATGGTAAAGGCAGAAGGTCTTAATCCTTTCTTCACTTCTTTCCATTCTAAAGGGGCGGATACAGTGGCTCCTTCTACGGGTCTTAAGCTGTAGGCGCAGGCCAATGTTTGCCCTTTTCTATTCTGCAGGTAATCAATGTAAATACGATTCTTCCTTTTGCTGAGAGAACGCTCCAGTGTTGTAAACTCCGGTAATTGCTCCTGCACCATCATGGCAACGAGGTGTGCAAAATCTTTTACCTGATCGTAAGTGTATTTAGCTCCCATAGGAATATAGACATGCAATCCGGTAGCACCAGAGGTTTTACAATAAGATATTGCTCCGGCCCTATCCAATACTTTTTTCACTACTTGTGCCGTTTGTATGACTTGTTCGAAAGTGTTTTTATCAGATGGATCAATGTCTATAATCATGTAATCCGGATGGTCTATTTTTTTGGTGCGTGAATTCCAGGGATTTATTTCTATGCAACCTAAATTATTCAGATATAGGAGTGTCTGTTTATCGTTGCATAAAATGTAATCAATATCTTTATTGGCAGATTCGGAATACAATGGAATGGACTTGACCCATTCCGGTGCGCCCT
>JAQBNS010000159.1 GCA_028288405.1 Chitinophagaceae bacterium
TCTGGAAGTCTTCTTCCAGTGTACTTCGCGAATACAAAGGGGTGTACGGTAAACCTTTGAAAACGGAAGAGTTTAGTCTAACTGTTTATCCAACCATCTTTTTCCCCGATCTTAAGAATTCACAAGGTGAATTTTATTTTATCATCAACGACTTGTACGCGGTAGCGAGTAGTTATGCTTCACGTCTTAACGTAGCGCAACAATCTAAGTATTCTTCTCTGATCTCTTTAAGTGTATCAGGAGGAATGATCGAGAAAGAAATTAATTTCTTGAACACGCTTACGGACAGTTACATTCAATACGGATTGGATGAGAAAAATGAAATCACTGTCAATACCATTCGATTCATTGACGATCAGTTAGCCAAAACGACAGATTCGCTGAAGACCAGTGCCAATCAATTGGAGCAGTTTAGAAACAAAGAAAACCTGGTCATAGTAGAAGGTAATTCAGAGAAGGCCTACGAAGAGCTGGACGAGCTGGAAAAAAGAAAGGCTGAAATTCAAATCCAAAAGAAATATTACCAATACCTATACGATTACATTGCACAGAATCAGAATTTAAAAAAGGTTGTTGCCCCTTCTGCGGTCGGCATTTCAGACTTTCTGTTGAATCAGTTGGTGAGTGAGTTGTATACGTTGCAATCTGAACAAACGTCACTGGCTTTTTCTGCAAAGGAAAAGAATCATACGTTTACTGTACTGGATATTAAGATTAAAAACACAAGAGAGACACTGATAGAAAATTTGAATAACCTGATTAAAACATCGGATCTTTATTTAAAAGATAATCAGGAGAGGTTGCAGAAAATATATGCCTTGTTATACAAGCTGCCCAAGTCACAACGGTACCTGGCCGGCTTGCAGCGGCAATACAATGTCAATGAAAAAATATACAACATGTTGTTGGAGAAAAAAACAGAGGCCGGTATTGCTAAAGCATCCAATGTTTCCGACAATAAAGTCATCAATCAATCCACACTTGGTGGTAAAATATTTCCTAATGATGCGTTGGTTAATAAAAATGCCATGCTGTATGGTATATTGATTCCTTTTTTCATCATTGTATTGATTACGTATTTCAATAGTAAGATCGTCAGCAAAGGAATGATTACGCGCAAGACGGATATTCCGGTCATCGGAACATTAGGTCATTTTGAAGGGGAATCAATGGTACCCGTATTGGAATTTCCCAAGTCTTCTTTTTCAGAATCCATGCGTGCCATGCGACTCAATCTGCAATACCTTGCTTCTCACACGCCCAAGAAAGTGATTGGTGTAACTTCCACTATAAGCGGTGAAGGTAAGACATTCTTCGCGTTGAACTTATCGTTGTCGTTGATGCATTCAGGAGCCAAAGTGGTCTTGGTTGGCGCGGATTTGAGAAGGCCACGATTGAGCAGCATGTTGAATTTGCCTTATGACAAAGGCATCAGTTCTTATATCATTGGCAAACACAATTTGGATGAAATCATTCAAAAGGGATTTATTGCTCAGTTGGATATTATTCCCGGAGGACCTGTTCCTCCTAATCCATCCGAATTGATTGAAGACGTGAAGTTTTCCAACATGATTATAGAACTTAAAAAACGTTATGACTTTGTTGTGATCGATACTTCCCCGGTAGGCCTCGTGGCTGATTATCTTTTGATAGCGAAGTATACCGATGTGAATCTATTTATGTTAAGACATGATTACACCAAAATAGGCATGGTAGAAGATCTGGAAGTTTTCCGTCGTGAAAATGCTATTTCTGCACTGTATCTCGTATACAATGATGTCGAACAAAATCTGGTCAGAATGGGCACTGGTTATAAGTATGGCTATGGCTATGGCACAGGCAAGGGCTACAATTATGGGCATTCAGGGTATTACGCTACTTCTAACGATATCAGAAAAAGTCGATTAGGATGGTTTTTGAGTTTGTTTAAGAAAAAGGAAAAGTTGAATCACTAAAATTACCTTATCCCCGATCTAACAGATTGCCTGATTTAACAGGAACATTACCTAATTTATCTGTTCTCAGCATTTTATAGCGGTTCAGATTTGTACCAAATGGGTTAAAAAGCTATATTTGAGTGGTAAAAACGGGAATTTCCTAATGAGAAGAATTGTATTTATTGGTACACTGGTATTAGCTTTAGGTTTAACAAAAGTATGGTCTCAACCGCCACCTCCCGATGATCCAGGAGATGTACCGGTTGACGGAGGGTTGAGTCTTCTTATTGCAGGAGGAGTAGGGTATGGAATATACCGTATAAAGAAAGCCAAAAACGACGGTCAAGACGTTTAAGAATTAATAATTAACAACGATATAGTGAGCCTCTTGAGAGGCTCCTTTTGTTTGGTATGAGTAATCAAAATAAAGAGGATTGGGATCTTATCATAAAACCTCGCACTCCTTTGCTTCAATTTGAAATAAAGGCAGTCTGGGAATACCGAGATCTTCTTTTGCTCATGGTCAAACGAGACATCACGACCGTGTACAAGCAAACCATTCTTGGCCCGCTTTGGTTTGTGCTGCAACCCATTCTTACGACACTTATTTTCACTTTGATCTTCGGCGAGATTGCAGGATTGCCGACGGGCAAAATACCTGCTGTACTTTTTTACCTGTCAGGTCTGATCATCTGGAATTACTTTTCAGAAACATTACTCAGTACTTCTAAAACATTTACGGAGAATGCCGCCATCTTCGGCAAAGTCTACTTCCCCCGTTTGATCATGCCTTTAGCGAAAGTTGTTTCGGGTTTGCTGAAGTTCTTTATTCAACTGGCTTTATTTCTAATCGTGCTGGCTTATTTTATTCTCTTTAAAGGATTGGATGTTTCTATGAACGGTTCTTTTCTGATCATACCTGTTTTGCTATTGCTCATGGCTGGTTTAGCATTAGGTGCCGGTATTGTACTCTCTGCTTTGACTACAAAATACAGAGACCTGATCTTCTTGATTAACTTTGGTGTTCAGTTGATGATGTACGCGACTCCTGTCATCATTCCTTTATCGGACGTTCCTGCACATTACCAATGGCTCATGAGGATTAATCCCATGACTCCGGTTATAGAGGCATTCCGGTATGTTTTCCTGGGCACAGGCACGATGGATGCTTCAGGATTAGTATATAGTTTCGCATTCACCGTCATTCTTCTTTTTATCGGAATCATCATCTTTAATAAAGTGGAAAAATCTTTCATTGATACCGTTTAATCTATTGTATAAGAAAGAGCTTGCCGCATATGACCATTAGAAAAAACATAGCCCGAATTAAAAATCGTTTTCTGGAAAAAAGAAAAGCGAGTTCGCTTTGGGGTATGTACAATGATCAGTTTAATCAGTTGGTTAAACAAGCGGAGCAAACACGGACTCGTTTTGTGCTGAATAAAAAAGATGTACAGCTGTATGTGCAAGATGCAACCACTCAAACCAATTTTGATCGGCATTATATTTATCATCCGGCCTGGGCTACACGCATTCTTGCAGAGACCAAACCTAAAGTGCATGTAGATATTTCTTCTACCTTACATTTTTGCAGCATAGTATCGGCCTTTATACCGGTAAAGTTTTATGATTACAGGCCTGCTGCGTTAGAGTTATCTAACCTCTTATGTGATGCAGCAGACTTAACGGCATTGCCGTTTGAAGATCATTCCATTGCTTCACTTTCTTGTATGCATACGGTAGAACATATAGGACTTGGCCGTTATGGAGATCCTGTAGATTATGACGGTGATTGGAAAGCGATGAAAGAACTGGCTCGTGTGTTGGCCAAAGAAGGCAACTTATTATTTGTTGTGCCTGTCGGTCACCAATCTGTTATACATTTCAATGGCCATCGCGTATACCATCCGGATGCGATCAAAGAAATCTTTGCAACAGCAGGATTGACGTTGAAAGAATTTGTATGGATACCAGAACAATCCAAAGATGGTGGACTGGTGAAAAATCCGGACGTTGCTTTACTCCATCACCAAACGTATGCCTGCGGCTGCTTTTGGTTTACGAAACAATCCATATAGTCCTATCCATCATGTCTCTATCTCAACCTGTCATCAAAGTCGAACATCTATCTAAACTCTACCGTCTTGGTCAGGTGAGTACAGGTTCGATCAGTCATGACCTTAACCGGTGGTGGGCTGGTGTGAGAGGAAAGGAAGATCCTTATTTAACAATAGGAGAAGCCAATGACCGGCTGGAAAAAGGAAGTTCAGATTATGTATGGGCGCTGAAGGATATTGATTTCGAAGTACATCAAGGTGATATATTGGGCATCATTGGAAAAAATGGTGCAGGTAAATCTACCTTGCTAAAATTGCTCAGCCGCACCACGTCTCCTACACAAGGCAGTATCAAAGTAAAAGGAAGAATAGCTTCTTTGCTGGAAGTGGGAACCGGCTTTCATCCTGAGTTGACCGGTCGCGAAAATATTTACCTGAACGGAGCGATTTTGGGAATGACCAAAACGGAAATTAAACGAAAGTTTGATCAGATTGTAGATTTCGCGGGAGTAGAACGCTACATTGATACACCCGTGAAGAGATACAGCTCAGGAATGTATGTACGGTTAGCATTTGCTGTAGCCGCTCATTTGGAATCAGAAATTTTAGTCATTGACGAAGTCCTGGCAGTAGGAGATCTCGAATTTCAAAAAAAGTGTATGGGGAAAATGGGTGATGTGGCAAGTGAAGAAGGAAAGACGATATTGTTTGTGAGCCACAACATGCAAGCGATACAAAAGATGTGTAACAAAGGACTGCTGTTGAAAAATGGATTGTTGAGCAGTCAGGGAAGTATGGATAAAATTATTCAGGAATACTTGAGTGATGCTTCTCCTAATCAGGCCAATGTTAACATCGACAATGGGCAATCGAAAGAGCTGATGCCTGGCTATGCCACGAATATTCAGATCATAGACGAACAACATCAGTTGATCCCAGAGATACCGGTAGGTAAAGTCTGGTCTGTTAAAGTCCGTTACCATATTAATACTTCTTTGGAATCATTTGTTTTCGCTATAGGAATAAGCACAGAACTCGATGTTGCCATTCGTACAGTATTCACGGAACCTCATAAAATAGGACCGGGACAGTATGAAGCGGTATTGAGCTATACCGACATCATGTTGAGTTCAGGAAAATATAATATTGCCATAGGACTTTCCAATTATGAAAAGACCTTTGCTTACTACCCTGATGTGGCTTGTGTATGGATATCTGATATATCCGATGTACGCGATGAAAAAATTATAAAAACGAAAGCAACAGGCTTGATCATAAACCCCTTGAATATATATGTTACTAAGATATCTTAAGGCGAGGGTGCGTCGGTTTTTTTCTACGGAAAAAGAACCGATAGTAGAAAAAAGCATAGAAGGAAGCGTACTAATTGGGACGCCGGATAAACTTATTATAGGTCAAGAAGTGGCATTCGGAGGTAATGTGATATTGTATGCCAATGAAACGATTTCAATTGGCGATTATACAATGATTGGAATGAATTCGATTCTTCATACCACAACTCATGACCACAAAGAGCACCCGATGTGGCGTTACAGGATAGATAGACCCATTCACATCGGTCAACACGTTTGGATAGGAACATCTTGTGTAATATTAGCAGGTGTTATAATAGAAGATTACACGGTAGTGGCGGCTGGATCAGTGGTGGCGGCTAATGTACCCAAAGGAGCGATAGTAGGAGGTAACCCCGCTAAAATCATCGGTTACCGAGATCCTTCAGTATACAGTGGGTCGATGAGTGTAGAAAAAATGTCGGAAGCATTGCCCAAGACAGAAGGTCATTTGAATAAATGGTGCAAAGATCGTTAACCTTATCATTATAATTACTCGTTCACTATGCTTCGATTATTGTTGGATAAACTCAATAAGAGACTTAATCCTCTTAAACCATTGAATAGATCTTTGATAGATGCTGTCGGTTCTTCTAATGAAAGCAATCGTGATACCTGGATCAAAAAACAGTTAAGTAGTTTACCGTCCGGTGTGACATTGCTGGATGCCGGGGCAGGAGAGCAACCGTATAAAAAATATTGCGCACACCTCCATTATGTGTCACAGGATTTTGCACAGTACAATCCGGATGCACTGAAACAAGGATTGCAAATGGGACAATGGGATTACGGTACGCTGGATATTGTATCGGATATCGCTGCCATTCCAAGACCTGATGCAAGCTTCGACGTGGTGTTGTGTACAGAGGTCATCGAACATATTGTCAATCCTATAGAAGCGATTAAAGAATTTTCCCGTTTGTTGAAACCCGGAGGACAATTGATACTGACGGCACCTTTTTGCAGCATGACGCATTTTGCTCCTTACCATTTTTATTCGGGATATAACCGTTTCTTTTACGAATCGGTGCTCCCTGAACATGGTTTCGAAATGGTGGAGATGGTGGAGAATGGCAACTACTTCGAATATGTTGCCCAGGAATTGAAGCGTTTGGAGTCTATAGGAATAAAATATGCCGGCTTGAGTCCATCACAAGAAGTAAAGCAAGCGCTGGATGTGTTGTTGGATTATACACAGCAATGTTCTGCAAAAGATCAGGGATCTGAATCTCTACTCTTTTTTGGTATGCATGTCAGGGCCATTAAAAAAGAAACAACTCAAGTATGATCGTTGTCAAGTTACAAGGTGGATTAGGTAATCAGATGTTTCAATACGCAATGGGAAAAGCGATGGCGAAACTTCATGATTCTCCTTTTGAACTGGATCTTGATTTTCTATTGGATCGAACACCTCAATCACCTGGATTTGTGTTTCGGGATTACGACCTGGATGTTTTTTCACTCACACCGCGCATCGCCCCTCCTGGCCAGGAGCGTAAGTACAGTCACCCTGGTTTTCTGGAAAAGTTACTCAGGGGTTTTAAACCCAAAGCAGTGTATAAAGAACGGTTCTTTCATTTCGACGATAAGGCTTTGTCCAATAGACCGGATGTTTACCTGGATGGTTATTGGCAAAGCCCTCTGTATTTTGAAGCAGTTGAAAAAGAGTTGAGAGCCGATTTCAAGTTTGTACACGAAATAGAACCTCTATCAAAAAAACTGCACGAAGATATTTTACAAACCGATTCCATCTGTGTGAATGTGCGTCGCGCAGACTTCCTGGCCAATAGTTACCATGGGGTTTGCGGCATGAGTTATTTTGAACCGGCTATACATCACCTGGCTTCTTCCTTAAGTAATCCTAAAATTTTTATTTTCTCCGATGATCCGCAGTGGTGCCAGGCTAATTTTAAAAGTAAGTTTTCCATGGAAGTTGTTGATCATGCACATAAAGGATTTAAGTTTTCCAATCAATTGCAATTGATGGCAGCTTGTAAACATTTTATTATACCAAACAGCACCTTTGCCTGGTGGGCAGTTTGGTTGAGCAATAAAAAAGACAGTAAAGTCATCGCACCTTCACATTGGTTCAGCGATGCTGCAATAGATACGAGAGATCTTATTCCTGAATATTGGATGAGATTTAATAATTGAGTGTATGAAAACATTGATTGTAACAGGTTCCGGCGGTTTAATAGGAAGTGAAGTGGTCGCTTTCTTTTCCAGGTTAGGATGGAAGATCTATGGAATAGACAATAATATGCGCGCTGATTTTTTCGGCCCGCAGGGAGATACACGTTGGAATCAACAACGGTTAGTCGCTACCTACGACAATTTCTCTCATGTAGAACTGGATATTCGTGACAGAAGTGAAGTGTTGAAGTTTTTGAGTTCAGTGAAGTATAATGCCATTGTACATGCTGCTGCTCAGCCTAGCCATGACCTCGCGGCTACCCGGCCATTTGATGATTTTGATGTCAATGCCGTAGGTACCTTAAATTTATTGGAAGCCAACAGACAGTTCAACAAGGATGCTGTTTTTATACACATGTCTACCAATAAGGTATACGGTGATGCACCCAATGAAATTAAACTAAAAGAATTAGAGAAGCGTTGGGATTACGACGATGCTTCCTATCAAAATGGTATCAAGGAGGATTTCAGAATCGATCAATCCAAACATTCTTTGTTCGGCGCTTCCAAAGTAGCGGCGGATATCATGGTGCAGGAGTATGGCCGGTATTTTCAAATGCCTACTTGTTGTTTAAGAGGCGGCTGCCTGACAGGTCCTAACCATAGCGGGGTAGAGCTGCATGGCTTTTTGAGTTATCTCATCAAATGCAACCTGGAAGGAAAACTCTACAAGATATTTGGATACAAAGGCAAACAAGTCAGAGACAATATTCATTCGTTTGATGTGGTAAACTTCATGCATGAGTTTATTGAGAACCCACGCGCAGCCGAAGTCTACAATATAGGGGGAGGGCGAAACAATTCCATTTCTATTTTAGAAGCATTTGATTTAATCTCCTCTATTTCCGGCAAGAAGATGCAGTATGAATACCTGGAGGAAAATAGATTGGGCGATCACATGTGTTATATTTCTGATCTCTCAAAAATGAAAACGCATTATCCCACCTGGGACATTACGAAAGATTTGCCTACTACGTTTGCAGAGATTCATCAGTCATGGATCCGTAAAATTAAAAACTAAATCATCTCATGCCGTCTCCTATTCTATCTGTGATCATGCCCGTATACAATGCTGAAAAGTATGTGTACGAAGCCATTGATAGTATCTTGAGACAAACGTTTGCTGATTTCGAACTGCTGATTTTTGACGATTGCAGTACAGATTCCAGCCGTGAGATTATTCTCTCTTTCCGTGATTCCAGAATCCGTTTGATCGATAGCCCTGTTAATACCGGATACGTCAAGCACTTGAACGAAGGATTAAATCAGGCTAAAGGAAAATACATCGCGCGTATGGATGCAGATGACATGGCGGCCTCCGACCGGTTCTTGTTGCAAGTTCAATATTTAAACCGACACGAAGAAGTTGCGGTTTGTGGCTCATGGATTGAATTCATTGGCGAAAAGCAAGGCGTGTTAGAATATCCTGTTGATCATAGAAACATTGTGACACATTTATTGCTGTTTGGCAATGCCATGGCGCATCCGACAGTGATGTTGCGGAAGTCTGTATTGACAGATCATCGCTTATCGTACGATGCATCATTGGAACCGGCAGAAGATTATGACTTGTGGCATCAGATTTCAGCCGTAGCACAATTGTATAATATTCCTGATGTATTGTTGAAGTATAGAGTACACAGTCAGAATGAAAGTGTTGTCAAAAAAAACAAACAAGATTTAGCCGTATTGGAGATTCGTCAACGGATGATCAAAGAGGCATTGAATCGTCCTTCGGATAAAATGAATGCGTTTGTATTGGATCAATTTCCACAAGGAGGTTTAACGAACCTTGAATTAACCAATATTCGTCTGGATGTGCTGCGCATTTTAAATTCAGGAAGGTACAATGATTGGACCGTAAAAACGGTTTGGAGTAACCGTTTTGTAGCTTGGTGTCAGGCTTCGACAGGATCTGGTTGGCTCAAAATGATACACTATATCCGGTTTCCCAAATATTTTTTTTCCATGCGGATCTGCCTATCTTTATTACTTCATAAGTAATCGGTTCGATGTCCATACCACAGCGTCCTTTAGTTTCTGTTATCATGCCGGCTTATAATGTAGAGGCCTATATTACACAAGCCATAGAATCTGTGTTGGCTCAAACGTATAGTCATTTCGAACTGATCATTGCCGACGATGACTCCAACGATAAGACGGCTTCCTACATCCATTCTTTTTCAGATGATCGGATTGTTTCTTTAAAGAATAAAAAAAACCTGGGTTATGCAGGTAACATGAATACTTTATTTAAAGCCGCCAGAGGTGAATACATCGTCATACAGGATGCAGACGATTATTGTACTCCCAATCGGCTGCAAGTACTGGTTGATTTTCTTCAAGCCCATCAGGCTGTAGACATGGTGGGATCTTCTTATGTTAAAATTGACGAAGAGGACAAAGAAGAAAAAGTATCCCTGTCTGAAGATCGGAAGGAAATTGAAAGCGCCTTTGACAAACTTCTTGATCCTTTGCCTGTGTTGAACGGAGCCGTCATGTTCAGAAGGAAAATAATAGAAGAAGGTTTCTTTTTTCGTCCGCTGCTTTATGTCAATCGTGCTCAGGATGACGATTGGTTGTTTCGTGTGTCGGAAAAATTCTGCCTGGCGAATGTGAACGAGTATTTGTATTACTATCGATACAATCCTTCGTCGATGACGATGAATCTTTCTTCTATCAATTACTTCAGTTTATTTTCCGGTGACTATGTTCGGTTTTTAAAAAAATACAGAATGGAAACCGGCATAGATTTGTTGGCAGAGAAAAATACAAAAGAGATAGGTGCTTTTTTTCAACAAAAGAAAAAAGAAGTCACACAGCAACAACCGGCTTATCTGGAATTATACATTGCCCATAAATACCTGGCTTTAGAGGATAGAGCAAGAACGATACAATGGCTTTTCAAAGCCTTGTTGAAAAATCCCGGTGATGCGTTCATCTGGAAGAAAATCGGATTTGTTCTGTTAAATAGAAAAAACTAAAGATGGTCTTGTTCTCTATTGTCATTCCCACCTATAACAGGGCTGCTTTCGTAAAGAAGGCGGTAGACAGTGTGATCGCTCAAACGTGCAGTGATTGGGAGTTGATTGTAGTAGATGATGCTTCGACAGATCATACCATGGATGTATTAAACAGTTATGCCGATCCCAGAATACGTATTGTCAGAAATACCCTAAACCTGGAACGTTCAGCTTCCAGAAACAAGGGGATAGAGGCCGCTAGAGGAGAGTATATTTGTTTTCTCGATAGCGATGATTATTATTTCCCGCAGCATTTAGAAATTTTAAGGCATGAAGTAGAATTATTAAACCATCCTGTAGCATTAATTCATACGAATGTATCCGTTAGAGATATAAGCGATCATGAGTTAAGGCAAATTAATTATTCATATAGTTCAATTCGCAGTAAGACAGAATGGGTATTGTCCAATCATATTCAACCCAATGCCGTCGCTATTCACCACAGTATTCTTAACCGGTTTAGATTTGATACCACACTTTCTATAAATGAAGATGTCTATCTGTTCGCACAAATCGCAGCTGCATTCCCGATTCTCCATATTCCTGAGCTTACAGTAGCATGGGTGCATCATTTAAGCAACACGACAAAATTAATCCATGACTATATAAGTCCTCAGCTGCTTGCTACACGAAAGATATTTAATGACTCCTCTATCCTGGTTCCCCAGTCTTTTAAAAAGAATAAGTATTTTGAGTTGTATTCTCAGTTGGTTTACTTTTATGCTTCCAACAAAAAAAGTATATTGTCTGGAAGGTATTTTATCAAAGCAATATCCGTTGCTCCATTTAATAAAGGCAATTGGAACAACTTCCTGAATGTAATATATCATTTGCCGGGTGGTAAGTGGCTAAAAAAAACAATGCAATTATTTAATCGTTAACACATTTATTAAGTACTATGACTTTTCCTTTATTCAGCAAGATTGTTTCAGACCTTTCAATATTGACAGGTAAAAAGTATTTCTGGTGGACTTTACTCCTGTTGTTATTCTTTCCACTTGCTGTGCTGGTTCTTTTCAACCATCCTTCAGCCGATGATTACTGTTATGTGGTATCTGCATTTAAACAGGGTTATTGGGAAGCACAATGGTCTACTTATAACAATTGGACCGGCAGGTATACCTCTACTTTTCTATTAGATAGCGGTCCCTTACTGTATGGTTCATTTGTCGGATATAAAATGCAAAACTTGATATTACTTGTTCTTACAGCAGTATCAGGTTTGTATTTTGTGAAAACTTTAATGAATAAAAAAGACATCGACGTTTCAGTCATAGCTGTTTCTGTTTGCGTACTTTTCTTATACTTAGTAAAGATGCCTACTTTAACAGAAGGTTTTTATTGGTTGTCAGGTGCAATTACTTATCAATTGGCTAACACCGCTACTTTAGTTGTCATTGTCATTGTTCTGAATTTAAGGAAAGAATACAAGCTTTGGAAGGTGATAACAGCTTTCGTATTGTGCTTTTTGATTTGCGGCTCCAACGAAACAAGCATGATAGAATTGATTTATATCCTGTGTGCCCTGATGGCGTTTGAGTATGCCTCTGCTCGGTCCATACCTAAATATTATTATGCGCTGTTGGTGATTTCACTGATTGGTGCAGCCATTATTATTTTTGCTCCTGGAAATGCCATTCGTTCTTCTTATTTTCATGGAGAGAAAAATATCATTAATGCGCTGATTCTCGCTGGAGGAGTAGGGCTGAGTCGTATGCAGGAATGGCTGCAGGATATTTTAATTTTACTTGTCTTGTTCCTTCCTTTCCTGAAGCAAACAGAAGTTTTCAGTGATAACGAGCGGAAGATTACTCCTGTCATTCTGATTCTGTATCCTTTTTTTATTGTTGGAATATTGATCGTGGGTTATTTTCCTGCCTTTTGGAGTGTTGGTTTTGAACCTCCTTTGAGAACTGTAAATGTGCTGTATTGGATATTTACTTTTTCATGTTTACACTACGCTATTTTATTGGTCACTTACATCAAGCAAAAGGGCGGAGTGTTTGTAGTAGTACCGCAATTTGTGCTTTGGATATTGGTGTTTATTGCTTTCAGAGATTTGGCTCCACAAAACAATTTGCGTACAGCTTCCATGGATGTTGTTTCAGGACGTGCAATAACATATGATCGTGAGATGGAAGAACGCTATCAGGCGATGGAGAGAAGCAAAGGAAACGATGTCGTCTTTAAACCTCTTACCGCAATGCCGAAGTCTATATTTTGTACTGATATAGAATCTGAACATCCGGAAGATTGGAAAAATGTGTGTATGGCAGATTACTTTCATCTTAAATCGTTGAACTTGACTAAATCTACTGAATGAGGAAGTCTAAACTGAAAATCACCATTTGTAGTCATGACGGCAAAAACTATTTTGGCGGACCTTACGAGTGGGTAAAACGTTTTGCACCTGCATTAAAACAGACAGGTGTTGAAGTCTCGTTTTTGTTTTTCAGTGATTACCAAGCCAAAGAATCCTCTACCTATCTTTACCTGCAAGAGCAGGGTTTTCATTGCAGTTTGCTGCCTCATCATTCTTTCTCTCAGTATAGAGATACCACAGAAGACCGTGTAAAATGGTGTTTGAGACAAGTCAAACAAAATCCTCCGGATGTATTTATTGCCAATGCTGCGCTGCCGGCTTTATTTGCCGGCAAGTGGATCAAGGCAGCTGGAATACCTGTGATCGGCGTTCTGCATACCGATGATGAACGTTATCAATGGATACAAGAAGAGTTTGTGAAGGCGGCCGATGATTTTACTCTAAGTGCATTGGTATGCGTGTCTGAATTGTTGAAAGACAAAGTGACTCCATCCAATACTTCCAATATTCCTTTAGCCGTTATTTCTTGCGGTACACCGGTTCCTACGTATCAAAAACCGAAATGTCTTTCGCCTCTTAAATTAGTATACGCTGGAAAACTAACAGAAGAAGCCAAACAAATTTCTTTATTAACGCAAGCTTTTTGCCGGGTGGTGAAAGAAGTAAAAGGTGTGGAAGCTTATATCTACGGCGATGGCCCTGCAAAGGAAAAGGTATTGGCTATCATAGAAACAGAAGGAAAGGGATTACCGGTTTATTACAAAGGCTTTGTACCAAGCACAGATATGCAGCGTCAGTTGGCTGACAAGCATATCATCGTACTTTTATCCGACTATGAAGGATTGCCCATTATATTAATGGAAGCAATGGCTTGCGGACTGGTTCCGGTTTGTTTATCCATTCGGAGTGGCATCCCTGAACTCATAAAGGATGGTGAAACGGGCTTGCTTGTAATGGACAGAGACGAAGATTTTACAAGTGCCATTGAACGATTAGAAGAACATTCCGTATTGTTCAATGCTTTGTCCATCAATGCGCGACACTTTGTTACACAACACCATTCGATGACTGTTGTCGTTGATAAATGGCTGGATTTGTGTGAACAATTACTGAAGACATCCGCTCCCAAACAAACCATAACAATTCCCTTCCAATTGGATTTGCCTCCGGTGAATGATTGGCTCAAAGGTATCGATCAGCGCAAGCCTTCATTCATGCAATATACAGGGCGTCAATTGGTGAGATTTAAAAATTTATTAAATAGACTTTAAGAGGAGAGCATGCTTTTTAATTCGTTTGTATTTCTATTGTTCTTCTGTATTGTATTTATTGTCTATTGGTTCGTTTTATCTCAGCGGGTAAGACTGCAAAATCTTTTCTTACTTATATCCAGCTGTGTATTTTATGGATGGTGGGATTATCGTTTTTTAATTTTAATGGGATTGAGCAGTTTGTTTGGCTTTGCTTCCGGCTACTGGATTGAGCGACGAACAGATCATTGGCAACGCAAGTTGATCTTGAGTATAACAATCGTTGCGAATTTATTGTTTTTAGGTTTCTTCAAGTATTATAATTTTTTCGCTTCTTCTTTTGCAGAATTATTAACTACTACCGGTTTTAGAGTGGATGATTTCACCTTGAAGATTATTCTTCCAATTGGAATTAGCTTTTATACCTTTCATAACATCAGTTATGCGATTGATGTCTACCGTAAGGAATTAAAGCCTACAGGAGATATCATTGCTTATTTTGCTTTTATTAGTTTCTTTCCTCAACTGGTGGCGGGGCCTATTATGAAAGCCAAAGACTTTCTGCCTCAATTTTTAGTGAAGCGTAATTTTAATTATCCTGGTGCGGTGCAAGGCTTACGCTTTATATTGTGGGGATATTTTAAAAAGATAGTCATTGCAGACGGTTGTGGTGTTTTGGCAGATGCTATATTCAATACGTATTCCACGCAACCTTCTTCTGTTTTGCTGTTGGGTGTTTTTTATTTTGCTATCCAGATCTATGGAGATTTTTCAGGTTATACGGATATAGCGATAGGACTTGGTAAATTATTTGGATTTGAATTTACACTCAATTTTAAAACACCTTATTTCTCCCGCAGCATTCCGGAGTTTTGGAGAAGGTGGCATATTTCATTGACTTCATGGTTTCGCGATTATATTTATATCCCTTTAGGCGGCAATCGTGTCAGTAAAGCAATCGCCTTTAGAAATATTTTCATTGTGTTTTTTCTCAGCGGCCTTTGGCACGGTGCGAATTGGACGTATGTGGTTTGGGGTGTTTTATATGCTGTCCTTTATATACCTTCCATCTTTTTTCCTGACAAAACTAAATTGACTCCTTACATTGGATATGGAAAAGTGTGGCCTTCTATCCGGGAAGTGATTCAACTGATCATCACCTTTGCGTTGGTTTGCGTGGCCTGGGTGTTCTTCAGAAGTGCGTCGTTGACAGAAGCTCTTCGCTATTTCAAAGCCATTGCTACTCATCCTTTCAAATTGTCAGATTATTATTTCTTAAGTCCTTTGCACATGATGCCGCTCATTCTATTATTGTTTACCATAGAATGGATCAATAGGGATAAAGATTGTCAATTGGACTTGTCCTGGAGCAAATCGATCAGATGGGGATTTTATATGTTCCTGATTTATCTGATATTCTTTAGCATTAATTTTCACAAAGCCACAGAGTTTATCTATTTCCAATTTTAGAAGATGAAGCGATTGATCATAAATTCAGCGGTCTTTGTAGTGCTTGCTTATATCCTAAGTACGATGTTAAGCTGGGGATATACGGCTTTGTTTAAAAATTACAAACCCGATCAGTCAAAGAAAAACTGGACATTGGTGAGGAAGGGTGATACACTGGACTATATAACAATAGGCTCTTCCAGGGTTTTTCATATGGTGGATGTTCCTTTGTTAAATACACTGACGAATAAAAAAGGGTTGAATATTGGAACTTCAGGTTCTTCTTATGCGGATAACTACGCTTTACTGGTAAAATACCTGGAGCGCAATAAAGTGCAGGCCTTAATTTTGAATGCCGATGAATTGTGTTTTCATTCCACTACCGGCTATACTTATCCATTTAAGGATTATGAATACATGCCTTATTTTTTCGAAGACACGATCAATCAGGTATACAAAGACAATGTTCCCAAGTGGAAGTATTACGTATGGAGCGGTATTCCATTAAGTCGCTATATTGAATTCAACGAACATTATGAATTAGGGTCTGTGCTTTGGTTAAATGCTAAGAAACCCGTTTGCAAGTTTGATACAACAGCCGGCACCGAATTGTTGTATGATATGAATTATAAAAAGTTTTTACGTACAGATACATTGCCGGTTCAGAAAGACACATTGCATATAGAACAGCGTGATGAATTGTATTTTCATAAGATCATTTCCCTTTGCAGAGAGAAAGGAATGAAGGTCATTCTGATCACTACTCCTTTGTTCACTAAAGGTATTTATGCGCCTGCCAACCGGGCGAAATTTCAACAGTACCTTGATCGACTGATTCGGGAAGAGAAGTTGACTTATATTAATTTTATGGATGTGACGAGTCTTCAGGATGTGCGCTACTTTAGAGACATGACGCATACCAATATTGAAGGTACACGCATTTATACCCGTTATCTGGCAAGGCAACTGAAAGATCATTTTTAAATTAAAAGTAGGAAGTCCTGCTTCCCATCTCAGCCCACATAGTAAGAAACAAATCGTATAAAATCAGTCAGGTGCTTCCAAAACTTGACCTAAATGTGTAGATTTAATACTCAATTCATAATAAAGATGCCTGAGTGTTTATTGGAAGATAGTTATTGTGTATGTGCGGGATTACAGCTGTTATAAATAAAAATCATATTTCATCACGGTTTTTAGTTCAAGCTAATGCTATTGTCGCTCATAGAGGACCTGATGACGAGGGCTTTTTACTTTGGTCGAAAGACAATGGACATCAACGTTTTTCAGGTAGTGATACCGACAAAAAAAGTATTTCGTACTACGGCTTGCAACCGTTCTCTGTCGAAACAGACCAATGGAAGATTGGTTTTGGACATAGACGGCTCTCTATATTGGACCTTAGTCCTGCCGGACATCAACCGATGTTAGAACAAGATAGTTTAACATTGACTTACAATGGAGAAATATTCAACTACCTGGAGATAAAAGAAGAGTTGCTTCAGTTAGGATATGTTTTTCACACGACCACTGATACAGAAGTTATCCTAAAAGCATGGAAAGAATGGGATGTAGCCGCATTGCACAAATTTAATGGCATGTTCGCTTTTGTATTGCACGATACACAAGCCCGGAAGCTATACGCTGTGCGCGATCGATTCGGCGTGAAACCTTTATACTATACAAGCACTCCTTCTTATACTGCGTTTGCTTCCGAAGTAAAGCAGTTGCGTATATTCCCTGATTATTCATTCAAATTAAACGAACAGATAGCGTATGATTACCTGCGCTACGGTATGTTGGATCATACAACAGAAACATTTGAAGAAGAAATTTTTCAATTGGCTCCCGGCCATTATATGGAAGTCGATCTTCAAACCAATAAAGAGGAACTGCATCGTTGGTACCATTTAAAACCTCGCTCATGGTCTGGTACAGAAGAAGAAGCCACTGCGCAATTTTCAAGTTTGCTCAAAGACAGTGTGCGCATACGCATGCGATCGGATGTGCCGGTAGGTTCCGCACTCAGCGGCGGACTCGATTCTTCCACCATCGTAAGCTTGATGCGTGAAGTGTTGAACGAGGAACAAGCAGATCAACATCCTATAAAAACCATTACATCCTGTTCTACCGACAAGCGATATGATGAATGGGACTATGCGGAAGAAAGTATCAAAAGTGTAAATGCTGAACCTTACAAAGTATTTCCTTCTTTTGAGAAATTGCAAAAAGAGATCGATCAATTGATCTGGCACATGGATTACCCATTCAATTCCACTTCTCAGTTTAGTCAATGGTGTGTGTTTGAAGAAGCAAAACGCAATAAGCTGCACGTCATGATCAATGGGCAGGGCGCAGACGAACAGTTAGCCGGATATGGAGGCAATGATATCTCTTTGTATATTGGCTTATTGGGTGAAGGATCATTTTCAGAATTGTTCAAAGAAATTAAAGCGTTTAAAAATTACAATGGCAAATGGCCCATTGGTTTTTTATTAGGTGCTGTTCAACATAAATTACCTAAAGGGTTGATGAATTTGTTACCGGATCGATACAGAGTTTTTAAAAAGGATGCACCGGTATGGTTGAATAAAAAGAAACTGAAGGAACGTTTTAGCTGGCCCGACAGCCTGAAAGAGAGTTTGTACCGGCAAGTGACTCAGGATCCACTACCTTCTCTGCTGCGCTACGAAGACAGAAATTCCATGGCATTTTCCGTCGAATCCCGTGTTCCTTTTATGGACCACCGGTTGATCGAATTTACATTGGGACTTCCTGAACACTTAGTCTACCGCAGAGGAGAGCGTAAGTATATTTTGCGCAAAGCATTTAAAGGGATTGTTCCTGATATGATATTACAGCGTCGTGATAAAATGGGTTTTGTTTCGGCAGAAGAGCGCTGGATGAAAGAAGAAGGCAAAGGTTGGTTTGAACGAATGATAGCAGAGGCTGACATACAAACTGGTTTTATAAAAAAAGAAGCGGCTCTTGAGTATTTGCATGAGATGCAAAAAGGAAGAGAAGCATTTAATTTCGACCCCTGGAGGATGATTTGCTTCTCAGAGTGGCTGAGCCAGATGGTAGAACATAAAGTGACTGCGGTTAAAAATGTTTCCGGTACATGAAGATTGCTATAGGATCTCAGATTTATCTTCCTTATACACAATCCTGGATATACCGACAAATGAAGGGAGCCAGGGTTAATATTGCATTGGTGATTTGCAACCAGAAAGAAAATTTAAACATCTTCCCATTTGATCACATAGAAGTGATTCCTGAAGAGCGATTACTTTTTCGTAAAATCAGGTATAAGATGTTGCCGTTGCTGAAGCATTTGCCTTATTATATTTCCGGCAAAAAGAAAAAAGGATATTATGAGGCATTAAAGCAACATCAAATTGATTTGCTTCACGTGCATTTCGGAGTCATGGGAGTTGAATTGATGCAAGTATGCGAAGAATTGAATATTCCTTTGATCGTTACCTTTCATGGATTTGATATTACGGCTGCTGTTCAGCGTAATCCTGCTTATTATAAAGTCTTGCTGCGTCTCTTTGACAAAATGAAGTTAGGTATCGCGATTTCTAATGAAATGAAAAAGCGTTTAGTAGACTTGGGATGTGATGCTGATAAAATTGCAGTATCTTATTTGGGAATACCGACAGCAGAATTTCAATACATTGACAGGAGCAATCGTAAGGGCTCGGTTAAATTTATTCATGCCGGCAGATTGTCTGCCACGAAAGGAGTGCCGGATCTTATTCGTGCTTTCTCTGATGCCTTCAAAAAAGAAGAACAGGTGGAGTTGTTTATTGTAGGCGATGGTGAAGAAAGAGGTTTGGTGATAGAGGCAATAGAAAGCTCCCCAATAAAAGATAAGATAAAATACCTTGGTAAATTAAGCGATACAGAACTGTTACATTACAGAACAGTAGGTGATGTCTTCGTTTTGAATTGCCGCACACCGGCTTCAGGTGATAAAGAAGGCTTACCTATTGCCTTGTTAGAAGCATCGAGTATGGGCTTGCCTGTTATTTCGACACGTCATGCCGGTATCGCTGAAGGTGTGTTACATGAACAAACGGGTTTACTGGTAGAGGAATTCGATACTCAGGGCTTGTCAGAAGCCATGCGTAACATGATGGATCAAAAGGTTCGCTTGAAACTGGGGAAGCAGGGCAGACAATGGATGGAACAACAATTTGAACTGGCTTCCTGCAATGAAGTGCTGTATCAATTATATGAGCACGTCGTCTTAAAATAAAAGAATGACTGTTATTCTAAAAAAAATGATACAAAGATGATTGTACATAAGCCCAGGGTAGCTCTCTATGTAGATGATTTTTTACCCTATACGCACGGTTGGATTTATCGTCAGGTGTCAGATCCTGTCACGAATGTCAAAACTGTATTGTGTCACAAGCGTTCAGAAGAGCATATATTTCCGGCTGTACGTTATGTGAAGAGCTCTACTACCGGGCCCTTCATGGCTTACATCAGGGGACGGTTTTGGTTCTTGTTTAAATTTTTCGCCTCTTCGTTGAGTGAAAAATCTACCAGAGAATTGACTAAAGAATTGCGCGCGCAGGAAATTAATTTGGTACATGCGCATTTTGGAACAAACGGTGTGTTGATTGCACCTCTTTGCAAGCAGCTTGATATACCTTTAGTGGTCACCTTTCACGGGTTTGATATTTCATCGGCTCCTTTAAGATGGCCGGCATACCGCAGGCAATTGCAGTCGCTCTTTGATCAGATCGTCTATGCCATTGCTATCTCTGATGAAATGGTCAATCGATTGATCGCTATCGGCTGTCCAAAAGAAAAAATTAAAGTCTCCTACCTCGGTGTTCCGTTGGAAGAATTTCCATTTGTAGATCGTTCGTTGCATACCAAACCATTGGTGTTTTTGCATGCCGGCCGACTGACTGCTAAGAAGGGTGTTCCGGATTTAGTCCACGCTTTTGAACAGGCTTATCCCACACCAGGCGAAGCAGAATTATGGCTGGCAGGAGAGGGAGAAGAAAAGAAAGAAATACAGAAGGCCATCGCCTCTCATCAGTTGTCTACTGTGAAATTATTGGGAAGACTTTCAGAAGAAGAATTAAAACAAACCAGAAGTAAGGCGGATGTTTTTGTATTGAACTGTCGCACGGATGAGGCCGGTACGAAAGAAGGTTTGCCTATTTCTATTCTGGAGGCCTGTTGCACTGGAATGCCTGTCATCAGTACGCACCACGCAGGTATTCCTGAAGCGATCCAACACGATCAGACAGGATTATTGGTAAATGAATGCGACAATACAGCGTTGGCTGAAGCATTGAGGAAAATGAGTGAGGCGCCTTTACGAGCGGCGATGGGTAAAAAAGGCAGAGCTTTTATGGAAGACAAATTTTCACTTGCTGTGTGTAATGAAAAATTGAATACATTGTATCAGACTGCGTTGAAGAATTGACCATGGATATAGTAACAGGTGGATTAGGATTTATTGGGAATGAATTGGTGCGGCAACTCAAGGCGGCGGGGAGAGAAGTCGCGATCATAGACAATGAGAATAGAATAGCTCCTCAGATAGAAGATATAAGGGATGTGCCGCATTATAAAATTGATATCACAGATGTCAAATCAGTCAATGAAACCATGGCCTTATTAAAGCCAACGCGCGTTTTTCATTTGGCGGCCATTCATTACATTCCCGAATGCAATGCACAGCCAGAGCGCACGCTGCGCATCAATGTGGAAGGTACGTTGTCGGTATTGAATGCCGCAGTTAAATTTGGTTGCAAGCATTTTATTTTGGCATCGACAGGAGCAGTATACCATGATACCCCTGAGCCTTTAAAGGAAGAAGCCAAAATAGCTCCCGTTGATGTGTATGGATGGAGCAAATGGTTTGCAGAAGAATTGTGTCGCTGGCAGGATACAAGCATACGTATTACTATTTGTCGTCTATTTAATAATATCGGTTTGCGCGAAACGAATGCGCATATTGTTCCGGAAATCATCAGTCAGTTGCGCAGTGGCAACAGGGTGCTGGAGTTGGGTAATATTACTCCTGTCAGAGATTATATTTCCACCCGGGATACCGCTACAGCTATGATCACACTGGGACAAAGCGAACACAGTGGAACGGAAGTATACAATATCGCTACCGGCAAAGGCGCATCAGTAAAAGAATTGATTCAGGAACTGTCTAAAATTTTAAAACAGGACATACAGGTCAAAACTGATCCTCACCGGTTTAGGAAAGCAGATAAAGAAGTGCAGCTTGCCGACATTTCTAAATTGAAAGAAAAATTGAATTGGGAGCCGAAGCATAGTATGAAAGAAGTGTTGATGGAGTTGATGAAGTTTGAAAAATTAATGCCGGCTAATGATAATACTTAACCAGTTTTCCTCCTATCCATGGGACAGGCAGAGGATTGAATAAGTGGATTCGCATTAGGGATTGAGCCATTGTTTGAGTTCTTTTTCTTTGAGTATCAGGATTACTATATGATGTATGGTTAATTCAAAGAAAAAAACGAGTGGCGAAAGCCCGACCCGCAGGGGAATGCCCTCATACTACAAAATACTTGCTTGCTGATTTAAAACTATACACAATAATATAATATTCAATTTTTGAAAGGTCTTATCCATGGCCTGTCCCCCGACAGGCCATCTGCTGTGATTTTGTAATAGACAGATTGCGGCCTGTCAGGGGACAGGCCGCGGATTGAAATCGGTTCTGCTCACTAGATGAATAGGGATTTTTTATTTATATTGGGGATCATAACGAGCTAAAAATCCCATAAAATGTGCGGCATTGCATTTGCCCTAGGAGGAGAGACGACAAAAGCATTACTTTTCGCTGAGCGGGCAAATCGCTTATTGGCTCATCGGGGTCCCGATGGTGAGGGCATTTTTCAGGAAAAGCAAGTGGTCTTATCCCATCGAAGACTCGCAATATTGGATCTTAGCGAGGCAGGAGCTCAGCCCATGCAAACGGAAGATAACAGGTATGTTATCGTGCACAACGGAGAAATATACAATCACTTGAAATTACGGAATGATTTTTTACCTCATGTAACATTTCGGGGATTGTCTGACACAGAAACTTTATTGCTGTTATATGTTCATTTAGGAGAAAAAATGCTGCAGCATTTAGTCGGTATGTGGGCATTTGCTATTTGGGACAGCAAGGAAGAAACATTGTTTGTTTGCCGCGACAGGTATGGACAAAAACCGCTTTATCATAGAAGAAGCCCTGATGGTGCCTTATTATTTTCCAGTGAAATCAAACCTTTAATCGAGGATCAAGAGCATCCATTGATGAATGAAACGGCAGTGGTCGAATACCTGGCTTTAGGGAATTATGGTCATTTAGACAATCAAACATTTTTCAAAGAAATAAACAGTTTCAGACAAGGACATTATGCAAAGATAAAGGCTGGCGATGGATCATTCAAAGAAGAACAATACTGGCGTTTGCCAAAGATAAAAGAGAAGGATAAACGACCTTTTGATCAAGAACTACGAAGCCAACTGGAATCCATTATTGAAGAAGCGGTAAGTAGTCAATTGTTATCCGATGTTAAAATCGGAGCAACCTTATCCGGAGGACTGGATTCTTCCATCGTGGTTGGCGCAATGGCAAAAACAAAAACGACTTCCACTCCCGTATTTACGGCACAAAGCGCGAATAGCAAATGGGACGAATCTCAGTACGTAAAAGCAGTAGAAGAAAAATGGAGCACCGATAAAATTGATCTCCATTGGAAAGAATTGAATCAGACAAGCATCGCTGATCATCTCGTGCATTATATAACCGTTCAGGAAGAACCCTTTGGAGATCCGTCCATTATGGCGCATGGCTTTTTGATTGCTATGGCTAAAGAAAATGGCGTGAAAGTAATCGTAGGAGGTCAGGGAGCAGACGAAGTGTTTTTTGGGTATGAAAGCATGATCGCTTCTTTGCTCAGCAGAGGGATTAGAAAGGGGCATTGGAGTTGGGTAAAAGAAAATT
>JAQBNS010000163.1 GCA_028288405.1 Chitinophagaceae bacterium
TGTTGATCAACTCTTATTTCCAATTCATCCGACATTCCTACATAGATCCAATTCTATTTCTGATAAAGTATTGCGTAAAATATGAATATGTCACTATCTTTTTTCACAGAATAAAATTCATATAAAAAGCCCTGAAAATTTTGATTTCCAGAGCTTTACGTGTAGCGGAAACGGGAGTTGTACCCGTGACCTCAGGGTTATGAATCCTGCGCTCTAACCAACTGAGCTACCTCGCCATTAATTGGGAGTGCGAAACTACGACCTATTTTATAAAAATAAAACAGATTTAGTTAATAATTATGCTCAATCAGTCGATTGCATAAAAATAAATTGTTTTTTATGCCTGTTTTTTTGTATCATTGAAGCGTCTATTTTTTTAATAACAGGCTAATTTTTAGGTATATGTTCTTATTTTTTGCAAGGCAATGCGCCATCGTTTTCGGATGCTTTCTTTCTATTTCATCTGTCGTAGGTCAACCTTTAGCACCAGGAGATCTGGTTGTCGTAGGGTATAATTTCAAAGATCCAGATGAGTTTTCTATTTTACCCTTGGTTAATTTACAACCAGGAACTCAATTTTTCATTACCGATTGCGGGTGGAATGCCAACACTTCTGCTTTTCGACCAGGTGAAGGATTGATTACTTACACGGTACCATCGGGTGGTATTATGGCAGGTCAGCAGATCCATTATCCTAACGATCCTGGTTTTATTACTCAAGGTGTCAGTGGTTTTTTCGGATTATCTCTGGCAGGAGATCAACTGCTGATCTTTCAAGGCTCGTTTCTCTCTCCTCAATTTTTATTTGGTTTGACAGATTATAATGGTGGTTGGTTGAGTACTTCTTTTTCGCCTACCAATCAAAGTTCACATCTTCCTCCCGGATTAACAGAAGGACAGAACGCGTTAGCGCTCGATGAGTTTTTACAGGCACAGTTTGAATGTGCTTTTCCTTTTTCTAATCGACAAGAGTTTCTTAGTCGCTTGACCAATCCCAGTCAATGGATAAAGGTCGCAGATCGAGTGGTACTTCCCATTATGGGTTGTGGATTTGATGTGTTGGCTGAGAACAGTTTAGAATGGAATTATAAGATTGAAAACGATGAACAACTCTTGCTGTTTGTTTCTTCTCAAACGCCTGCCAAAGAAATATCCTGGTGGTATTATACTCCTGAAAGTGCAGTAGCTCTGGTTTGTAAACAACTTGATGCCAATAGCTTTGAATGTAAGCTGCCTGAACGTAGTTCAGATTTTGTATTGATCAGACCTTGTCGAACAGAGGAGTATCATTGTGAGCGCTATAAACGAATCGATCGGCAGCATGAAACGGGTATTTTTTGGTCCGTGTCTGGCGGAGGGAATTTAACTATAAACATACCAGAAACATATACTGTTATTGATGCTGTGCTTTATTCGGCAGATGGTAATTTAGTATGGAAAGATAAAGAGATGACTTCAGGTCATAAGAATATACAGGGGCTCAAGCCTGGCTTTTATATACTGACTGTAGAACTGGCACAGCATATGTACCGGATTCCAATAAGCCTGACAGAGTAGCAGGTATAAGACAGAATAATTGAATTTAAATTGTTAGTTTAGCAGCTTCATAAACAAATGGCAGAAATGATCAAAAAGCTTGATCTTTTTATATTTAAATCCTTCATCGTCAATTTTCTCATGACGGTATCGGTGATTACTTTTATATTTCTTACGCAGACTATCCTTAGTTACCTTAGCGAATTATTGGGCAAAGGACTTACTGTTTTAGACTGGGCGGAGTTGATATCTTACTTCTGTTTATTCTTATTTCCCGTTACTTTTCCTTTAGGCATATTACTGGCCAGTCTTATTACTTATGGTGGGCTGGGAGAGTTCAATGAATTGACTGTGATCAAGAGTTCTGGTATTTCATTGATTCGCATTATCCTTCCTATTTTTATATTCGCTGCTTCCCTTAGTATTTTCATGCTATGGTTCAATGATCGGGTAATTCCTTATGCCAATTTGAAAGCTTACAGTTTGCTTTATGATCTTCGTCAAAAGAAGCTTTCACTCAATTTAAAAGATGGAGTTTTCTATCAAGGTATCCCTGGCTACAGTATCCGGATTTCGGGTAAATCACCCGATGGAACGATGTTGAAAAACATCATGATCTATGATCATTCTCAAGGAAGAGGGAATACAGATGTGATACTGGCGGATTCTGCTATGATGTACATGGCTATGGATAACAGATACCTGGTGATGGAGTTGTTTGATGGTGCAAGTTATAATGAGCAACAATCAGAGACGAGCAATCCCATTAATCCACAACAGTTCATTCGCAATACTTTTAAGAAGAATAAACTGGTTTTCAGTTTGGCCTCTTTTGACCTGAACAGGACCAAGGAAGAACTATTTTCCGGAAACCGGCTCATGAAAAACGGTGGGCAGTTGACGGACGGAATTGACTCCTTGTCAAATGATTCTAAAATGATCCGTCAACAAGCGGAATTGGGCTCAAAAGCATACTATTATTATCTGTTTCAGAACGATACGATTAAATCTCCTTACAAAAAAGGACAAGTCAGTCTGTCTGCTCTGATAGAAAAAGATAAAAAGGAAATAGCCTTGTCAAAAGCGGTTCAAGCGGCCAGATCCGTTAAAGCTTATGCAGAAGGTCAATCGGAAAGATTGGGGCAGATCGAAAAAGAGAAAAACCTGTATAAGGTGACCAAATATCAAAAATACACTCAGGCTTGGGCTTGCCTGGTTTTATTCTTAATCGGGGCTCCTTTGGGGGCAATTATCAAAAAAGGAGGATTAGGAGTGCCTGTTTTGGTCAGTATCTGCTTTTTTATACTCTATTATATCTTTTCTATGATTGGGGAAAAGTGGACCAGAGAGGGTATTGTAGAAGGATATGTAGGCATGTGGCTGGGAAATGTGGCCATGTTACCAGTAGGGCTGTTTTTTCTCCGGCAGGCGAAAAACGATTCCAGAATCTTTGAATCCGACTTTTATTTCATTTTCTGGGATAAAATAAAAAAGATAGTTAAAGGAATATTTTTGAGAAATAAATAATAATAGTATATTTGCAGTCTTAAAAGATATAAAAATAGCTGGTTAATATGTATTTAACATCAGAAATCAAAAAGGACATTTTCAAGAAAAGTGGCATTAAAAAAAGCGATACAGATACAGGTTCTTCTGAATCTCAAATTGCTTTATTCTCTCACAGAATCTCGCATTTGACAGAACATTTGAAACTTAATCGCAAAGATTTTTCTACGCAATTAGGCTTAATGAAATTGGTAGGTAAACGCAGAAGATTGCTTAACTATTTAGAGAAAACAGACATTGCAAGATATAGAGCTATAGTAAGCGAGTTGAACCTGAGAAGGTAATTCACTCACATTCATTTCAGAAAGGGGATTCAAAAACAGGATTCCCTTTTTGATTTTCTTCCCCTACATAACGAGGGGATTTTTGCTATTAATAAGATACGATACACACATACGCTACAAACAAGATAACATATGTCACTTCAAGTAATTACAAAAAAAATCCTGTTGGATGATGGCCGCGAGATCACTATTGAAACAGGTAAGTTAGCAAAGCAGGCAGACGGTTCGGCCGTAGTGAAGATGGGAAATATGATGCTGCTGGCGACTATTGTTTCTAATCCAGTTGCAAAAGAAGGCGTTGATTTTTTACCACTCTCTGTTGACTACCAAGAAAAATTTGCTTCGAATGGTAAAGTTCCAGGAGGTTTCTTGAAAAGAGAAGCCAGACTTTCTGATTACGAAATTTTGATTTCCCGTTTGGTAGATAGAGCAATGAGACCATTGTTCAACGAAGACTTCCATTCTGATACACAAGTAAGCATTACCTTAATTTCTGCCGATAAAGAAGTATTACCAGATGCTTTTGCAGCTCTTGCAGCAGCAGCAGCTATTGCAGTTTCTGATATTCCATTCAACGGTCCATTTTCTGAAGTACGTATTGTAAGAAGCGAAGGTAATTTCATCATTAACCCTACGCCTGCTCAAATCGCAGTGGCGGAATTGGATTTGATGGTAGCAGCCAGCTATGATAACGTAGTAATGGTTGAAGGTGAAGCCAACGAGGTAAGCGAAGACTTAATGTTGGAAGCTATCAAGTTAGCTCACGAAGCGATTAAGAAACAATGTGTTGTTTTGAAAGAGCTGGAAGCAGCGGCTGGTAAAACAGTAAAAAGAGAATACTCCCATGAGACAAACGATCTTGACTTGAAGAAAAAACTTCATGATCTGTTGTACGATAAAGTATATGCGGTTGCTACAAAAGGCAATCCTAATAAAAACCAACGTAAAGTAGATTTCGGTCAGGTGATCGCAGAATACATCGCGGCTTTACCTGCTGATCACACAGAGAATATTGGTTTGATCAAGAAATACTACCACGACATCGAAAAAGAAGCGGTGCGTAACATGGTACTGGATACCCGCAAGCGTTTGGATGGAAGAGCATTGGATGAGATCAGACCGATCTGGTCTGAAGTAAATTACTTACCATCAGCACATGGTTCAGCCATCTTTACTCGTGGAGAAACTCAGTCATTGACTACTTGTACTTTGGGTACAAAACTAGACGAACAATTAATCGACAGCGCGATGTTCAGCGGTACCAACCGTTTCATGTTGCACTATAACTTCCCTGGTTTTTCTACCGGTGAAGTAAAACCTAACCGTGGTCCGGGAAGAAGAGAAGTAGGACATGGTAACCTTGCTTTGAGAGCTCTGAAGAAAGTAATGCCTAAAGATTCGGAAAACCCTTACACCGTTCGCGTGGTATCGGATATCCTGGAATCAAACGGTTCTTCTTCTATGGCAACTGTATGTGCGGGTACTTTGGCTTTGATGGATGCAGGGGTGCCTATTTCAGGTCCGGTATCTGGTATTGCTATGGGATTGATCACAGACAAAGGCAAATTTGCAGTATTGTCGGACATCTTGGGTGATGAAGATCACTTAGGAGACATGGACTTTAAAGTAACAGGTACAGATAAAGGTATCACGGCTTGTCAAATGGACATTAAAGTAGACGGTTTATCTTACGATATTTTGTCTCAAGCGCTTCAACAAGCGAATAAAGGACGTGCTCACATCCTGAATGAACTAAAGAAAACATTGGATAAGCCTCGCACAGAGTTGAAGCCTCATGCTCCTCGTGTAGAAGTGATCCGTATACCGAAAGAATTGATTGGTGCTGTAATCGGCCCAGGTGGTAAAATCATCCAGGAAATTCAGAAAACTTCTGGTGCTACTGTGATCATCGAAGAGAAAGATGAAATGGGAGTAGTAAGTATCTTTGCAAGAGACGGCGATAGCCTGGCGAATGCGAAGAGACAAGTATCTGCTATCGTTACGCTTCCTGAAATCGGTGATGTGTACGAAGGTAAAGTAAAAGCGGTAGCTGCTTATGGCGCTTTCGTTGAATTCTTGCCAGGAAAAGACGGTTTGTTGCATATCTCTGAAATCAAACACGAAAGACTGGACAGTATGGACGGTGTGTTAGAAGTTGGTGAAGACATCAAAGTAAAATTGATAGATATCGACAAGAAAACAGGCAAATACAAGCTTTCCAGAAAAGTACTTATACCTAAGCCGGAGAAAAATGAAGTGGCCGGCCAGTAGGGCAACTTTTTTTAATCGGATTGCGTTATAAGATTGAGTTTAAAAGAAATAAATTAAGGCTTACGTCATTCAATGAGACAACTAAAAATCAGTAAACAGATCACCAACCGCGAGAGCCAGTCGCTAGACAAGTACTTGCAGGAAATCGGTAAAGTAGATCTGTTAACTCCGGATGAGGAGGTAGATTTAGCCAAAAGGATTAGAGAAGGGGACCAATTGGCGTTGGAAAAACTAACCAAAGCAAACCTAAGATTCGTCGTTTCTGTTGCTAAACAATATCAAAATCAAGGTCTTTCATTGGGCGATTTGATCAATGAAGGAAATTTAGGTTTGATCAAAGCCGCTCAGCGTTTTGATGAAACAAGAGGATTTAAATTCATTTCCTATGCAGTATGGTGGATTCGTCAATCCATTCTACAAGCTTTGGCTGAACAATCTCGTATTGTGCGTTTGCCATTGAACAGAGTAGGTTCTTTAAATAAGATATCAAAAACATTCTCAGAATTAGAACAAAAGTTTGAGCGTGAGCCTTCACCTGATGAATTAGCTGAAGTACTTGAAGTGACTACTGCAGAGGTTGTTGATACCCTTAAGATTTCAGGTCGTCACGTATCAATGGATGCTCCATTCGTACAAGGTGAGGAAAACAGTTTGCTGGATGTATTGGAAAACCAAAACGAAGGGTCTCCTGATACAGGCTTGATGAATGACTCTTTACGCCGCGAGGTACAAAGAGCATTGTCTACACTTACTCAGCGTGAAGCAGATGTCATCTCTCTTTACTTCGGTTTAAACGGAGAGCATTCTATGACATTGGAAGAGATCGGAGAAAAATTCAATTTAACACGTGAACGTGTTCGTCAAATTAAAGAAAAAGCCATCAGAAGGCTTAGACATACTTCCCGCAGCAAGGCACTTAAGCCTTATTTGGGATAATCTTTTTCATAGTTGTTGGTTTAACAAGGGCTGCCCCAAAAGGGCAGCTTTTTGTTTGAATAGTCGTTAGACGTTAGTGGTTAGAAATAAAAGTCTTACTAATTCTAAAGATTATCTTCTTCATCATCTTTTAGTACACTGACTATAGGTTTTACCAGGTTATAAGACTTGTCTAGCAGGAGACTATTGAAATCGGCATACAACACAAATGCCAGGATGGCTACGACCATGTAGAACACCTGGAAGTCATAGGCGATAAAGAAATAACCACCCAATATACCGCCTCCTAAATAGCAGCTTAAAATAGTGAAATGGAGTTTTATTTTTTCCATCATTATTTGTGTTCTGTAGCGCTTAAAAAATACGCAGGCTATTTCTCTCCCAAGGTCAGTAATGAGTCCGGTAAGGTGAGTGGTCTTGACTTGGTTATTGGAAATAGTAGCTACCATACCATTTTGAAGCCCCATACAGAAGATTAAGGAGGCAATGAGTATTTCCGTTTCCTTTAAGCTTTCCGTATAAAATAAATGGCCGTAAATACCTATAGCCAGCAGCCCTAGACTCTCTAAAATAATAGGTGTTGCATGTGACAAATACGGACCATATTTTTCAAAAAATGTAATAAGGAACTGAGCCAGAAAAGATCCTGCGAAAAACATAAAAAGCCAGATGAATACCACCCCGGCCTGGTACCAATGTCCCTTTACTAATTCTTCCGCCAAGGTAGCGACGTGTCCTGTAATGTTGGAGGTGTAGGCAAAGAAAACCATCACGCCTGCTACATTGACCATAGCCGCTGCCGCCGCTGTGGTGGCAGCCAAATGCAGGTTGTTTTTATATTGTCTGTGCTCTTTATCTTCTGAAATCATAGGTTCTATTTATTGGCTACTTTGGTAAAGACGAGGCGTGCAATTCCCCGGGATTCCATTCCAATATCAAAATTGAGGATCAATTCATGATCATTCAGTTCTTTGATATCATACAGCTCCATGTCTCCGTCTTCGTAGGTGAGCTGAAGCACATGTCCGCGTCCTTTGATTCTCCATGTTGCCTTTGCCGCAACGTCCTCTCCATTGTAGAAATGGAGTTGATTGTTATCCAGAAATCTCCACGATTCTGACTCGTGTTTGTGAGCCATATGCACATCGCGGTATAAAAAACTTCTTTTGTCTATATTTTCATAAGACCATCCTGTTTCCACCCATTTCCCTTTAATCATGCGTTCGGGATTAAAATAATAAGCGAGAACAAAAGCACCTGATGTAAGAAACAACAGGATGGCAAAAATGATGAATGAAATACGGTTTCGAAGGATAAAGCTCATGACAACGTATCGAACCCTTAAATAAGTTTGGTTACGAAAATATGAAATTATAGCTAAAGGGAAGGATTTGCCTGCCTTTTTTACGATTTATAACTGTTTTATACTCTTTTAAAGGTAGTTTTCAGGTATGATAGACCTTCTATTTTATTTCTTTGATAAAATAAGAATTGGTTAAAATATAAGTATTCATTAATCGTCCATACTGATATGGATGCAGTAAACCTTGCCATGGCTGAAATAAAAAAGGATAGGATTGAAGAAGCCGTCCGAAAAGACCGAGGCAAACTTCTCAATTTTATTAAGCAGCGTGTTGCTGACAAAGATGACGCGGAGGATATTTTGCAGGATGTCTTTTTTCAATTAGCCAATGGTTACGATATGATTGGTTCATTGGATAAGGTGACTTCGTGGATGTATGCTGTTGCACGTAATAAAATTACCGATTGGTATAGAAAGAAAAAACCGGAACCATTCAGCAGAGGCGCGCAGTTCTCCGGATCCGGTGAAGACGATCAATTATCTATTGGTAATATCATCCCGGCATTGGGTAATACACCGGAAGATGCCATGCTAAAGTCTGTGATATGGGACGCCATTATGGAAGCTTTAGATGAATTACCGGCGGAACAGAAAGCAGTGTTTGTTTGGAATGAGTTTGAGGAAAAAGGATTCAAAGAAATTTCAGAAGAAACAGGTGTCGCTGTGAATACCTTGATATCCCGCAAGCGCTATGCGGTATTGCATCTTAGAAAGCGCCTTCAATATTTATATAAAGAACTAAATTATTAATCACATACAATTATGAAAAAGGTAGGCAAAATTATACTGATGATCATCTGCGGAATCGCTTTCGTGACAGCGGTGATATTTGTAGTGATGTCGTTATGGAACTGGTTAGTTCCAGAGTTATTCAATGGTCCGTATATCAATTTCTGCCAGGCAGCAGGTATACTGCTTCTTTCTAAGATCTTATTTGGTTTTGGAAAAGGGAAAGGACATTGCAATAAATGTGGCGGAGGTCGTGGTCCCGGAGCCATGTGGAAGAATAAAATGAGAGAAAAATGGAATGAAAAAATGTCTCATCTTTCTCCTGAAGAAAAAGCAAACATGAAAAACAAATGGCAGCAATGCTGGTGGGGAGATGACCATCATAAATCAACGGAAACACCTAAAGAGTAGTATCATGAGTTATACTTACAAAGTAACCTACAAGATCAAAACCACGATGATAGCCAACGGGGAGTTTTCAAACAATCAACTGGATGAAAGAAGGACTATGATAAGTGTGACCGATGATTTGGGTGAAATATTTACAGATTTATACCATTTGCACCGCGAAGACAGTATGATTGGGCTGGAAGTATTGTCTGTAGAAGTGTGGGAAGAATCAACGATTGCGGAATTGGAATTGCTGCTGGTCTGAACCGGTTCAAATGGGTATAAAAAGAGTCTCGCTAGTAGCGGGACTCTTTTTTTTGTGCTGTCTTATTTTTTTGGGTATATTCAAAGGCTAATGGATCTTTCAATGGCTTACAGAACTCCTATTTTTCAATCATGAGTAAAGCATTTATTGTTTATCTCGCTTCATTGCTTACACTGCACTCCTTTGCAGCATTGGCTTTGAACGATGTTACTCCTTGTGAAGTAACTACTCATTCAGATATATTGTTTTTTGATGAAGGCTGTTTTGAAAAGTTGGAGGGTGTATCTCCATCTGCATCGTTTCAAGAAGTCAGTTCAGAAAAAGAAGGCTGGCAGCCGCTGGAACATAGCAATCCCTTTATCATCCAACATCCGAACCGGGTGATGTGGGTACGTTTTCCTGTGCATAATCAAGCGAAGGATACACATAAGCGTTTTCTCGAATTTCCGGATGCTCATAATTCCAATATTCAATTATTTTCTATACAACATTCAGGAAGTGTAGTCGCTCATCCTGCGGTAGGTTTTGACTTACCTATATCTAATCGTCAATACCTGTACAAAAATGTATTGTATGATCTGGCTGTGCCTTATGGTGAGACCAATTGGTTTTATGCCAGGGTTGAATCTAAATATGAGTCATCTTTTTTAGTCATGATTGTTTCAGACAGTTATTTGTTGTCTTATTTCCTTCCGGAGTACTATTGGCTGGGTGTTTTTTACGGCATTCTGCTGATTATGGCAATTTATAATTTGTTTATTTATTTGTCTACGAGAGAGTCTGTATATGTATACTATGTGCTCTATGTCCTATGTTGTGCCTTATATACAGGCGGAGAGGACACCGTGTTGTTTCAATTGTTCTGGCCTGATGTTCCATTATTGAACCATTACTTTTTTGTTCTATCACCGCCCTTATTGGCATTGAGCTATATCTTATATTCTACAGCATTCTTAGAGATTAAGAAAAAATTTAAAATGCTCGTGTATGCTTGTCTGGCATCAACGGTTTTGGCATTTGCCTTTTCACTGATCGGCCAGCTTGTTTTTTATAAGATCAGTACGTTCTTATTTTATATGCCATTTCTCCTTTTGTATGGAGTAGCTATCTATTTGTATCGTCAAGGCAAATTGTTTACTCGTTTCTTTATCATTGGCTCTTCGTTTATACTGGTCAGTTTGACGGTGTTTTTACTGAGAAAACTGAATATACTGCCATCGAATATCCTTACTTTCTATACTTTCAATTTCGCATTTGTTGTTGAAGTCATGTTATTCTCTTATGCTTTAGCTGATAAGTTGAAATTGATTAAGAAAGAAAAAGAAGAAGCACAGAACCTATTGATAGACTCTCTTCAATTGCAGGAGAAAATGAAAGATACGATCAATCAGGAGTTAGAGGAGAAAGTAAAGCAACGTACATACCAGCTGGAACAGCAGTCTTTACAGTTGGCAGAGAAGAATACACAATTACAAACCTTGACAGACAAGCTCAATGAGATGAACATCAAGCTCGATGTCGACAATTGGCAATTGAAAAAGCAGGTGGTAGAAGAAACTAAATCACGTATTTTGTTGCAGGAAGTTTCGATGGAAGAGTTCAATGAAATATTCCCTGATGAAGCAGCATGTTATCGATTTTTAGAAGAATTGAAGTGGCAAGATGGATTTGTTTGTAAGAAATGTGGCAATGATACTTACGTAACAGGCGACAAACTCTTTGCGCGTAAATGCAAGAAATGCAAGTACAATGAATCGGTCACTACTAACACCTTATTTCAAGGCGTAAAGTTTCCGATTGAGAAAGCCTTCTATATT
>JAQBNS010000042.1 GCA_028288405.1 Chitinophagaceae bacterium
TTGAATGGTGTAGATGTTGTGGATGGCGGCACGATCAGCGGCGCGACTACTTCTGCCTTAGCGATCTCTTCTTTAGTATCGGGTGATGCCGGAAATTATACGGTGAACATCACGGGTGTTTGCGGATCACCGGTAACAAGCGCTGTATCTGCTTTAGTAGTTAATGTTGGTGCATCTATTACCACACAACCAGTAGCTACTCAAACGGTTTGTACTGGAAATCCTATAGCCTTTAGTGTATCGGCAACCGGTTCTTCTTTAACCTATCAATGGAAACTGGCTGGTGTAAGTTTAGTAGATGGAGGAACTGTTTCCGGAGCAACCGCAGCAACTTTAACTATCTCTGCTGTAGCAGCCGGAGATGCCGGTAATTATACGGTAGATGTGTCCGCGGCAGGTTGTGGTGTTCCATTGACCAGTACAATCTCTACTTTAGTCGTGAACAATTCTATTGTTATCAATAATCAACCGGTAGCGAATCAAAACTTATGTGCAGGTAGTTCAGCCTCCTTTACTGCAGTTGTGTCAGGTACGGGTATCACTTACCAATGGCAAAAAGACGGTGTAAACCTTACAGATGGAGGTACCATCAGTGGAGCAATGACAGCAACTCTGACTATTTCATCTGTTGTAACGGGTGATGCCGGTGATTATACCTTAGACATTACAGGAATTTGCGGAACAGCAACAAGTAATATTTCCACTTTGGCAGTGACTTCTTCTGTTGCGATCACGATGCAACCTACAGATGTCAGTGCTTGTTTGGGACAAGCCGCTAATTTTGATTTGACGGCTACAGGTCCTAGTCTTACCTATCAATGGAAAAAGAACGGTGTAGACATGGTAGACGGTGGTTCTATTTCAGGTTCGACAACTTCTTCTGTTGTATTCTCTCCGGTAGCAGCAGCTGATGCCGATATTTATACTTGTGTGATCAGTAGTTCTTGCGGTGTTCCGGTTACCTCTAACACGGTAACCATGACAGTAGGAGCAGGGGTGGCGATTACTAAACAACCGATCAGTTCTGTGATTTGCTTAGGTCAGTCTGCTTCCTTTACGATACAGGCTCCGGGAGCAATTTCGTTCCAATGGCAATTTAAACCTGCGGGAGGTTCTTATGCTGACCTGTCAAATGGATCAGGTGTATCTGGCGTGACTACTTCTACACTTATTATAACTGGTACGCAATTTAGCAATCGTGGAAACTACCGTTGCGTAGTGACTGGTGGATCTTGTAGTGGCGGTGTATTCTCAGCGGCAGCCAGCTTAAGCTTCCAAAGTCCTTCGATCGCTTCTCAACCATTGAGTCAGTCTGTGTGTACAGGACAAACGGTAACCTTTGGTCTTGTGGCTTTGGGTAATAACCTGACTTACCAGTGGGTGAAGGGTGGTGTGAACATGACGAATGGAGGAAGGGTATCAGGAGCGCAGTCGGCGACTTTAAAAATATCGAATGCTGATCTTACAGATGTCGCTACTTATTACTGTGAAGTAAGAGGTCTTTGCCCTCCGCCTACATTCTCTGATGATGTAGATCTTTCACTGTCTACTTGTACCGGTATAGAAGAAGCTATTGATGGGACGTTGTTTAACATTTATCCAAATCCAAGTACGGGTATATACCATTTGGATATGGACATGTATGCGGCAGGCACTTTGACCTATGAAGTGTTTAACACCCTTGGGGAAAGTATTACTTCCGATGAAATACATGGAGAAGGGAAAGTAGTGTCTGTGATAGACCTGTCTTCTCAGGTAGCAGGTATGTATATCATCAAACTAAACTATGATGATAAGCATTCATGGGTTAGATTAGTACTTGAAAAATAGTAAAAAAGGCCTGATCTCAAGCTCATTGTTTGCACTTTGAAAAAAACAATGTATTATTAGCTTTCTATTGATAACGAAAGCGAAGATTAAATTTTACCGCTATGAAAAAAGTTTTACGTTACCTCGTATTAGGATTTGCTGTGTCAAGCCTGAATATATTGGTTGCGATGGCTCAACCCACTTTTGATTTTGTAAGATCCATAGGAGGAGCAAACAATGACTATGGTACATCCATTGCAGTGTTGGATTCAAATGCAGGGTCTAATGTTAACCTGATTTATGCTACAGGTGTAATACATGGTTCTGCTATTAACTTTAACCCTGCAGGTACAGCTAAACCATTAAGTAGTCAATTGTCTCCCAATGGTGATTTATACATTGCAAAATATGGATCGACAGGCTTTTTGACCGCTTCAGGTACAAATGCCGCTTTTAGAGTGGGATCCAATGCGGACAATGATGTTTCCACTAAAATTTATGTGGATGCTTCTAAAAATATATATGTAGTAGGAACATGCACCGCTAACTCTTTTTTCGCGAAAGATAACCTTTCCGGCAAGCTGGTAGGTAGTCAGGGGTCGGCTTTTATTATCAAGTACGATAAGGATTATGTGATCCAATGGGGGATTAGTTTCGGACCGACTTTAGTAACGGATGGTGCGCAAGTAAGAGGTATATCTGTTGATAATAGCGGTAACGTATATGTAACAGGTGTGTTTCAAGGTACAGGCATAAATTTCAACCCTGGTTCTACAATAGGCTCATCACCCGATCCGGGTCCGTTTACACCAGTAAATTTAACTTCTAATGGAAGTTATGATGCGTTTGTTGCAAAGTATAACAGTGGCGGTAAATGTTTATGGGCGTTGAGCGCTGGTGGATCTGTTTCCGATGAAGGGTATGGAGTAGGGAATGATGCTTCGGGTAACGTATATGTAACCGGTATTTTCAGAGGCCAAAACATAGACTTCGATCCATCAGCGAGTACGGCCAATTTATCTGAAACAGGTGGAGGAAGTACAAGCGGTGATATTTTTGTTGCCAAATATTCTTCCGCCGGTGCTTATGTTAACTCTTTCAACATGGGTAATGCATTATTTGAAGGCGCAACGGCTATTGCAGTAGATGCCAGTGGAGATTTTGCAATCAGCGGTTATTTTGCAAAAGACGCGCTGGCAATAGACTTTGATCCGGATCCTGTAGGCACAGCTAATGCCATAGCAGTAGGCTCATCGGGTACAGATTTGTTTGTGGCAAAGTATTCCAGTGCCTTAGCTTATCAATGGCATAAAACAGTTGGTTCGGCTGGAAATGAAAAAGCAACTCATATAAAGCTATCAGGTTCAAATTTATTTGTTACCGGCTCCTATGAAAATACGCCAACAGATTTCGGGAACTCTAATGTCTTGACTAGTGCTGGAGGAACAGATGCTTTTATGGCAGGATATACTTTCTCAACAGGAAATTGTCTTTTTGCTTCTTCTATTGGAGGGGCAGGAAATGAAGAAGGATCAGGAATAGATTTTGTAAATAATAAATTATATGTAACGGGTTATAATAATGGTAATGGAGATTATGATCCAGGTGCAGGAACCTCCACTGCATTTACTGCCAATGGCGGTCAGGATATTTTCTTTGCACAGTATACTTATGCCAGTTGTACGCTGCCTTCTATTTCAACAGGACCCTCGGACTTAACAAGATGTACCGGAACCTCTGCTAATTTTTCTGTTACAGCAACGGGTGCAACTTCTTACCAATGGAAAAAAGGCGGCGTGAATGTTTCTACAGGCACAGGAGGAACAACAGCGAGTTATAGCATTTCACCGGTAGCGGCAGGTGATGCAGGCAGTTACACCGTAGATGTAACCAATACATGCGGAACAGTAACATCAAGCGCAGCGACATTAACAGTGAGTACACCGGTTACTGCAAATGCTGGCACCGCACAAAATATATGTAATGCAACTATCGCGAGTCTATCCGGTAGCAATCCTTCTCCAGGTACAGGTGCCTGGACTGTTTTCTCTGGTAGTGGAACAGTGACTACTCCTTCAAGTGCAACGTCGGGAGTGACGGGATTAACAGTTGGAAGCTCTTCTACCTTTACATGGACAATTACCAACGGAGCTTGTATTACATCTTCAAATGTAACGGTCACCGTTTCCTCACCGGCTACTTCAAATGCGGGACCGGATCAAGCATTATGTAATGTAACTAATGCGTCAATGGCTTCTACAGGTGCAGGATTGTGGACAACGGTTTCTGGCTCAGGGGTAGCTGCAAATCCATCCAGCAATACCACGAATGTGCATAGCCTTACGATTGGAGGTACTACTACCATGAGATGGACTGTCACGAATGGATCTTGTACTGCAACTTCTGATATGATCATTACTGTATCTGCTGCAGGTTCTGCGAATGCCGGTAGTGATCAACCTTTATGTAATGTAACGAGTTCAACATTGGCTGCAGCAGGCAGTGGAACATGGACAACCACATCAGGTTCAGGAGTGGCAACTAATCCAACCAATCCCAATTCAGCAGTAACAGGTTTAACAGTAGGTGCTACTACTGTATTGACATGGACCGTAACAGCCGGTGCATGCTCGGGAACAGATCAAGTCAGTCTCATTGTTTCTGCTCCGGCTACAGGTAGTGCCGGAACTAATCAAAATCTTTGCGGTGTAACTTCGAGTACACTATCTGCGACAGGTACCGGAACATGGGCAAAAACATCTGGTACAGGAACAGTAACAACGCCATCTGATCCTAATTCAGCTGTAACAGGATTGACTATCGGTGCTTCATCTGTATTTGAGTGGACGGTTACCAACGGAGCTTGTTCTAATACAACCAGCACGACCATTGCGTCTAATGCACCGGTTACCATTAACACACAACCTGCAGCGTTCTCAAACCTTTGTACTGGCAATGCCTTTAATCTAAATGTTATTGCTACAGGATCTGGAACATTAACATACCAATGGAAGCTAGGATCATCCAATGCTGGTGGTGCATCTACATCAAGTACTTATAGCATTGCTTCTATCGTGTTTGGAGATGCTGGTAATTATACGGTGGATGTTACGAATTCTTGCGGTACAGTGACTTCAAATATCGCTCAATTAACGATTCAAAATCTTATTATAAATACTCAGCCTGTAGGACAAACCGTTTGCCCGGGGGCAAATGTGACGTTCAATGTAGTAGCTTCAGGACCTTCTGTTTCATACCAATGGAAAAAAGATAACGTTGACTTGTTAACGCAAACCAGTTCTTCTTTAAACCTCAACGGAGTGTCGGCTACTGATGCGGCAAGCTATACTGTTCTTGTTTCAGGTTGTTCAAATAGTATCTTGTCTGATGCTGCTGTATTAGCATTGTCAGTATGTACAGGTACAGAGGATGAAACGTCTGGCGATCGATTCAGATTGTATCCAAATCCTGCCACAACTTCAGTGCATTTGAGTGGGTTTGCACAAGATCCTATTCAGAGTATCATGATTGTGGATGTGAATGGAGATGTGGTATACCAAGAGAAGGACATGAGTGCTTCATCTCATGATGTGTCTGTTGCTGCATTTACACAAGGCTTATACCATGTCATCTTGTTTACAGCTTCAGGAAACAAATGGGTTGAAAAAATTGAAGTAGCGAAGTAATAAAAAAAAGGAACAAGCTAGGAGCTAGGAGGTACGAGTATATTATTATCGTACCTCCTAGCTCCTAGCTCGTTCCTCTACTTACTCTCTTCAGTCTTCCTTACGTGCTCAACAAGTTCTGTGCAGCAAGAACGAATCATTTTAGCCATTTTATCATCACCCGTTGCATTTTGCAAGGTATCTGCCATCCCGCCGATCGCTTCTATGAAAAAGCGTTTCATTTCCAACACGGGCATTTCTTTCGTCCAAAGATCCATGCGCATCGTGTTTAATTGTACATGATCCCAAATGGCAATGCTGATGGCATCGGTAGCTTGTAAGCGATCTGAAGGTCCGTCCGTTGCTTCCCAAAGTATTTTTTCCGGAACGTGTTTATCGTCTAGTTCAATTATGATCTTAATCTCTGATTTTTTCATAAATAGGATGTTGTATATTGTAGTCAAAAATAATACTAATTAATGAGTTTTAGAACTATAGTTCTCTTAATGCTTTCTGCTGGCTTGCTGTTGGGCCTTTTTAGCTGGGCTACAGGCTATAAGGAATCGAAGAAAACCGGAGTGATCGTCTTTTATAATGTTGAAAACCTATTTGATACCCTGGACGATCCTCATAAATCGGATAATGACTTTCTGCCTTATTCTTCCTTAAAATGGAATACAGAAAAGTATAAGAACAAACAGCATCATCTGGCAAAAGTCATTGCTGATTTTGATAAAGAAGGATTGACACTATTGGGTCTGGCAGAAATAGAAAATAAAGAAGTCGTAGAAGAATTGCTGAGGACATCGGAATTGCTGAATAAGCATTACCGCTGTATACAAGAAGAATCAAAGGATCCAAGAGGGATCGATGTTGCGTTGGTGTATTCACCAAAATTCAAACCTTTGTTTCATAAAATACTTAGACCTTGTAAAGAACAAGACTGTTTAGAATCAAGAGATGTATTGGCAGTAAAGGGTTTGCTGACAGGGGATACAGTATGGGTTTATGTAAACCATTGGCCTTCCAGAAGAACAGGCACCGAAGAATCAAAGGATAAACGCATGCTCTTGTCTGCTGTCTTGAAGCATTCGGTTGATTCGGTCTTAAGTCATAGTCCTTCCAGCAAGATCATCATCATGGGTGATTTTAATGATACGCCGTCAGATGCATCCATTCTTAATTTGACAAAAGAGAAAAAAATATTTAATCCTTTCGCGTCTTTGTCTACAGCTGAAGTGGGCAGTACCAAATATAAAAAAGACTGGCAGATCTATGATCAGATTTTGTTATCTGACAATTGGAAACAGGATAAAAAGAATAGCAATGCGGTGTATAAATCAAACAGTGCTGCGGTATATCATCCTGCTTTTTTGCATTACAAAGAAGTCCTTCACAACGGTCCGTTCAGGTCGTACCAGGGAAAAAAATATTACGGAGGATACTCCGATCATTTTCCTGTATACCTTGAGTATAATTAAGGAAGACTTGCTTTGAAGTCTGCGTACTGCGCGTCAGGTGCAGAATTCGTTGTATTGCAACCTTTCGTTTTAGCCTGTGCATTGATGTTTTGTATCCTGTTTCCGGGATCAGGATGAGTAGATAAAAACTCCGGACCTTGTGAACTACCTGCGGCTTGTAATTTCTGAAAGAAGGAAGCGGCTCCATTACATCTGTAATTTGTTCCGGATAAGTATTGCACCGAATAAGAATCCGCTTCGGTCTCGTGTGTTCTGGAATATTTCAAATCACTTAAGTTTTTAGCAAGCGACACCAGCATGGATTGATTTTGTCCTGCTACAATATTAAGAAGTGTTGTGATTCCTAAGTCACGTGTCATGGCTTCTGTGCTGTGTCTCTTGTCAGCATGTGCGATTTCATGTCCCATTACTCCTGCTAAGTCATCTTCTGAATCCAGGTATTTAATAAGGCCGGTATAGACATAAATTTTTCCGCCGGGTGTACAAAAAGCATTGAGCGTTTTGTCGTCTTGGATTAATTTTACCTGCCAATCAAAATCGTTACGATGTTCTAATTTGCCGGAGTTTAAAATTTTATTGGTGATGCGGTGAATGTGTCCGTATGCTTTGGCATACTTCGTCTCATCCAATAAGGGATAGGTTTTAGGATCGCCTGAAATTTGTCCGGCGACCTGGTTTCCCAGTTCCTTGTCTTTATCGATGGGGAATAGATTGAGATCTAAAGCAGATCCATTGCCTGAACCGGAAGAACTGCTAGCCGAATTGAGCGCATCACACGCACTTAGAACAAGAGCAATACAACATAAAATAAGTAAGCTACGCATAGTGTTCTTTTTTTTATTTAATGGATAATCATTTCAGGAATTATTCCTTCTACAATTAGTTTGCCTTCTGTGGCTTGGATGATTTCTTCTACACTCACACCAGGAGCTCTTTCGAGTAATTTAAATCCGCCTTCGGGTAAGATGTCAAATACGCCGAGATCGGAAAATACTTTTTTCACGCAGTGCAATCCCGTTAAGGGAAGGCTACATGTTTTCAATAGTTTGGATTGACCGTCTTTGCTGGTATGTTGCATGGCCACAATGATGTTGCGTGCAGAAGCGACAAGGTCCATTGCTCCTCCCATTCCTTTTACCATTTTACCCGGGATTTTCCAGTTGGCAATGTCTCCTTGTTCAGAAACTTCCATGGCACCTAAAATTGTCAAATCGATTTTACCACTTCTGATCATCGCAAAACTTTCTGCTGAATTGAAAAGAGCGGCACCATCTATTGTAGTTACCGTTTGCTTACCGGCATTGATCATGTCCGGATCCACTTTGTCTTTCGTTGGAAATGCTCCCATGCCTAACAAACCGTTTTCCGATTGCAGCATGACTTGTATATCAGAAGGAATGTAATTGGCTACCAAGGTAGGAATGCCGATACCCAGGTTTACATAATAACCATCCTTTACTTCTTGCGCGATGCGCTTGGCAATGCCGTATTTATCGAGTGCCATGTTATAAGGTGGTTAGGTTCTCAATTCTTTTTTCATAATGATTTCCTTTAAATATTCGCGTTACGAATATTCCGGGAGTATGAATTTCATTCGGATCTAATTCACCCGCAGGTACCAGTTCCTCTACTTCTGCAATGGTGATATTGCCAGCGGTAGCCATCATGGGATTGAAATTTCTCGCCGTACCTTTGAAGATAAGGTTTCCTGCTGTATCACCTTTCCAGGCTTTTACGATGGAGAAATCTGCACGCAACCAATGTTCCAGCAAATGTGGTTTACCGTCAAATACTCTTACTTCTTTTTCATTTGCAATTTCGGTGCCATAGCCGGCTGGTGTATAAAAGGCAGGTATACCTGCTCCACCTGCTCTGATGCGCTCTGCCAGCGTGCCCTGTGGAATAAGCTCTACATCCAGTTCGCCGGATAACAGTTGCTTTTCAAATTCATGGTTTTCTCCTACATAAGAAGAAATCATTTTTTTGATTTGACGTGTAGCTAATAATAATCCTAATCCAAATCCATCTACACCGGCATTGTTCGAAATGCAAGTGAGGTTTTTTATGCCTTTCTTTTGCAAAGCAGCAATACAATTTTCAGGTATACCGCAAAGTCCAAAGCCTCCGAACATAATCGTCGCTCCATCATGGATGTCGCGTATGGCTTCGTCTACATGTTGTACTGTTTTGTTGATCATGGTTGTGGCTGATTAGCAAGAATGTATTTGGATTGTACTTCGTCTTTTTTTAGTTGATCGATGAGGGCGTCCAATCCTGAAAATTTCAGTTCCGCTCTCATGTATTCAACGAAGTAAACGCGTACTTCTTGTGTGTATAAATCTTCGTTCAAATTAAAAATGTGAACTTCTATGCTGTGCGTGGCGCCTTCAATCGTAGGATTGTTGCCGATACTCATCATTGCCGGTCTGATACCAAAACTACCTTCTGCCCATACGGCGTAAATGCCGTCGCTTGGAATCAGTTTGTCTGAGTCTGTGATTTTGAGATTAGCCGTAGGATAACCGAGTGTTCTGCCCAGCTGTTTTCCTTTCACTACTACTCCTGCCATGCTGTAGTAGTACCCAAGGTGTTGAGTGGCTTCTTTGCATTCATGCTCTGCAAGAGCCGTTCTTATTTTGGTAGAACTGACCGCTGTTTGCTCAATGTACTGTGCCGGTATTTCCTGCACTTCGAAATTAAATTCAGTCGATACACTTTTTAAAAAAGCTAAATCACCGGTTCTGTCATTACCAAAGCGGTGATCGTAACCAATAATGATTTTATGCAGGTGTAATTTGTTCACTAATACTTCCTGAACAAAAGCTCTGGCACTCAGCTCTGAAAGTTCTTTCGTGAAAGGAACAACAACGGTATAGTCGATTCCTTCCTTTGCTATCAAGTCCAGGCGCTCTTCCAGAGTAGATAATAACTTAGGCGAAGGCCCATTGGATAATATTTTTTTAGGATGTGGCCAAAACGTAAAGACAACAGAAGAGTGATTGGCGTCTGTTTGTTTTTTGAGTTCATGAAGAATCAATTGATGGCCTTTGTGTACACCGTCAAACGTTCCTATTGACACGACAGAATGTATGTCAGCAGGGAAATCATTTAAGTTGTACAGTACTTTCAAAATTATACGGGTTGAGTGAGTGTGTCTTTAAATTCGTCAGGGGTCAAGGCATCGTCGACAGAATAGTCTCCGATTTTTGTTCTGCGCAATGATTTTAAATAGGCGCCTGTTCCTAAGCGCTGACCAAGGTCATGCGCCAGACTGCGGATATAGGTACCTTTGGAGCAAGCTACGCGAAAAGTGATTTCAGGTAAATTAATCGCTGTAATATCAAATGCTTTGATTTCAATTCGTCTGCTTTTGAGTTCGGGTTCTAGTCCTTTACGAGCTAAATCATAAGATCTTTTACCATTTACTTTGATGGCGGAAAAGATAGGAGGTACCTGATCAATAAATCCT
>JAQBNS010000051.1 GCA_028288405.1 Chitinophagaceae bacterium
TATAGTCTAATGCGATATGGTAGATTTGAACGTTTGCCGGTTTTTTGGAAGTAACGTATTGGTACCATTTGTAATGATGTTCTACCGCATCTACACTTTTCACACGTTGTGCATACCAGAAAGTAGAATCACCGCTTCCGTATTCAAATACATCTAATTCTTTATATAATCGGTTTTCAAGAAAAGCAATGAAAGGATAAGTCAACCAAGGAATGGACTGGCTGTCTTTATCAATAGATTTTTTGTAGCGGTAACTTTTATACCAACCTTTGTCTACCAAATAACCTGTCATCCTTAATTCTATACCGGAGGCCAGGTTAAAAAAGTTGAGCAATGCCCTCAACTGCGATGTGATTTTCTTCATGGTACTGCAATGTTATTAAAAAAGGGTTGAATATACAAAGAAGAGATGAGGTACGAGCTAGGAGCTAGGAGGTACGGAAATATTTATCCTAGCTCGTACCTCCTAGCTCGTACCTTCTAACTTTCTAAAATTAACTGTATCTTCGTGGCAATGGGAATAGTCATCCGACAAAGTATTAAGGGGACCTTTTGGAATTATCTCGGCGTAGTGCTGGGTGCAGCCAATATCATGTGGGTATTCCCTTATTTTTTGACTCCCAAAGAAATAGGCATTTATCGCGTAGTGATTGATCTTGGAACCTTGTTTGCCATTTTCGCAGGCCTGGGTACGGGACATATTGCAGATCGTTTTTATGTTAAAATAAAAGACACGCACCGTCAGGGTTTTATCGGTTATGTTTGCCTGATGGCATTGGCGGGCTTCTTGTTGTTTAGCCTTGCCTACTGGGTTTTTGATGATTTCTTTTTCGATTTGTTTTCAAAAAATGCGAGTATTATTCAATCGTATAAGGGTTATGTCTTGGCGCTTACGTTTGCGTTTGTATTACTCAGTTTGTACGATAGTATTTATCGGGTAAGACTAAATATTGTAACAACTGTGTTTTTTAGAGAAGTATTTCTCCGACTGGTTGTATTGACTACTGCTGTAGCGGTAGGGTTGCATTGGTTGTATTTTGACGGATTGATGAATTGGGTCATGGCATCCTATTTCTTTACGGTTTTAGTACTAGGTATTTGGTATTACCTGAAATATGTGAAGGCTACCACCTATCGTGTATATTGGCCGGACAAAAGTACGTTTCGTCAAATTAACAGCTTTGCCTTCGTTATCCTGGTCGGTGGCGGTAGTGCCGTGTTGATCTCACGGATTGATGTATTGATGATTACGGCATTGATGCCAAATGGTATCGACATGGAAGTAGCGGTGTATTCACTGGGTTTTTTCATTGCCAGCATCATCGAAATTCCACGTCGTTCCATCAGTCAAATCGCAACACCACTGATCGCTAATGCCTGGCACCATAACGATATTGCTTATATCGATGACATCTACAAACGTTCTGCTATCAACCAATTGATCGTAGGTGGAGGAATCTTTCTATTGATCTGGATCAGCATTGATGATTTGCTGGCCATTATTCCCAATTCTGAAGTGTATGCCAATTGCAAATCAGTAGTTCTATGGGTAGGCATTGCCCGTATGATTAGTATGATCACCGGGCTTAACGGTGAAATCATCTTACAATCTAAGTATTACCTGTTCAACATTGTATCGGTCATGGTGTTGGTATTACTCATTGTGCTGTTCAATTATATCTTTATTCCAATCCTAGGTATCGAAGGTGCAGCCATCGGTACTTGCCTGGCCCTTTTTGGTTATAACCTATTGAAAACATTTTTCTTATACATGAAGCTCGACATGATGCCCTTTTCCTGGCACATTGTAACGGTATTGGTAGTGGGCGTTTTAGTTTATATACCCTTTGCCTTCTGGCCTTCAGCCGGCGGAGGCTGGTGGCTGGCCCTTGTCAATATCAGTTTGAAGTCCCTTGTCTGTATCGTCCTCATTACCCCTGTTTTATATAAACTGGGCGTTTCAGAGGAAATGAATAAACTGATAGATAAAGCACTTGGAATCTTTTTGAGAAGGCTGGGCTAACAAGCTACGTTAGTTGGTATTTTTTAGTAAATTTGAAGCCAGTTTGTGACGAACTGATTTGATTGCAATTTGCGTGAGGGATAGGAGCGAAAAGCCCACAGCGAGGTAACATGTTAGATAAAGTCAGCATGCCAATCGAGCGAGGACTTGTAGCACAATTGAGCACGAGAGTGCGAAGATTGCGAGCGTAAGCTCTGCCCGACCCGCAGGGGCACGCCCAAAATATAACTCAAAAATACAACTACAACTTCATCAAAGAAGTTAAAGTCTACATTGTATAATATTATCTTATGTTTGAAAATTTAAGTTCGAAATTAGAAAAAGCATTTAAGACCCTCAAAGGACAGGGTAGTATATCAGAGATCAATGTTGCCGCTACCGTTAAGGAAATTCGCAAAGCATTGATCGATGCCGATGTCAATTATAAAGTTGCCAAACAAGTAACCGATACCATCAGGGATAAAGCGCTGGGAAGAGAAGTCTTGATTTCTGTTTCTCCGGGTCAATTGTTGGTGAAAATCACACACGAAGAATTGACAGAATTGATGGGTGGTCAGAAGACTGACCTGACTATTAAAGGAGATCCGGCTGTCATACTGATTGCGGGTTTGCAAGGTTCTGGTAAAACGACCTTCTCCGGTAAACTGGCCAATTATTTAAAGAAACAAAACCGTCAGGTATTGCTGGTGGCTTGCGACATCTATCGTCCTGCTGCGATCGATCAGTTGAAGGTATTGGGAGAGCAGATCGGGGTAGAGGTATACGCGGAACCGGAAAATAAAAACGCTGTTCAGATTGCGACCAACGCCGTAGAATACGCGAAGAAGAATGGAAAGAAAGTCGTCATCGTCGATACTGCCGGTCGTTTGGCCGTCGATGAAGAGATGATGAAAGAAATTGCGAAAGTAAAGGAAGTGCTGAAACCGGCTGAAACTTTATTTGTCGTAGATGCCATGACAGGGCAGGATGCTGTCAATACAGCGAAGGCCTTCAATGAAAGAATTAACTTTGATGGCGTTGTCTTAACCAAATTAGACGGTGATACACGTGGTGGTGCAGCGATTTCTATTCGTTCTGTCGTAGAAAAACCCATCAAGTTTGTAGGAACAGGCGAGAAGATGGATGCCCTGGATGTATTCCATCCGGAACGTATGGCCAGCAGGATCCTGGGCATGGGTGACGTACTTTCTTTGGTTGAAAAAGCACAGGAAGTATACGACGAGGAAGAAGCCAAAAAACTCAATCAGAAGTTAAGAAAGAATCAGTTCAACTTTGAAGATTTCTTAAATCAGATTCAGCAGATTAAAAAAATGGGTTCTATCAAAGACCTCATGGGCATGATTCCAGGTATGGGGAAAATGATGAAGGATGTAGAAGTGGATGAGAATGCTTTCAAACCCATTGAAGCCATCATTCATTCCATGACCAAAGAAGAACGCAACAATCCTGATTTGATCAACGGTACGCGCAAAGACCGCATCGCTAAAGGCAGTGGGACTTCGATTCAACAAGTCAATAATCTATTGAAGCAATTTGAAGAAATGCGCAAGATGGTGAAGACCATGAACAAGACACAAGGCAAAATGCCGATGCCGAATATGAAGGGGATAAGACGCTAAGCGTCTAGTGATAAGTTGTAAGTGATAAGTAGTAAGTAAAAAAAAAATGAAAGAAGAAAGCCATTGCATGATATGTGATGGCTTTCTTCTTTTATAAGATGTATGGAAGTCAAAAACAATCCTACTATGTGCAGAGCTTGTCCCGGTAGGGACAACAGCTCGGTAGATAAGATTAGATTATAATGGACAAGTCCCCTTTAGGGGATTTAGGGGTAGACGGTTGGCTATAACGCAAACAGTGTGCTATTGTTCGGTAGTGTCAGTCTTCAGACCTGACACCCAAATAAGATAGTTATTAGACATTTGAAAAAAGACATAAAAAAAGGAGATCGTTTCGATCTCCTTTTTTTTACTAATGACTAACCACTAACGTCTAACGACTATTTAGCATAGCTAACAGACTTCACCGCGTCAACGATTCTCTTCACGTTAGGAAGAATCTCTGCGATCAAAGTAGGAGCATATGGAAGAGGAAGGTCACGGTTCGTGATTCTTTCAATCGGAGCATCCAAGTGATCGAATGCATAACGCTGTACATGGTAAGCAATCTCAGAAGAGATACTTGCCAATGGCCAGGCTTCTTCAACGATCACCAAACGGTTTGTTTTCTTTACAGACTCAATGATGCAAGCAAAATCGATGGGACGTACCGTTCTCAAATCGATGATCTCTACATTAATGCCTTCTTTAGCCAACAAATCAGCCGCCTCGTATGCCAGTTTAATAATTTTACCAAAAGAAACAATGGTAACATCTGTTCCTGGACGTTTGATATCTGCTACTCCCAGTGGAATGATGTATTCGCCATCAGGTACTTGACCTTTGTCACCGTACATGTTTTCAGACTCCATGAAGATCACCGGATCGTTATCACGAATGGCTGCTTTCAACAAGCCTTTAGCATCAGCTGGGTTAGAAGGAATGACTACTTTCAAACCCGGACAGTTAGCGTACCAGTTTTCAAAGTTTTGAGAATGTTGTGAACTCAATTGACCGGCATTTCCGGTAGGGCCTCTGAAAACGATAGGGCAGGAGTATTGACCACCTGACATCGACATCATTTTTGCAGCGCCGTTTATAATCTGATCAATGGCTACCAAAGAGAAATTGAAGGTCATGAATTCCACAATAGGTCTCAAGCCATTCATAGAAGCTCCGATAGCGATTCCTGCAAAGCCGAGCTCAGCAATAGGAGTATCGATGACTCTTTTAGCACCGAACTCGTCCAGCATGCCCTGACTTACTTTATAAGCACCGTTGTATTCCGCTACTTCTTCGCCCATCAGAAAGATGCTTTCATCTTTCCTCATTTCTTCATTCATGGCTTCACGAAGCGCTTCTCTGAATTGTATTTCTCTCATATCGATAAAAGGTGTACGTAATTCTATTCTAGTTCTACAAAAATACGATTCAATAGGGCATTAACAAAAAAAATCCCGGCTTTCACCGGGATTCTTTTATTCAATGTATTTAGAAAACTTATTTTATGGCATTTTTGAAGTTCTCAGAGTTTACAAAGTTTGCAAACTCAAGGTCTTTTGTAGCTTTTTCAGCCAAAGATCTGTTCAAAGCAACCGCTTGTTTCAAGTTAGAAGACAATGTAGCTTCGTCACCTTGTCTGGCAGCTGTAACAGCAGCCAGGTAGAAACCCCATGAATCAGATGGTTTCAAGCCTTTGTATTTGTCGAAGCCGTTTTTAGCAGGACCGAAGTCTTTTTTCAACAAGTTAGCCAATGCTAAGTCGTAAACTACTTCAGATGAATCAGTAGATTTAGACAAGTTTTGGATCGCTACGTCGTATTTGCCGTCTTTGATATCCAATACACCCAAGATACCAGATGCACCTTTTTTCACTGCGTCAGAAGAAGTACCGGCATCCACTGCTTTTTGTGCTTCCAATCTTGCATCAGGTCTAACACCTTTCGCTAGATTAACACTAGCAAGGTTCGCATGAGCTTCGCCGCTTTCTTGTTTTTTCAATGACAGGTTCAAAGAAGTTGCTGCTTTGTCCAGTAAGCTTCTTTTTTTAGTGTCATCCGCTTCTCTTTTTGCCATTTCCAAGTAAACCGCACCTAAGTTGTTATGAGCAACCCAGCTATCGTTTTTCTTAATCAAAGCCAAATAGATGGCTTCTTTTTCAGAAAGAACCGGAGTCAATGTAGCAGCGTAACCTAGTTCGTTTTCGTTCAACGTATCTAGTTTCACGTTACCTTCAGAGATCGATTTAGCCAACAAAGTGATTTCAGCATCTGATTTCTTTTTCTTTACAGTCAAGATCTCAGTTTTAGCATTTCTCAATTTTGGATAGATCTTGTTGAAGACGATTTTGAAAGAAGACAATTTTTCGATTTGCTCTTCTTTGCTGTGGAAGTCACCGCTACCGTTGATGATGTTCAAGATCTCGTTTTTCTGAGCTTCATCCAATAAAGTAGTAGTAGACAATTCTTTTTTCAAACCCTCCCAATCCAAGCTTACGCCTTTCGCTACGAAGCTGATAGAATCAGCAGAATAACCGTAGTGTTTCAAACGGGCTTTAGTGTATTCTTCGATTACTTTAGCACGAGCGTCAGCCAATTCAGTGTTCTTCGCTTCACGACCTTCCGGAGAGTGAGTACCTACGATCGTTACCGTTCTAGTGATGTTTTTCTTAGCGATGAAAGCGTCTAAGAATTTACCGTTAGTACCTTTAGTTTCAGAAGGTCTCAATTTTGATTTTCCTTGTTCGAAGAAAAACTCTACTGCAGTAGGTTCCAATTCTTCCTTGTTATTATAACCGTGATCAGCATAAGCTACAAAGATGTAATCTTTAACCAATCTGGAAGTAGTGATCAAACCTTTAGCAACCGGGAAATCTACCGTCTTTTTAGATTTCGTTTTAGCCAGGTTCCAAGCAGTACCGATAGCGATCAAATCACCGTTTCCGATTTCAGGCTTGTAAGCAAAAGCATAGTGCTTAGTTACTTTTGGTTGTTCTGTTTTTGCATTCGGATAGTCCGAAGCTACAAACTCTAAAGTCTGAAGATCAACTTTTTGCTCACCATATTGGTAGCGAAGATCTACAGTGTAGATTTTGTTTTTCTTTAACATTTTTAGAGGCAATAAAGCAGTCATTTCGAATGCTACGCTGTCTCCATGTACTTCCAATGGGTTTGGAGTAACAGTAAGCTCCTGGTTTTTTGCAAGCTTAACCATTTGCTTTAATGCACAACCATTGACAAGAACTAGTCCTGCAAACAGTATCGCGATAAGTTGATTTCTTTTAAATGCCATAATTGAGTTGGATAAAAAGTTCTTCGTTGAAATTCGTTATTGATATATGCGAAAATAAGGTATTATCTAATGAAGTCAATAAAAAACGGGCTTTTTTTGAATAATAACCAACATTTTATTACTTTAGTAATTGAAAGATAGAGCAGTAACTATGGGTTTAATCAGTCAAATACAGGCAATCTTCGAAAAACAGGCATTTGGTGTTTGCTCTTTTTGGGGCTATAAGCTCGGTATCGCAACAGGTAGCGTGCGTTTATTTTTTATTTATTTGTCTTTTTTGACTTTAGGTTCCCCGTTAGTGGTTTATTTGGTGTTGTTTTTCAGTATGAACATACATCGTCATTTCCGCCGAAAAAGAAATCCGATCTGGGACATATAGATTGTTTTTTGAGTTTAAGACGTTAGGTAAGATTGTCTTAATGTCTTCTTTTTCAATAAAGATGATTGGAATAATAATTCTAAATAGTTTAAAAAAGGTTGGGGCGTTTCCCTACGGGCCGGGCTTTCGCCACTCGCTTCCCGCCAATTCATCATAAATGGTAATAGAATCTAAATAGTGGCGGGAGAGCTCAGGATCCCGAGACTTCGGGACTCAATCCCTAACGCAAGTCAGCCTTTATTTTTTACTGACTACTGACCACTTCAAATCCGAAAACTTCTTTTTTCCTTTCAAGTAATAAGACCACACGATCGATTCGTTGTACAAACTCTCATGCGCCTTATCTTTCCCTTGTTCCGGGGAAGTATGTTCTCTGGCGGCAGCACTGCTCGTGTAGAAGGCCCAGTGTCCTTTGATGATGGCCAATGTGTTTTTCCATTTACCTCCCAGTAAAAAATAGACACCGGCTATACCGTCCAGTGTGAGTTTGGAAAGAATAATTTTCCAACGGCCGCGCTTTGGAATGTTTTTATACAACATCAGGAGGTTGTTGCGAACATTTAAAAAAGTCTTTCGTGGATTGTCAACCGCTAATGTCCCGCCGCCTAAATGATAAACGGTAGATTGCGGACAGCAATAAATCTGATGTCCGGCAATGCGCAGTCGCCAGCACAAATCAATTTCTTCCATGTGTGCAAAGAAACGGGTATCAAAACCTCCGGACGATTTGAATAAGGCTGAACGAATCATCAAGGCTGCTCCGCTGGCCCAATGCACAGGGAGCGACTGATCGTATTGGTGCAGGTCTTCTTCTACCGTTTGGAAAATTCGCCCTCTGCAAAAAGGGAATCCGTAGCGATCCAGGTAACCACCGCTTGCTCCCGCGTATTCGAAGCGTGACGTATGATTGACATCTAATAATTTAGGTTGGCAAGCCGCTATGTTGGAATCTCTTTCGAGCAAGGCTAGCATAGGTGCAATCCAATTCGGAGTCACTCTTACATCCGAGTTCAGTAAAATAAAATAAGGTTCCTGAAGTTGAGCCAATCCTAAATTATAGCCTCCGCAAAATCCATGATTGGCGTGGAGTACAATAGGTATGACAGTAGGATAGTTGGTTTTGACCCATTCTAACGAGGCATCGGTAGAACCATTGTCAATAAGATAAATGGTAGCCTGGTCGCTGTAAGCGACCAGGTCTGGCAAGTAAGTCTGAAGATGAGCAAGGCCGTTCCAGTTCAGAATGGCAACAGCAACTTGTGACATGTGCTTAGCTGATCAGTGAAGCCAAATCAAATCCCGGAATATTGGGTAACACACCTTCGGTTTGTTTTTTTAATTCTTCTTTCATCATCGCATCCACCTCTATGGCTGCTTTATTAGTAGCCGCTACGATCAGGTCTTGCAACATGGTCGCTTCTTCCGGTTTAAATAAAGAAGGTTCAATCTCTATGGAAACTAAATGTTTTTTTCCGTTCATCACCACTTTCACCATTCCTCCGCCAGCTTCACCGGCTACGGTTAGTTTGGCTGCGTTTTCTTTAAATTCTTGAATTTTAGCTTGGATCTCTTTTGCTTTTCCAAGCATTCCAAACATATCCATCATGTTCATATTCTATCGCGCTTAATGATTTACCGGGCCAATGTAATGGTCCCTTTGTGTTTAATGACTTCGCCTTTTTGACCGGTTACTTCCAGTGTATAGGCATATGTACCGACGGTCGCATCTCCTCCGTTTACCTTCCCGTCCCATTGATCTTTTATATCGGTAGAGTGAAAGACCGGTTCACCCCAACGATTGAATATAGACAGGTTGATGCTTTTGATAAAGCGGCCTTTCAATTCAAAGAAATCATTTGTACCATCACCGTTTGGAGAAAAAGCATCCGGTACATAGACTGCCGGAGACAGCACCAATTCTACCAAAGCGGAAGTTGTTCCATTGTCTCCAATAACGATGTAATACAATTGACCTGCAGTACTGGTCAATAGATCTGTGGCGCTGCTACCAGATCCACCGGGTATTGTTTTGATAACGATCCCGTTTTCATCTCTTACCTCTATCGTGTAAGTAGTTACTGTAGAAGAAGGGTTACCGAAATAAGTGGTCCAATTGATGGCCACCGTACCGTCTTCCGCCAAACCTAAATTGAGTCTGATGGGGCGAGTCGTCTCTGTAATGCTGCCAGGAGAGAGGTTGCAAAGATCTGTGTAATTGACTTTATAGGTATAAAGGTCTGTAGTGGTATTTCTATTGGTTAATGTAAAAGAGGTTGGACTGCCTGTATTCGATGCTACCGCAGTGAAACCGCCGCTGTTTACTTCTTCCAAAAGAGTATAAGATTTGGCGGTGTAACCCACCGGCGGATCAAAGCTCACGGTAATGGATGAACCGTTAATCGTAGAGTTTACATTCGTCAATTCAGGTCTTGGAGCGGTTGAAGTCGAGGTGATGCATTTTTGTATTCCCAGACTGTATTGAGGTCCTAAAGAAGATGTTGTACTTAATATTTCCTTGACACGGTAGCAGTGCAGGACGTTGCACGGCAAAGGAGTATCGTTATAAGCGGAAGCCGTAGCACCTAAGCTTGTTAATACACTGTTATCGCGGATCACATCCACCGAACTTGGATTGGGCCCGGCGTATGCTTCCCAGGTCAGATCGTTTTCAAGATCAACGGCTGTGGCGGTGAATTTTGTAATCGAACAGATTTCATCGGAAAGAATTTCTCTGCCGCAAGCGGTTACGGTAGCCAGTCTTATGCAGT
>JAQBNS010000066.1 GCA_028288405.1 Chitinophagaceae bacterium
TACTGCAGTATGAGTATGTTGCATAAACAATGTATTATGCTTAATTTGTCCTCGTCATTTAAGGATAAATACCTTACACATGTTGGAAATAATTGAACTTGCTTGCTTGCCTCAACAAGCTTTTGACGAGTCTTACCTCAAGACTCAAGCCTTTCAGAAATTAGGCATTGCGACTACCGATTCGTTTTATTGTCGTGTGATCCGTCGTTCCATCGATGCGCGAAGCAGAGTGGTGCTCTACCGTATGGCATTGGAGGTAGGGCAACTGGTAGATCTTAAACCTTTATCTTCGTATGAAATTATTACTGATGATGTCTCTAAGGCAAAAGAAGTAATTGTTATAGGAGCTGGCCCAGCAGGTCTGTTTGCTGCCTTGCGTTTGATAGAACTCGGTTATAAACCGATCGTGTTAGAGCGAGGATCTGATGTCAAAGCACGTCGTCGCGATCTGGCTGCTATCAATAAAGATAATGTCGTCAATCCTGAATCTAATTATTGTTTCGGAGAAGGAGGAGCAGGTACTTATTCTGATGGTAAGTTATATACCCGTTCTAAAAAACGTGGTGATCTACGAAAAGTATTGGAATTGTTTGTCGCTCATGGCGCCAAAGAAGATATCCTGATCGATACCCACCCGCATATTGGTACCAATAAACTTCCCGCCATTATTCAATCCATGCGTGAAAGTATTATAGCCTCTGGTGGCGAAGTATTTTTCAATACAAAAGTCACTCGTTTTATACTTTCCGGAACAGAATTAAAAGGTGTAGAAACCGCAGATGGAACAAAGTATACAGGAGTTGCCTGTATACTGGCTACGGGCCATTCCGCCAGAGATATTTTTGAATTACTTCATGAACAAAATATTTTTATTGAAGCAAAGCCTTTTGCATTGGGCTTGCGTGTAGAGCATCCACAAGAGATTATAGATAAAGTGCAATACCATTGTGAAGACCGTGGACCTTATCTTCCGGCCTCTTCTTATTCCTTGGTTCAGCAAGTCGGCTATAAAGGCATAGAGCGCGGAGTGTATTCTTTCTGTATGTGCCCGGGAGGATTTATTGTTCCTGCTGCTACAGCACAGGATGAGATCGTGGTCAATGGCATGTCACCTTCACGACGCGATTCGAAGTATGCCAATTCGGGTATTGTTGTTTCTGTAGAGTTGGAAGATATTCCAGAGTTTTCGGTAAAAAAAGCACTGGCCTGTATGGCGTTTCAAAAAAGTGTGGAACATAAAGCCTGGCTTGCGGCAGGAAAGACACAGGCTGCACCGGCTCAGCGTTTGGTTGATTTTGTCAACGGACGTTTATCTACTTCTTTACCGGAAAGTTCTTATCAACCAGGCTTAACGTCTGCGGTCCTGGATGATGTATTACCTCCTTTTATTGCGCAGCGATTAAAAGGTGGATTTAAAGCATTCGGACAAAAGATGAAAGGTTTTTATACCAATGAAGCTCAGGTAGTGGGAGTTGAGAGCCGTACCTCTTCTCCTGTCATGGTACCACGGAACAAAGAGACTCTGGAACATGTTCAGGTAAAACGATTGTATCCTTGCGGAGAAGGAGCCGGTTATGCCGGTGGTATCGTTTCTGCTGCTATAGATGGCATGAAATGTGCCGAAGCTATCGCAACGGTTTATTAAGGATTATAGTATTCAATGCGTGAGGGATAGTAGCGGAAAGCCCACAGCGAGCCGTGTAAATTGTTAATGAATGAAAGAATGATCCGAGCGTCCCGAGGCTTCGGGATGTAGCGGATAGCCCCGACCCGAAGGGACACGCCCGAATCATAAACTTCATATTAATTATAGAAGCATAATTCATTTTCCCCTAACTTGAAAGGACGTTCCCTATGGAAAAGAAAACATTAATCATTGGCGCTTCAGAAGACCCTACACGTTATGCTACGATGGCAGCAGGTCGTTTACGCAGACATGAAGTAGCATTTGTTCCACTTGGACTTAGAACCGGAACTGTAGAAGGCGAAACGATAGTAACCGGAAAACCTGATTTAAAAGATATTCATACGGTGACCTTATACATCAATCCAAAGCGTCAACCAGAGTATTACGATTACATTATTTCTTTGCATCCTAAGCGTGTTATTTTCAATCCGGGTACGGAAAATGATGACTTTGCTCAACAGCTTGAAAATAAAGGTATAGAGGCCGTTGAAGGCTGTACTTTAGTCATGCTTGGAACGGGTACTTTTTAAGCGTTTTCGTATTGATTTTTTTGTTTCGTTTTTGTGGATAAAATCTATAAAAACGCGCTGTTTTCTGGCTTAAAAATAGTATATTTACCATACTACTAAGTACTGAAAATGAGCGAAATAACAGATATGAAACCAGCCGATTATTCAGCAGATAATATTCAGGTTCTGGAAGGGTTAGAAGCGGTTCGTAAAAGACCGGCCATGTACATTGGTGACATCGGTATTAAAGGATTACATCACTTGATTTGGGAAGTAGTTGACAACTCGATAGACGAGGCAATGGCTGGCTATTGCAATGAAATCAATGTAGAGATCAACGAAGACAATTCTGTATCAGTAACCGACAACGGTCGTGGAATTCCTACAGGCATGCACTCCAAAATGGGCAAGTCCGCATTGGAAGTTGTAATGACTGTTCTACATGCAGGTGGTAAATTTGATAAGGATACCTACAAAGTATCCGGTGGATTGCACGGTGTAGGTGTATCTTGTGTGAATGCTTTGTCAAGTCATCTTACGGTTACGGTAAACAGTAGAGATGGAAAAGTATTCCGTCAGGAATATAAAAAAGGCATTCCGCAATATGATGTGAAGGAAATAGGAACAAGCGATACACACGGTACCAAAGTTCAGTTTCTTCCTGATAATACGATATTCACAGAATCAGTTTATAAATACGAAACCGTAGCGGCACGTTTGAGAGAGTTATCTTTCCTGAACAAAGGAATTAAAATCAACTTCAAAGATCACCGTGAAGTTGGAGAAGATGGTTTATCTATCGGAGAAACTTTTTATTCTCAAGGTGGTATCAAAGAATTCGTTTCTTACCTGGATTCAAGCAGGGAGCAATTGATTCCAGAGCCTTTGTACCTGGAAGATACTACAGGTCCTATACCGGTAGAGGTAGCGATGCTTTATAATACTTCTTATTCTGAGAATGTATATTCATACGTCAACAACATCAATACCATAGAAGGCGGCACACACGTAGCCGGTTTCAGAAGAGCTTTGACGCGTACACTGAAAAGCTATGCCGATAAATCAGGTTTGCTGGATAAATTAAAAATAGAAATTACAGGTGATGACTTCCGTGAAGGATTGTCTGCGGTAATTTCTGTAAAAGTAGCGGAACCTCAATTTGAAGGACAAACGAAAACCAAATTAGGTAACTCTGATGTGATGGGTGCCGTGGATACTTTGGTGGGCGAGATGTTGAACAACTACCTGGAAGAACATCCACGTGAAGCAAAGATTATTGTTTCTAAAGTAATCTTGGCTGCTCAGGCTCGTTTTGCTGCCCGCAAGGCACGTGAAATGGTGCAACGTAAAAACGTATTGTCCGGCACCGGATTACCGGGTAAACTGGCCGATTGCGCGGAAAGTGATCCGGCACAATGTGAATTGTACCTGGTAGAAGGGGATTCAGCGGGTGGTTCGGCTAAACAAGGTCGTGACCGTCGTACGCAAGCCATTCTTCCTTTGAGAGGTAAAATTCTAAACGTAGAGAAAGCACAAGAACATAGAATTTACGACAACGAAGAGATCAAGAACATGATCACCGCTTTGGGCGTAAGTTTTGGAACACCTGAAGGTGACAAGGAATTGAACATGACGAAATTGCGTTACCACAAAATCATCATCATGACGGATGCGGATATTGACGGTAGTCACATTCGTACCTTGATTCTAACGTTCTTCTTCCGTTACATGAGAGCATTGATTGACAACGGTTACTTGTATATTGCTTTACCTCCACTTTATCAGATCAAAAAAGGGAAAGAGGAGAGATACTGCTGGACAGAAGCGCAACGTGAAGTAGCGGTAAAGGAACTGGCCAAAGAAGGAAAAGAAGATTCAGTAGGTATACAACGTTACAAAGGTTTGGGAGAAATGAATCCGGAACAATTGTGGACGACTACTATGGATCCGGAAAGAAGAAGTTTGAAACAAGTTTCTATTGAATCAGCTGCGGAAGCAGACTTACTATTCTCTATGTTGATGGGCGACGAAGTAGCTCCTCGTCGTGATTTCATTGAGAAAAATGCGAAGTATGCCAAAGTTGATGTATAATTAAAAACATAATATTAATTTAATCGTAAAAATGAGGGGCTAACAACCCCTTTTTTTAATTTCGATCTTCGATAAAACTATGTTTTGGCAAAAAAATAACAACAACCCGGTAGACAGTAATTACATCAGTCGAGATTTAAGCTGGATTAATTTTAATTACAGAGTATTAGATCAAACGGTTCATCCCGATCATAATGTATTTGAGCGGATGAAATTTCTCGCCATTACTTCGTCTAACCTGGATGAATTTTTTCAAATCAGGATAGGTAGTTTGTACAACTACATCGACTATGGTAAGGAACGCACGGATTATTCCGGATTGCGCGAAACCACTTTCAGAAGGACTTTGTTGGGAGAAGTGAAAGCGTTTTACGAAAGACAAAAAGAAATCTATGCGCACCAATTGAAACCTGCTTTTTTTGAAGCAGGTTTTTTAATTGCCGGTTTGAATGAATTGTCCGAAGAGGAGAAACAAAAAGCAGATGATTATTTCAAACGTATTTTGTTTCCAATGTTGACTCCCATGACTTATGATGGGTATCATTCATTCCCTATCCTCATGAACAAGCTGATGGTATTGGGTGTGGTGACTAAGAATGATGGACTCATAGGCGAACAGAAGAAATTGTCGTTTGTTCAGATGCCTCAAAATTTACCTAAGTTTTATGAGATCAAGCGAGGTGATCTCATTGTTTTTGTTCCTACCGTAGAAATTATTCGAGCTCATATTCATAAACTCTTTCGCAACGTAGAAATCATTGCGGTTTCTTCTTTTCGTATCACACGTAACGGAGATTTTTCTGTGGATGAAAGCGATGATATGGAAGAACAATACATTGAAGAGATCAAAAAGAAATTGATGTCCCGAAAGACGGCGCGTGTAGTACGTGTAGAAACCGAACCGGGGATGAATGAGTGGATGAAGGGGCTTTTGGTGCAACGTTGGGATATCGATGAATACAATATATTTGAAAATACGGAATTGGTTGATTACTCCGCTTTGTGGCAGATTATCAACCACAAAGAGTTCAAGGAGGAATTGCCTACTGTGAAACCTCCGGTAAAACCGTTGACATTAGTGGAAGATGAAAAGTCGTTGGATTTATTCGATTACCTGAAAGACCATGATTTGCTGTTGCATCATCCTTATAATAGTTTCAACTACGTGTTAGATCTGATTGAAGAAGCAGCGGATGATCCCAATGTATTGGCTATTAAAGTCACAATCTATCGTTTGGCTAAGAACTCCAGGATCAGCGCCGCTTTGTTGAAGGCAGCGGAAAATGGAAAACACGTTTCTGTATTATTCGAAGTGAAAGCACGTTTCGATGAAGAAAATAATATTAAGGAGGCACAACGTTTGCAAAAGGCGGGATGCTTTGTCGTGTATGGTGTCAACAAGTATAAAACGCATACAAAACTATTGTTGATTGTAAGGAAAGATTCTGAAGAGCAAGTGACTAGTTATGTTCATTTGTCAAGTGGTAACTATAACGAGGAAACAGCCCGTTTGTACACCGACATCAGTTTGTTGACGACCAATGAAATGTATGCGCAAGACATCAGCGAGTTTTTTAATGTAATTACAGGACACTCTCGTCCCGGTATTTATCAAAGTATCATTACTGCGCCGGGAGATATGCGTACTAAATTGATTGAGTTAATATTGAAGGAAGCCGAAAATGCGCGAGCAGGGAAGTCCAGTGGTATTGTCATCAAAATTAATTCACTTCAGGATCAGGCAGTCATCGATGCGTTGTATAAAGCCTCTGATGCCGGAGTTAAAATCAAGTTGATTGTTCGCGGCATTTGTTGCTTGAAACCAGGTAAGCAAGGTTTGAGTGAAAACATTACCGTACGTTCTATTGTTGGTAATTTCTTGGAGCATTCGCGCATTTACTATTTTCATAACGAAGGAGATCCGATCGTTTTAGGAGGTAGTGCCGATATGATGATCAGAAGTTTTGACAGAAGAATAGAATCGTTATTTAAAATTAACGATGAAAAATGCAAGCAGGAAGTAATTGCCATGCTTCAGTATAACATGTTGGATAATTACAATGCGTATGAATTGGATTCTCAGACTAATTACACAAAAGTCATTCCCGCAGCTGGAGAAGCTTTGTTTAATATGCACGAGGCATTTTATAAGATTACAGAGAAAGAGGTTCGAGAGGCCAGAGTTTTTTAAGGTATAAGCTGGTTCAAGCGTGTAGTTGGCGCAAGATTTTATCTTGTGCCTATGATGCTGGTTCAAGCGTCTTCGCTTGGATCTAAAATCTTTTAGAGCGTCTCGCTCGGGGGCGTTGCACAAAATTAAATTTATTATCACATTCAAACCTGTAGCGTATAGTAGTAGATTTGTATGCTTCTATCCTCGAGCGGGAAGTTATAGGAACAAGCGAAGACGCTTGCACCAGCAGAGTAAATTAGTCCAGTTCGTTTTATCCATCCCCGAGCAAATGCTCTATTTGATTTTAGGCACAAGATAAAATCTTGCGCCAGCATCGTTCAAGCGAGACGCTTGCATTAGCAATACAGAATTAGAGTTGGTTTACAATAGCCTTTAACTGCGCTATTTGCAGGGGCTTTTCGAGGTATCCTTTTACAGCAGAATAAGTCAACGCTTTTTTTCTGTCTTCCAATCGTAAGGAGGAAGTATACATGATCACATGAATGGCTTCTAGTATGTCGCTGGATTGACAAAGGTCTAAAAAATCAAACCCATCAATGTAAGGCATGTTGATGTCCAACAGAATGTAATCGGGAAGTTGGATGTTATCTCTTTTTTTCTGAATCAGTTCATTGATGGCCTCAGGAGATTCCAGGTAGATGGATATTTTATCTACGGTACCTGATTTTTCAAGACATTTCTGAGTGATGAAGTTCGAAACGTCATCGTCGTCAATAATCATGATTTCATTTAACTTCATCGTAGATTGTTATATCGTAAAAGCGATAGAGTAGGCAATGGTTGAGATGACTGTTCCTATAATCCCGCATACAATCATGAATGCCAGGAAGGTTCGCTTGCCGGAATAATTTTGGAGTACAATACTGATGGCTCCAAATACCAGGCAGATTTGAAGAAATAAGGTTGCTCTGTCAAATACATCTCCTGCTTCTCCTAATGTTGTAGCTTCTTTATCCCACTCCTCCGCGCCTTTTACTTTTCCTAACTCACCGTCTACGGCTTGTATCCAGTTTTTTTCTCCCACCGCTTTGGAGCCGTTGAGGATTTCATTTTTCTCTTTTTTATAGCGATTGATTTCTAAAGTCAGCGTATTAGAAAAAGTATCCATGGCAGATACTTTCTTTTCTTCTATGGTATTCGATGCGACTAACGCCATAATAAGATCACGTTGTCCTTCTACAATGCTTTGTTTTAAACTTTTGCTTTGGTACCAGGAATACATGGCCGCTTGTTTGTTGTGTGCGATCATTTCATCGTCACCGTATTTTCCGGCTCCGAGGTCGTTGATGGCCATACAGGCTGCGAATAAGGAAAGTACCACACCGGCTATTAAATCTAGCCGTCTTGATTTTCGTTCAGTTACTTCTGTTTCAGGCTGTGCATTTTCCTGTTTCATGCGCAAGGAAATTTATTTCTTGTACTTATTAAAATTGAGCACTTGGTTTGCACCTACGCTTTTTTGTGTATTTCTTTCATAAAGCATGAGCATCAAACCATCTTTCAAACCTAATTCAGGTACCATCATTTTAGTGGCTTTGGCCCATCTCATGATGTTGAGGTAGATGTCAGAAGCAGGTATGATTACGTCGGCACGGTCAGTGTTCATCATGAGGATATTTACTCTTTCTTCATAAGTATATCCTGCTATGATTTGTTGCGTTTCTTCCAATTTCTTCAGAGAAATCATTTGCTTCTCTTTTTTATTTTTGTCTCCGCTTCCCAATTCGTATAACTTACCGATGTTACCGCCGGTACCGATAGCTGTTATTGGTTTGGGAGCCTTGAACGTTTGTTCTTCAATCCAACGGTGCATTTCCTCCCATTCTTCCGGTGTGTCCAAGCCATTTAGTCTTCGTACAGAACCGATTTTAAAAGACCGTGTGGCGATTTTTTGTTTATTGACAAAGAAGTTGATTTCCGTACTACCACCGCCGACATCAATGTGTACGTAACTGGAATCATCCAGCTCATTGTAAAGTACGGTATTGATGAGTTCGGCTTCTTTGTCTCCATCGATGATGTCAATTTGTACGCCCAATAGATCCTTTACTTTGAAAGCGATGTCTTTGCCGTTTCTGGCTTCACGCATGGCAGACGTAGCGCAGATGATGTAATCATCTACTTCATATAAATCAAATAGATTTTTGAAAGTCTGGATCAGTTTAAAAAACTTGGCCTCTTTTCCGGCACTGATTTCACCGATTTTAAATACATCTTCTCCCAATCGAAGAGGGAAACGTACGTATTCCATTTTCTTAAATAAAACCATTCCGTTTACATCAATTATTTTACTAACCTGAAAACGGATGGCATTTGATCCTATGTCTACAGCTCCTAGCTTCACGAGGGTATTGAATGGTTATAGTCAGCTGTGAAATTACGCATTAATCCCTATTCAATCCAAACTGTTTATCCACATTTGCGCCGCAGGGCGTTTGTTTATTAGGCAATTAAGACTGATATTTGTAGCGCTTTTTGAACGTCGAAAAAGCATTTGTTGTTATCCTCCAAAGATTTCGTGTTATGCCCAATATATACAAAGAGTTAGAGAAACGCATACTGATACTGGACGGTGCCATGGGTACGATGATCCAACGGTATGACCTGGATGAAGATGACTTTAGAAACGAGTCGCTGACAAACCATGAGCATCCTTTGAAAGGGAACAATGACTTATTAAGTATTACAAGACCAGACGTCATTCTGGCCATACATAAACAATACCTTGAAGCAGGCGCTGATATTTTAGAAACCAATACATTCAGCAGCACGACTATTGCACAAGCAGATTATCACCTGGAGCATTTGGTCTATGAGTTGAATTATGAAGGAGCCAAACTGGCTAAACAAGCTTGTGAAGAATACACCGCAAAAGATCCTTCCAGACCTCGTTTTGTAGCCGGTGCCATAGGTCCTACCAACAGGACCGCTTCTATTTCTCCTGATGTTAATGATCCCGGTTACCGGGCGATAACGTTTGATCAATTGAAAGTAGCCTACAAAAAACAAGCCACCGCTCTTTGGGATGGTGGTGTGGATGCTTTTTTGGTGGAAACAATATTTGATACGCTGAATGCCAAAGCGGCTTTGTTTGGTTTGATGGAATTGATGGACGAGCGTGGTGCCACCTTACCCATCATGGTATCTGCTACCATTACCGATGCGAGTGGGCGTACATTGACCGGTCAAACGACGGAAGCATTTTTGATTTCTGTTTCTCATGCACCATTGATTTCTGTAGGATTGAATTGCGCGTTAGGTGCCAGAGAATTGAGACCTTATTTGCAAGTGTTGGCGAAAGAAGCGGATGTCTTTGTCAGTGCTTATCCCAATGCCGGATTACCGAATGAGTTTGGTCAATACGATCAGACACCAGAACAAATGGCCGATGAAATCGAAGTTTTCTTAAAAGAAGGCTTGATAAATATTGTCGGTGGCTGTTGTGGTTCCACGCCGGATCACATAGAGGCCATTGCGAGAAGAGCAGCGCAATATGCGCCTCGTCAGTTTGAATACAATAGCAGTAAAGTATAATTTCTATAATCATCTATGTCAGGTTTTCTTAAACTAAGTGGTCTTGAACCACTAGTTGTTACCCCTCAAAGTAATTTTATCAATATCGGAGAACGAACAAACGTTACCGGTTCTGCCAAATTTTTGAGACTCATTAAAGAAGGACTTTTTGAAGAAGCGCTGGAAGTAGCACTGGAGCAAGTACGTGGCGGCGCGCAGGTCATTGACATCAACATGGACGAAGGGATGTTGGACAGTGAGGCGATGATGGTGCGTTACTTAAACCTATTAGCATCCGAACCTGAAATTTCCAGAGTACCGGTGATGATCGATTCCTCTAAATGGAATGTGATTGAAGCAGGCTTGAAATGCGTACAAGGTAAACCGATCGTCAACTCCATCAGCTTAAAAGCAGGGGAAGAAGAATTCATAGAACAGGCGAAAAAAGTAAAACGCTACGGAGCTGCTGCGGTAGTGATGGCCTTTGATGAAAAAGGACAAGCAGATACTTACGACAGAAGGGTAGAGATTTGTACTCGTTCTTATAAAGTATTGACCGAAGTGGTTGGCTTTCCTCCGCAAGACATCATTTTTGATCCCAATATATTTCCTGTAGGAACAGGTATTGACGAACATAAAAACTACGCCCTTGATTTTTTCCGTGCTACCAAATGGATTCGTGAGAATTTGCCAGGCGCACATGTGAGTGGTGGTGTGAGTAACGTTTCCTTTTCATTTAGAGGAAATAATCACGTAAGAGAAGCGATGCACTCTGCATTCCTTTACCATGCCATCAAAGACGGCATGGACATGGGAATTGTGAATCCAAGTATGCTTACTGTATACGATGACATTCCGAAAGATTTACTGGAAAGAGTAGAAGATGTATTGCTTAACCGTAGAGAAGATGCAACGGAACGTTTGTTGGAATTTGCGGAACAGGTTAAAGGAAAAGGAAAAGAACAAGTCATCGATTTATCCTGGAGAGAAACTTCGGTTGAAGAACGGTTGACTTATTCCCTGGTAAAAGGAGAATTGGCCTTCATTGAAGCAGATATTGAAGAGGCTCGCATCAAATATGTGAGCCCGCTAAAAGTGATCGAAGGTCCCCTGATGGATGGGATGAATGTGGTAGGAGATTTATTCGGTGCCGGTAAAATGTTTTTGCCACAAGTGGTAAAAAGCGCAAGGGTAATGAAAAAAGGAGTAGCTGTCTTGTTGCCTTACCTGGAAGAAGAGAAAAAGCTAAGCGGTAATACAGCGAAAAACGCCGGCAAGATTTTGCTGGCAACAGTGAAAGGCGATGTACACGACATCGGAAAGAATATTGTAGGTGTAGTGTTGGCCTGTAACAATTATGAAATCATTGACGTAGGGGTAATGGTGCCTTGCGATAAAATATTGCAGGTGGCAGTAGAACAAAACGTTGACATCATCGGACTATCGGGATTGATTACTCCTTCTCTCGATGAGATGGTATATGTGGCGAAAGAGATGCAACGCCTCGGAATGAAACTGCCTTTGTTGATTGGTGGTGCAACAACTTCCCGAATCCATACCGCGGTGAAGATTGATCCGATGTATGATGGACCGGTGGTACACGTGTTGGATGCGTCTAAAGGTGTTCCGGTAGCGAGTAGTCTCTTGAGTAAAGATCAAAAAGAAATCTTTACGAAGAAGATGAAGGATGAATACATTCAGATGCGCGCGGATTATGCCAATAAAAAAGAAGATAAAAATTACATTCCTTACGACCAGGCCCAAAGAAATAAATTGAAGATCGACTGGACTACCTATAGTCCAAAGACTCCTTCCTTCATTGGTAACAAAGTCTTTAAAAATATTCCATTGGAAGATATTCGCCCGTACATAGACTGGACGCCGTTTTTCCAGACCTGGATGTTGAAAGGAAAATATCCTAATATCTTAAAAGATCCGGTGATTGGTATTGAAGCGCAGAAATTGTTTGACGATGCGAATAAGATGTTAGACAAAATTTTGGCTGACAAACAATTGCGCGCCAATGCCGTGGTTGGAATTTATCCGGCGAATGTGGTGGATAACGATACCGTACAATTGTACACCGATGAAAGCAGGAAGGAAGGGAAAGAGAAGTTTCACTTCCTGAGACAGCAAGGTAAGAAGGGGCCGGGCGTACCTAATATTTCTTTGGCGGATTTTATCGCGCCGGTTGAATCGGGTGTGAAGGATTACTTTGGCGCTTTTGCTGTAACGGCAGGTGAAGGCATAGAAGAGATTGTGAAGAAGTACGAGGCGGAGTTCGATGATTACAATTCCATCATGGTAAAAGCATTGGCTGATCGTTTGGCAGAAGGTTTGGCGGAAAAAATGCACCAATGGATACGTAAGGAAGGTTGGGGTTATGCGGCGGATGAAACACTGACGAATGAAGAACTAATTAAAGAGACCTATAGTGGTATTCGTCCTGCGCCAGGTTATCCGGCTTGTCCGGATCATACAGAGAAGGTACAGTTGTTTGAGTTGTTGGATGCGACAACAACAACTGGGATCATTCTCACAGAGAGTCTGGCGATGTATCCTGCTGCTGCAGTAAGTGGTTTCTATATTGGACAACCAGAATCCAAGTATTTCGGCTTAGGGAAGGTTCAAAAGGACCAGGTCGAAGCGTATGCAAAACGGAAGGACATGCCCCTGGCCAAACTGGAAAAATGGCTGGAGCCTAATCTTACCTATGAACTGTAGAATCACTTAATTTTCTGATTTATAGCCCATTGATAAAAAGGGTTTGTATTGTTTTTATAAGGAATTGTCTTATTCTAAGCTTGGTATTTTTTATATACCAAGCTTTATTTTTAGGGTTTTAGGTTCATTTTATTTGCATTATTATAAGAAACAACCAAGTACCCCCCTCCGGGTATTGCATCGTCCTTGAAATTGAGGGGCGATTTTGCTAATTTAGTCTTACTAATCCTCACAAATATGCGACTAAAAGCATGTTTACTTTTTTGTAATTAGAGAATTGGTTCCCTTGACTAAGAGAAACTGCCGCGCCCGCGGCAGTTTTTTTTTTGTATAACTCTGGTGCATACTCTTCAATTAATTTCTGCAAGTATTAATTTTTGGAAAGAATGACGTACTTTTGATTTTCAAAAATCTGTTGAATGAAAGTAGTTGATCATATACGCAATGCCAAGAATACTGTTTTTTCTATTGAGATCCTCCCTCCGCTAAAAGGACAAGATATACATTCACTCTTTCGTGGTATAGAACCCTTGATGGAGTTTAAACCTCCATTTATCGACGTTACTTACCATAGAGAAGATTATGTGTACAAGAAAAGGGAAAACGGGGTAGTAGAAAAGGTGTCTGTCTACAAGAGGCCCGGTACTGTGGCCATCTCAGCGGCCATCATGAACCGGTTCAAGGTAGATGCGGTACCGCATATTATTTGTGGTGGTTTCTCAAAGGAAGAAACGGAGAATGCATTGATCGAACTAAATTTTTTAGGAATAGACAATGTATTGGCATTAAGAGGTGATCCCATTAAAGCAGAAGGACGTTTTATTCCTGAACATAATGGAAATGCATATGCTACGGATTTGATTCAACAAATTAGTAATTTGAATAAAGGAATTTATGTGGAGGATGGCATCTTGAATGCATCTTGTACAAATTTCTGTATTGGCATTGCGGCTTATCCTGAGAAACATTATGAAGCAGTGAGTTTGGATTCTGATTTACAATACCTCAAACAAAAAGTAGAATTAGGAGCAGAATACATCGTGACGCAACTGTTTTATGATAATAGTAAGTTCTTTGCTTTCGAGAAAAAATGCCGGGAAATGGGGATCACCATTCCTATCATTCCGGGCTTAAAACCGCTTTCTACGAAGAAACAGCTCACTATTTTGCCTTCGATCTTCTACATCGACATGCCGGAAATATTGGTACAAGCAGTGCATAATTGTACCACAGATGAGCAAGTTCGTCAAGTGGGAATCGAATGGTGTATACAACAATCGAAAGAATTAAAAGCAGCAGGAGTTCCTGTTTTGCATTATTATACCATGGGTAAATCAGATGCGGTTTATTCCATTGCCAAAGAATTATTCTAATCAACAGATGACTCAACCGATTCAGTGGGTAGAATGTCCGAGAGATGCCATGCAAGGCATCAAGCATTTTATACCTACGTCTGAAAAGGTCGATTACATCAAGTCTTTGCTCCGCTGTGGTTTCCATACTCTGGATGCGGGAAGTTTTGTTTCGGCTAAAGCGATTCCACAACTTGCTGATACGGAAGAAGTATTTCATGAAATCAAAAACGATTTAGGAGCTACTCGTTTATTATCCATCATTGCCAACATCAAAGGCGCAGAGCGGGCAGCAGGTTTTTCAGGGACAGTGCATGATGTAGGCTATCCATTGAGTTTATCCGAAACATTTCAACAAAGAAATACCAACCGAGGCATTGATCAGGCATTTAGTGACCTGCTGGAAATACGTAAAATTACTCAGGCCGCTCATCAGGAATTAGTCGTGTACTTATCCATGGGTTTTGGAAATCCTTATGGCGATGTGTACGATACGAACTATGTATTGGACTTCAGTCAACGTTTGGTTGACATGGGGGTAAAAACTATTTCATTATCGGACACAGTGGCTGTTGCCAAACCGACTCAGGTGCTTCAGTCATTTGAAGCCTTGCACAAGTCCTTTCCAGGAATTGTATTTGGTGCGCATTTGCATGTCGTGAAAGGATTCGAAGAGCCCTTGATCAAAGCGGCATTCGATGGAGGATGCAATCGTTTCGATACGGCCATGAATGGTTACGGTGGATGTCCCATGGCTGCGGATGAATTATCAGGCAATATGAGTTCCGAAGTGTTGTATGCCTATTTGAGTAAAAATAACTATCCGTTAACCATCAACTCTGCCGCTTTTGAAGCTGCCCAAGTGAAAGCTCAGGATTTATTTTCGACCTATGAACACTAAGAATAAAATTAAGAAGGTAGACATTTTCCTGCCTTGTTTTGTGGATCAATGTTATCCGGAAACAGGTTGGAACATGGTAAAAGTGTTGGAGTTTTTAGGATGCAAAATCAATTATCCTAAAGAGCAGACCTGTTGCGGTCAACCGGCTTATAATGCCGGTTTTTTTGATGAAGCGGCTTCCGTGGCCTCTAAGTTTCTGACTGATTTTCCTTCCGAACGTTATATTGTCATGCCTTCTGCTTCTTGTGTAGGCATGGTGCGTAATGGATATGGCGTATTGTTTCAACAGTCTTCCAAAATTTTGGAATATAAAAGAGTGAAAACATATACGTACGAGTTCACGGAATTTCTAACGGAGATATTGCACGTCGATAAACTGCCAGGTGCTAAGTTTCCTCATAAAGTAACCTATCATGATTCTTGTGCAGGTCTTAGAGAATGTGGGATCAAGCAAGGGCCTAGAAAATTATTAAAAAATGTAGAAGGGTTGGAGTTGATCGAGATGAATTATACGGAAACGTGCTGCGGTTTTGGTGGAACATTTGCGGTAAAATTTGAAGCCATCTCCACTGCCATGGCAGAACAAAAGGTAAATCACGCATTAGATACAGGCGCTGAATACATTGTATCTTCCGATTGGTCCTGTTTGATGCATCTTGATGCTTACATCAAAAAAAATAAGATCGCACTGAAGACCATTCATATAGCAGATGTACTGGCTTCGGGCTGGTAGAGCTTTTAAAGTGTTTTGTTTTTACTGTCGTACGTTAATCCGGTGAATATACCAATGATGCCGGATATATTGGATTTGATGCTGGCCGGCTGAGCAAAAGGATTTCCATTCGCGTTCTGCGAATTTTTTACGGAAATTAAAAAATCATAATGTTCTTTGGTGAGATGAAATAAACGAACCACCACCGGTTGTCCGTCATTGAATGAATACCCGCCGCTAATGGCGACATCTTCGGTATCAAAGACTTCATCGTTTAAAATGAAATCGTGTTTGATGTCTCCTCCTAAACTGTCAGAAAATACTAAGTACCTGTAGTAATCCGCCGTGTTGTGCTGATCTTTGAAACGAACCGTCAATTGGCATCTTGCTTGACTGTTGCAATTTTTATACAAAGAGTCGATCGCTACAAAAGGAAGAATAGTGGACACCGCTCTATAGGTAACACCATTAATAGTGACGGCTAAATCGAATGCTTCGTTATAATGCGCAGGTACTTTGGAGGTATCGTTGGACCGGTAATTGTAAAAGCGTAAATCTCCATCACGGGGTATAGTGTCGTAAGGCAGTGGTATTGTTACTCCTTGATGTGTAATGGTGATATTGGCATCCCTAATGGGTGTAGGAATCAGCCCGTCAAAATAACCTATACTTTCATAAGCCAATAACCGATAAGGTTTTCCTGGCTCTAAATAACACTCGATGTAGGGTGTATTCGCATAATCGGGTAGCTGAATACTGACTTCTTTTTCAAAGTTGCATTGCAAAAGAACGATCGAAGTGATGAGTAATAAAAGATATCTTACTTTGGCTACCATTTGAAGTTAAAGGTTAAAGTAGGAATAATAGGAAACAATGATACTTGCTTGGCAACGTATTTTACAGGTATACCATTTTCATCTTTGATTTCTTCAAAATAAATAAAGTAGGTATTCCTTCTATTGTATACATTGTAAATGCTTAATGTCAGATCGGCTTCACCCCACTTGGGTTTGAAACGGTAGACGATCCCTATGTCCATCCGGTGATAAGCCGGTAGACGAAAAGCATTGCGCTCTGTATAGATGGGTACAGTAGAGGGTTTCACGCCATCAACATCTTGTATATAAAAACGTCCAACGGGTAAACTTACCGCTTGTCCTGTACCGTATACAAAAGTGCCGGAGAGTGAAAAACGTGGACTCAATTTATGCATCACAACCACAGAGATATCATGTCTTCTATCATAACGTGCAGGAAACCAATTCCCGTGATTGATCTCTGCAAATTGTCTGTTGGTCCAGGAAAGGGTGTACCCAATCCAGCCGGTTGTTTTGCCTTGTTTTTTTTCAACATAAAATTCTGCACCGTAACTATCGCCTTTACCTATTACAAATTCTTTTTGTAGAGAATCGTTGACGAAGAGTTGTGCTCCATCGCGAAAATCAATCACGTTTTTCATGTATTTGTAATAGTATTCATTGCTGAAGAATAATTTATTCCCCCAAAATGAAATCTCGTAACCCAAGGCTACCTGGTCCGAACGTTGCGGTAATGGAATATCTCCGGAAGGATACCAAATGTCTGTGGGCAATGATGCACCGGAATTGTTGGCCAAATGTATGTACTGATACATTCTGCTGTAACTTGCTTTGATGCTGACGCGTTCTTTCAACCGGTAGTTGATTTGTAGTCTTGGTTCTATGCCCTGAAAGAATTTATCCCGGTAAAACCAGGACCAACGAAGTCCTGCATTGATCACCCAGCGTGCCCGCCAATTGAATACATCATTGGCATAAATACCTCCGCCTGTACCATATAAGGCAGAGCCATTGGAGAACTCTACTTTGCCATCAGAACTTCCTGCCTGTAATCTTGAGATATTAAAAACATATCGATTGAATTGAATACCTGTTTGGAAAGTATGTTTCTTAAATACTTTGGTCAAATTACTGCTGGCACCGTAGTCTCTGATGCCTGACGTGAGTTTGAAATTAAAAGTAGATAATTCGTTTTTTAATTGGTATTGGTAATCACTTACAGAAAGGGTAGTGGTAAGTGTTGTATTGGAATCAATGTTGGATACCCAGCTCACTCCGCCTAATGTATTGCCCCATTGAAATCCGATGGTATTGTTTTCATTCTTGAATTTAAAAACATCGCGTCCTAAGTACCCTGTTAAGTGAAGAAAATTTCTGTCGTTTACTTTATATGTCAACTGTAAATTACAATCGTAAAAGTAGTAATCCGGAATAGGTTTGTAGTCAGGTTTTTTTTCGTTGGCTTTGTTTAACAAACGTGTAAAGACATCTGCATAGGTTCTTCTAAAAGCGATATTGCCCCATAGCTTACCTTTTATGATTGGTCCATCTAGCGCCAATCGTGAGGAGATTAAGCCAATACCACCGTTAACTGTATATTTGCTGCTGTCTCCTTTATTGGTGTGTACATCTACAACAGAAGATAATCTTC
>JAQBNS010000074.1 GCA_028288405.1 Chitinophagaceae bacterium
ACGATGACCTTAAAAATAAATTCGTTCCCGGTTGGGACGTCGCGGGCGATGATGCCAATGTCGTCCACCCTACGAATGATCACGGTACTCAAGTCGCAGGTACTTGTGCCGCAGAGGCCGACAATAACATTGGTGTCGTTGGAAGTGGTTATAATTGTCGTTTTATGCCGATCAAAGCTGCTGCCGATGGTGGAGATGCGATTGTAGCAGGATACCAGGGAATAAAATATGCGGCAGATAACGGTTGCAAAATCATCAATTTGTCTTGGGGAGGTTTAGGAGGTTATTCTGCAACCTTACAATTGGCAATGGACTACGCAGCGATAGACAAAGACGTTACCATTGTAGCGGCGGCAGGCAACTACGATTTGGAAGGAGACTTTTATCCCGCAGCATACAATCATGTATTAAGCGTTTGTGCATTGGATACCATTTATTCTCCAAGCGCAGGAAAACGTATCGACATACGTACCAGATTCCGGGATATTGTAGCAGGTCTGGCGGCCACTTACGCGTACTCTGTAGATATGGGAGCTTGTGGAACGGCGCTTAATACCACTAATATTAACAACGGATACATCAGTAACAGTGGATCTTCTCTGTCATCTCCTTTCGTAGCAGGAGCTGCAGCTTTGTTGCGCTCCAAATACCCTACTATGACAGCCTTACAGATTGCAGAACTCTTGCGTGTTACTTCTGATTCAATTGACTTCTACCAGGAAAACCTGCCCTTCAAAGAAAAGTTAGGGAAAGGCAGATTGAACATGTACCGGGCACTCACAGACAATACCAGTCCAAGTATTCGCATGCGCTCTTTTACTGCCTTAGGTAAACACGGCAGTCATTTGTTGGTCGATGACACCGTTACAGTTACCCTTGATCTTTGGAACTACCTGCAACCTACGAATAACCTATCCATCTATTTCAGCAGCACATCTTCTTCTGTAAGCGTTATCACACCTTCTATCAACCCTGGTGTAATAGCGAGTATGGATAGTTTGATTACAACAGGCTTTCCTTTGAAATTTAAAATCAATTCGTCTGCCGCACAAAGTGAAAACGTACATTTCAGATTAGGATACGTCGATCCTTTAACCGGTTATTATGACTATCAACATTTTTATGTGGTCATTAACCCAAGCATGTTGGATATCAGTACCAGTAAAATACTATCTACCATTACTTCCAACGGACTCATCGGTTTTGATGCACAACAAAACGGAGAGGGCGTTCAATACAATGGCTTCTCTATACTGTATGAAGGAGGCTTGTTGATCGGAGCTCCAGGCAATAAAGTGAGTGATTGTGTGAGAGGAACATCAGGTACACCAGACAATGAATTCAAAATTGTACAATCACCCAGATACATTGATCCGGCTTACAAAGACATGGAGATCCGAAACAAATTCAATGATTCTTTAGCCGGAACAATTATAGGTGTAGAAGTAGAACAACGCTCCTATACTTTTGACCAAACAGGCTTAGACCAAAGTTTCATTGTAGAATATCAAATCAAAAATAATACAGCAGCAGTACTTGACACTTTGTATGCAGCCTTGTTCTTTGATTGGGACATTGGCCCGGGCACAGAGTACAGCAGAAACAGAGCCGGATTTGACTACACGAGAAAAATGGGGTATGCCTATAGTACAATAGCCAGCAGACCTTATGCCGGAGTCGAGCTTTTAACCAAAGAAAACGTCACGTATTACGCGATGGATAATGGTACCGTTCCTGATGTGAGCAACATCAATCCTAACAGTGGAGGATGGAACAGTGCATTAAAATACAAATGCATGAAAAGCGGTGTGGGAAGAGCGGCGGCTGGAATGACCAGCAGCAGCGGCTTTGACATCTCCAATATGACAGGCGCTCAAATCCTGTCCATTGCTCCGGGCGAAGTGCGTACTGTAGCTTTTGCCATATTGGCTGCCGATAATCTGTCGAGCTTGCAAACCAATGCCGACAATATTAAAACAAAATTCGTATCCATGAAGACCAGTAAACTACCAACTGGTGCCATTTATTATCTATGTGAAAACGAGACCAAGAACATCACTCTAGCGCCAGGTAACGGAAATAATTTCAACTTCTATGATCACCTTGCAGATATAAACCGCATCGCCAGTGGCAAGACTTACATGCTAACGAACGAATCTTCCGCCGATACCTTATATGCAGCAGGTGCCGATTCTCTTTATGAAAGTATTTCCAGAGCAGCTTTATATGTGAACAACACTGCTACAGCTAAAGCCAATTTTGGAACGCAAACAACAACGCTTACTTTACCTTCTGATGCAACCTTGTACATGTTTAGCAATTCGCAAAACTACACCTCTTTAACCTGGGATTACGGTGATGGAGACGGCAATGTCAATGTCACCAACACTTCTCATACTTACACCGCGGCAGATGTATACACGGTAACACTTACTGCTATGGATGATAAAGGATGCAGCAGTACACAACAAAAAACCATCACAGCAAGTTTAACAACAGGTATCAAGGTATTTCCTAACCCCGCTACTAAAAGTATCGGCTTTGGAAATGACATCAAAGATCCAGGCACCTTACAGTTTATAAACAGTATTGGGCAAGTGCTGTACGAAAGAGATCATATTCTTTTAAATGAACAAACAGGAATTGATGTGGCCAGTTGGCCGGAAGGTGTTTATACGGTCATTTTCAATACCGAGAAAAAACAGTACATTGAGCACCTGTTGATCAGGCGCTAATCCTTCCCTTCATGAAAGAAATATATGCCGAGGTCATTACCATTGGTGATGAAATCCTCTATGGGCAAATTACAGATACCAATACCCAATGGCTGAGCGCAGAGCTCAGCCTGTTAGGTATCAAGACCATCCGAAAGTCCTCTGTCGGCGACCGCTACGCAGAAATTCAAACCATCCTTCAGGAAGCTTCTCAAAGAGTGCAATTGGTCATTCTCACAGGAGGCTTAGGACCCACCAATGATGACATCACTAAAAAAGTATTGAGTGATTTTTTAAGCAAACCGTTGGTATTGAATAATGATGCCTTAACAGATGTCAGTTATTTTTTCACTTCCAGAGGAAGAGAATTATCTGACGTCAACAAACAACAAGCTTTCATTCCACAAGATGCTATCGTACTGCGCAACCAGTATGGGACCGCGCCAGGCATGTGGTCAGAACATGAGCAAACCGTTTTTATTTCTTTACCCGGTGTTCCCTATGAAATGAAAGGCATCATGAAAGATCATGGTTTACCTGCCCTTAAGAAACATTTTCAGACACCGTTTATCCAGCACCAAATCATTCGAACAGCCGGTATTGGGGAATCTGTGCTGGCAGAACAAATCACAGACTGGGAAGCGGCATTGCCTGCATTTATATCCCTGGCCTACCTTCCTTCTTATGGAGGTGTAAAATTACGGTTGACCGGGATCAATGAAGATCAGGGTTTGCTTCAAACAAGTATCCAACAAGAAGTTGAAAAACTCCTTCCTTTATTGGGTGATCGGCATTTTTATGCTGCGGAAGACATTAACCTGGAAGTTCATATTGGAAATTTATTGAAAGTCTCCGGCAAAACCGTGTCTGTGGCTGAAAGTTGCACAGGTGGTTATGCTCAACACTTGATTACCTCGGTACCAGGAAGTTCTGCTTATTTCAAAGGGGGGATTGTAAGTTACAGCAACACCATCAAAGAGCAGGAATTGGGCGTTCCTGCATCATTATTAGAACAAAAGGGCGCCGTTAGTATGGAAGTGGCTGAAGCCATGGCAAAGGGTATTTTGCACAAGTATAAAACGTCGTACTCATTAGCCATTACAGGTATTGCAGGTCCTGACGGAGGTTCGTCCGAAAAACCCGTAGGCTTTGTATGCATGGCTTTTGCTTCCGATTCGGGACAACTCTTTTCTAAAACCTTTCAATTTGGGAAGGAAAGAGATACCAACATCAAGATTTCTGCAGCCATAGCAATGAATTTACTTCGCCTGGGGATAGAAGGAAAATTGTCCTAATCATTTAAAATACTATTTTTGTACTTTACTAATTGAGACTCATCCATGGCACTGAAAGAAATGGTTATGCCCAAAATGGGCGAAAGCGTGATGGAAGGCACTATCCTCAACTGGCTTAAACAAGTCGGTGACAAGATAGAGCAAGATGAATCCGTGCTGGAAGTCGCTACCGATAAAGTGGATACAGACGTTCCTGCTACGTTTGCAGGAACATTAAAGGAAATATTGGCTGAAAAAGGCAAAGTCGTAGCCGTTGGAAGCCCCATCGCTTTGATAGAAACCGGTGATACGGCAACAACAACTGCTGAACCAGCCATTGTAAAAACAGTAGAACAAAAGCCTGTTGTCGCTGCTCAATATATTGCACCTCAACAAACAACGGTTCAAACCGCCCCGCCTGCTTTGCAACATACTACCAACGGAAGTGCGAAGAAATTCTATTCTCCATTGGTCATGAATATTGCCCGTGAAGAAAACATTTCATTGGACGAACTGGAGCGAGTAAATGGAACAGGAGCCGAAGGACGTGTGACGAAAAACGATGTGATCAAATACCTGGAACAACGTAAAAATGCTCCCGTAGCTCATGCTGCTCCTGCAAAAGAAGAAAAGCAAACTACTCACCATACTGCTCCTGCACATGAAACAACGCATATAGAAGGTACGCGTTCTTTCAATGGCGAACATGAAATCATACAAATGGATCGCATGCGCAAAATGATTGCGGATCGTATGCTCGAGTCTAAACGTATTTCTCCACACGTTACTTCGTTTGTAGAAGCTGATGTCACACACATTGTGTATTGGCGCAACCGCATGAAGAACGAATTCATGGAAAAGGAAAGTGCTGCATTAACGTTTACCCCTATTTTCATTGAAGCGGTAGTTAAAGCAATCAAAGACTATCCCATGATCAATGTGTCGGTAGACGATGATAAAATCATCGTGAAGAAAGACATCAACATCGGCATGGCGGTGGCTCTGCCGAATGGCAACCTGATCGTACCGGTTATCAAAAATGCAGATCAACTCAACATCATCGGCTTGACGAAAAAAGTAAATGACCTGGCTAAACGTGCCAGACAAAATAAACTCACCGCAGACGATCTGACAGGCGGAACATACACGATCAGCAATGTCGGTTCTTTCGGCAACCTGATGGGCACTCCGATCATCGTGCAGCCGCAATGCGCGATCCTGGCTTTAGGTGCAGTGGTTAAAAAACCCGCTGTTATCGAAACACCGGAAGGCGATAGCCTGGGTATTCGACATATGATGTTCTTATCGCATTCTTATGATCATCGTGTGATTGATGGATCTTTAGGAGGAATGTTTGTAAGACGTGTTGCTGATTATCTCGAAGGATTTGATTTGAGCAGAAAAATATTTTAGAGTAAAGAGCAAGGAGCTAGGAGGTACGTCTAACTTTCATCGTACCTCCTAGCTCCTTGCTCTTTACTATTTTTCTATCTCTACGAATGTTTTTTTTACACGCTAATGCTATTTCTAAAAATTTCCTTACATTTGTACCGGCAGATCATTACGACCAGCTCCTACAAATCCCCCAGGTTCGGAAGAAAGCAAGGGTAAGTAGTTGTAGCGGTGCGATAATTGATTTGCCTTTTTTCTTTTAAAGGTCCCCCATTTCCTTTAAGTTTACTTTACAATAATTCCACACTAACAACTGTAATACATCACCTTATGAAGTTCTTTATCGATACCGCCAATCTTAGTGAAATCAAAGAAGCACAAGACCTGGGCATATTAGACGGCGTTACTACCAATCCTTCCCTGATGGCCAAAGAAGGCATCAAAGGAAAAGACAATGTATACCGTCATTACAAAGCAATCTGTGACCTGGTAACAGGAGATGTGAGTGCAGAAGTCATTGCAACAGATTACAAAGGCATTATCGAAGAAGGAGAAGAATTGGTAACGATCGATTCTAAAATCGTAGTAAAAGTACCGATGATCAAAGACGGAGTAAAAGCCATCCGTTACTTCAGCGATCGTGGGATCAAAACCAATTGCACATTGGTATTCAGCGCAGGTCAAGCTTTGTTGGCAGCTAAAGCAGGCGCTACTTATGTATCTCCTTTCATCGGACGTTTGGATGACATCGGTTCTGATGGATTGGAATTGATCGCGCAAATCAAAAACATATACGACAACTACGGATACGCGACAGAAATATTGGCGGCTTCCGTAAGACATACGATGCACTTGATAGAGTGTGCAGAGATCGGCGCAGACGTGGCGACATGTCCTTTGAGTGTCATCACTTCTCTATTGAAACATCCATTGACAGCTTCCGGTTTGGAAACATTCCTGGCTGATCACAAAAAAGTAAACGGTTAATTCATCTCTCGATCAAACGAATGGAAGAAGTAAGTTCTAACCTCTTTGGCATTGAGCTCTACATCATCAAGGTGAAAGGGAAGGCTAAGATTCCGGACTACATTCAATTGAGAGATAAAAATTTCGTGCTCGTCTCTTATTTCAGAGCCGACAGACCGGAAAAGATAGTAAAGAAATATGGACTGGAAGGCAAAGAGGAAGCGCTGTACGCCCTCATTGCCAGCCTTCCTTTTGGTAAACTTCAAAAATTAGCGTTACAGTGAGCATGCAATTTTCCAGTGAACCGGTTGTAAGTATTCAAGACGCCAGCATTTTTCAGGATGAAAAAACAGTGTTGGCTAATATCTCTTTCAGTATCAAGAAAGGGGAATTCGTCTATGTGATCGGCCGCACAGGAAGCGGTAAGTCCTCGTTATTGAAAACATTGTACGCAGACCTGGAATATCCCAAAGGCATCGTCAATGTAGCCGGCTTTGATATTCCCAGAATCAAACGCAGTGAGATTCCTTACCTGCGCAGAAAAATCGGCATCATCTTTCAGGATTTTCAATTATTGGAAGACAGAACCGTTGCAGAAAATTTATACTTCGTATTAAAAGCCACCGGTTGGAAAAACTCTTCTGAAATCAAGCAACGCATCACCGATGTATTGATTCAGGTTGGCCTTGGCTTTTCCAGTGGCAAAATGCCTCATCAACTTTCAGGTGGAGAACAACAGCGTGTGGTGGTAGCACGTGCTTTGCTGAATGAACCTCAATTGCTGATTGCGGACGAACCTACAGGGAACTTAGATCCGGAAGTAGCGGAAAGTATCTTGCAGTTATTCTTAGACATCAATAAAAGCGGAACAGCCATCTTAATGGCAACGCACAACTATGATTTCTTAAAAAGACATCCGGCTCGTGTCTTACGCATTGAAGAGGATAAAATCATTGATTCACACAGTTCAAGTTTTATTTAAAAAGAGGCATGGCCTCTTTTTTCAGTATAAATCAATCGTCTAATTTAAACATTCGTTGTATGCATAGTTACGATACAGTCTCTGAAGCCACTAACGACTTGCGCAAGCGAGGATTTACCCTTGATTTTAATCTGGATGAAAATTGCATTTTGTGCAACACAGATCGTTTTCATCCGGAAGATTTTGAAATTGTAGAATTTTATCGCTTTGAAGGACAAACAGATCCTGCAGATGAAGCGGTTGTCTATGCTATAGAAGCCCACAATGGAGTGAAAGGGGTATTGGTGAATGGTTACGGTATTTCTGCAAATACCATGTCTTCTGAGCTGATCAAAAAATTGAACTTTCATCATTGAACGAGCGTATAGATACTATAGCCTAGCTTGCATTTACTTATTCCTCCGCTATGAAAACACGATTTACTCTTTTCTTCTTTTCGCTTGTTTGTTTTTTTGCTCTGTCAGCAACATTACAAGCACAAAAGCTATCCTTTAAAGTAATTCGTTCAGATGCTTTCAAAACGATAGACCATGTGCAAATAAAAAGTTCTTCGCATGGTACTTTTTACAGCGATGCAAATGGTCATTTCGAACTGACCTACAAGGATCATGATACGTTAACATTGAGTAAAGATTTATTCCATACGATCCATTATGTAATTGAGGCCAAAAACTTCGATACCTCGCATACGATAAGTCTTACCATGACGGCTCTTTCGAAAGAAGAAGCTCAAAATGCTCCGGCATCCGATATCAGTAATTTGCAGAAATTCGATTACCATTTTGTACACGATAATCCAACGAGTGATAGCTACCTGAAGATTCATGCCATGGAAAGTCTTCCAGAAAACAAAACACGCTCAGGTTACCAGAAAGAATTTAAGATTGGTACCGTACCCTTGAGCCATACCACGGTTGAGCGCAAAGCCGATAGCAAAAGCTCTTACAAATTGAAATAGCTTTTTTATTAATAAGTATAGCATGCCTCAAATAAGGTATGCTATGCTTATTAAGCCATTCTTCCTTATTTCAAGGGTATTTCAAATCCTCTCATTTTTAGCTTCATAATTTCTACAGATTCCCCCCTGATTTGCTCCAGAATTGCGAGCTAGATTCATTCAACAACCAGGAATTATACCTGTTAAGAATTGTATCATTAAATAGTACCGCTATGAAAAAGATCATCTTTGCACTTCTTACCCTTTGTATAACTGGAAGCGCTCAAGCTGTAGCACCGGTTCCGGAAAGTATACAACACAACTTTGTAGAACAATTTCCACAAGCTTCAGACATGGTCTGGACAGATCAACAGAATGGGCTTTATGAAGTTGATTTCAATTACAATCAACAACACTACGCCGCTTTACTGGATAAAAAAGGAACTATGCTTCATGCCGGCAAAACATTGACCTGGTTTGAATTTCCTGCCAGCGTCAGAAAATCTATAGGTAATACTTATGAAGGGTTTAACATGAAACTAATGATCAAACAAAACGATCATTACGTTGCAGAATTTAGTTATCAAGGATCCAACTATACCGTTGTTTTCGACAATACCGGTAAGACCATTGTTTCCAGTAAAGAATAGAGAAATTAAAGACAATAGTTTGTTTGTTTGCAAAGCAGGTGTTCGTTTCGGACCCTGCTTTTTTTATATTGTCTTCCGGCCGACAGTATGAGAAACAATTCCTGTGTAATATTGGTTATAGAAACATAAACCGAAGCCTATGACGACTAGAAACTTTCTATGCATACTTTTGGTTATACTAACCAGCGGATGTAGTTTTTCGCAAGAACAGAAAAAGCAAAACGAGAAGAAGACAACAACTATTGATATGAAAAAAGAAAATCCTGTTTATTCCCGCACCGATACGAATAAAGTTTCTGTACCGGAAAGTGAATGGTCAAGAATATTAGATCCTGAAGTATACCGTGTAGCCCGTGAAAAAGGCACGGAACGACCATGGAGCAGTGCATTCGAAAAGTCAAAAGACATCGGAACATTTTATTGCAAAGTATGCGGTAACCCTTTGTTCCAAAGTGACACTAAATTTGAAAGCGGTTGCGGATGGCCAAGCTTCTTCAAACCCATCAGTGAAACCAGCCTCATTTATCACAAAGACATCAGCCATGGCATGGTTCGCACAGAAGTAGTTTGCGGCCGTTGCGAATCACATTTAGGACATGTCTTTGATGACGGACCTCCTCCCACACACATGCGGTATTGCATAAATGGCGTAGTACTCGATTTTGAGAAAAAATAAATCTCAATAGAAATAATTAAGTCAATTGCCCTATCTTACCTTCAATCTCTGAGGTAACATAGGGCATGACTATTTTAAAACCATATCAAACTTTTTCTCTTCCCATTTTCGGACCATGGATATTATTCGCGGTATGGCTGTTGGTGGAAGGGTTAGTATGGCAGCATTATGGAACAATAGAAGCCATTGACTCTGATTTTTACCTGACCAATGCGCAAGTCTTATCACAAGGTCATTTCCCCACTGACCGGGGACTATGGTATAGCAGTTATTCCATATTCCTCGCATTTGTGCTGGGGCTCGGAGGAAATTTGACAACCGTTGTGCTCCTCCAATTTCTCTTTTCCGGTATTGCAGCCTTCGCATTGTACAAAGTCGTCTATCGTCTATTTCAGAATTACACAACAGCATTTATCGCCGTGTTACAGTATTTATTATGGATCAAAATTCACCAGTGGAACAGCTACATTTATACAGAATCTTTATTCATCAGTTTTAGCATCCTTTCATTTGCCTTGCTTTGCCTGAGTAAAGAGATCATACATTATGTCTTCGCAGCTCTGGTCGTAGCATTCACTTTGTTTTTACGTCCCACCGGAATTTGTTTCTTCATCGGTATTTGCGGATACCTGATCTTCTTGCTTTCTCACAAAAAGCAGCTTTCCATATCCTTTCTTTTAATCATTATAGCCAGTGCATTGTTACTTATACTGGTCTTGGTGAATAAAATGCTGGAAGAATACATTTACTATTTCATAGACAGTTATAGCAAAGCAGAATTGATTTACCCTAACGTTAACCTGGGACTATCTGCAGCCCAGCAATTGGACAAACCCTCTCCTGCTCATGCTCCGGTAATACAGCTGATTGAGTTTATCCTTTATAATCCATTGTACTTTCTGAAATTATTTTGCATCAAGTGCTTATTGTTTTTAGGAAATGCTAAACCTTATTTTTCTTGGCTGCACAATCTAATGATTGTCATTGTCCTCTATCCTATTTATACCTTTGCGGTATATGGATTTAAAAAAATGGATTGGACTAAAGAAAATGTTTTGATGATAAGCTTCATTGGGATGCAAATCCTTACCATCAGCATGACCAGTGAAAACTGGGATGGACGTTTTCTGATTTTAATACTTCCTTTTATTTTTATTTATTCTGCTTTTGGTGTGAGCTGTCTCCTTAAAAAGAGAGAATGCCCTCACCCTGCAAATACTTAATGAAGCAGTATATAAGCTCCCTTTACTAAGCGTAAGGCCAGTTCTATTCCAAATAAATTCATAACAGTCAGTTCCTCCGTGAGGTATTCTGAATGCTGGTATTTAAACGTATAATAGATTAAAATGGCTAAGCTCACAGGGATAAACGGAACGCTTAATGGCATCAACGGTTTATAAGCAATAAACAGTAGCGAAAGAATAACTGGCAATAAGAACACTCTTATCAAATTCTTGTCAACCTTTCTGAGGTCAGTTGACTGAGAAACATCGATCCAACTAAAAAGTAAAGCAAAGCCCATCGCTATTAAGGCAACGATGCTTAAAGCTTGTTTATAGGGTAAATAATCTTTGAGCAAGCCAGCTAAACTATAGCCGGCAAATGCTGCTATGGCAGCCTTAATTATTTTTTTATTTACTTTAGAATAATAGTAAATGGAAATAATTAAGATCGAACAAAGCAAAATGGAATGGATGTTATTGGGCATCGTACTGCTGTTTAAAAGAGATTCGACTATTGGTCGTTCATTACTTTCATTCCCTTCTTTTCACCTGCCGCTTTTACAAAAGCCAAGGCTTCTTCCCATTCATTATGAATCACTCCATCTAAAATAGCATCACGCAATTCGTTTTTGATTTCCCCTACTTCTTTGGAAGGCTTCAGATTAAAAATGCGCATGATGTCTTCGCCGGTCACTACCGGTTGAAAATTGCGAATCGAATCTTTCTCTTCTACTTCGATGACTTTGCGTTGCACCTTGTCAAAGTTTTCAAGGAAGCGTTTTACCTTCTGATTGTTTTTAGAAGTAATATCCGCCCGGCACAAAGCCATCAAGTCTTCAAAATGTTCACCTGCCTCAAACAACAAACGGCGCACGGCAGAATCTGTTACATGATCCTTGACCAAGGCAATAGGTCTCAAATGCAAGCGAACCAACTTAGCCACCATTTCCATCTTTTCATTGAGCGGTAATTTCAGGCGACGAAAAATACCCGGAACCATGCGGCCTCCTTTGTCTTCGTGCCCATGAAAGGTCCAGCCATGACCGGGTTCAAAACGTTTGGTAGCCGGTTTAGCAATGTCATGCAAAATAGCCGCCCAACGCAACCACAAATCATCGGAATGTTCAGCTACATTATCCAGGACTTGCAGGGTATGGTA
>JAQBNS010000079.1 GCA_028288405.1 Chitinophagaceae bacterium
TATTTGCTCAACTGGAAATTGTATACGGTTACGGGTGAATTGCTGGGAGAAGGAGATGCCATGACTGAAAATAGTCTGGTGAACCTGTTTTCAAGCGGCGAAATATTGCCGGCAGGACTTTATTGCCTGAAGACTTCTTGTAACGGACATTTTTCTACTTTTAAGTTAATTAAGTAGGAGAATTCTTTTGATTCTTACTTGCATTTTTTGACCTGATTGACATTAAAACTGCTGGATTCAGGAGCAGAAATCTGATTCGAAAAAAGATACTAGTTTAAGATTAGAATGTTGGGAAGAGTCTGGCTATTTGCGTTAGGGATTGAGCCATTGTCTGAGCTCTTTTCTTTGATTTTATGAATAGAGAATGTTCAACGATTGATTCAAAGAAAAAGCGAGTGGCGAACGCCCTAATCCTTCTGTTAAATAATCCTTATCCAAACTAAGTTATAAAAATCACTATCCTAACACAACCTAATCTTAAACTAGAGCTCAAAAAACAATTGATTAAAAGATTTACCTGATACTGATGGTCTAAAGAGTAATTTGGATTAAATTTGTACCCATGGAAAAGTCACCTCTTATCGCTCCGTCTATTTTATCTGCAGATTTTACGCGTCTGGATAAAGACATTAAAATGTTAGATTCCAGTGCAGCGGATTGGATACACATTGATGTCATGGACGGTGTGTTTGTGCCTAATATTTCTTTTGGTTTTTCAGTGATAGAACCCATCCGGTCATTGACTAAAAAAGTGTTTGATGTGCATCTGATGATTGTGCAACCGGAAAAATACATCGAACGTTTTCGTCAGGCTGGTGCGGATGTGATTACAGTACACCAGGAAGCTTGTCCACACCTGCACCGCGTGATTGGACAGATTAAAGATACAGGTGCTAAAGCTGGTGTCGCATTGAATCCTCATACACCGGTTGAAAGCCTAAGTGAAGTGATACAAGATATTGATGTTGTTTTGATCATGTCTGTAAATCCTGGCTTCGGAGGACAATCATTCATAGAAAACACCTATAATAAAGTAGCTAAACTAAGTCGCTTGATTGCAGCATCAGGATCAAAAGCCGTTATAGAGATTGATGGCGGTGTCAATGCCGGTAATGCCCAGCGATTGGTGAAGCAAGGCGCTGATGTATTGGTTGCCGGGAATTTTGTATTCAAATCCGGCGACCCTGTAAAAACGATTCAGGAGTTGAAAGATCTTCAATAGATACACTAAACTTTATCATTAGATCGTTTTAAAAACGTGCGTACAGGATCAATTTTATTTTTCATTTTTTTGTCGCAGGGTTTTCTCTTCGCCCAAACTGTACGCGTGGGTGGAACCATCAAAGACAAAGAACATTTTCCTGTAACAGGTGCATTGGTGGAGTGGGCCGATAATCCCGCCTATCATGCAATTACTGATTCCTTAGGTTTATTTGTTCTTCATATACCTTCTGTTAAAGATGAATATCGTTTGACCATTAAGGCTTTTGGTTTTTCTTCCAGGGAAATTACTATTCCTGCAACAGACGCAAATAAAAATATCGAATACAACCTGGCTCCTGATGGGAGAACAAACATTACTGTCGAAGTAGAGGGTAACAAGGTAAAAGGAGAAAGAGAGCGATTGAATGCCGGTGGTATTTATTTGGACCCTAAAACACCGCAAAACTTTGTCAGTGCCTTTGGTGATTTCAATAAAGTAATTTCTTCTATTGGTATGGGAGTTAGTTCTAATAATGAATTATCCAGTACATACAATGTAAGAGGAGGGAACTACGATGAAAATTTAGTGTATGTAAACAATATGCAAATCTACCGTCCCTTCTTAGCCAAGACCGGTCAGCAGGAAGGATTGAGTTTTATTAATCCTGATTTAGTAGAGAAAATTTCTTTTTATGCCGGTGGATGGCAGCCAAGGTACGGTGATAAACTTTCTTCGGTTTTAGATGTGAAATACAAACACCCTACACAGTTTAAGGCTTCTGCCAGTCTTGGCCTATTAGGTGCCACGCTTCACGCAGAGAATGCATCGAAGAACAAACGTTGGAGTTATGCGTTTGGCGCCAGACATAAACGTGCCGGTTATTTATTGAACTCTTTACCGACTAAAGGAGAATATAAACCTCGTTTTTACGATGTGCAAGGAATTGTAAATTACAATTTCAAAACAACCAAAGATGCAGAAGGCATCAATAACCATTCTATTTCTTTGATCTATTCCTGGGCTTATAATGATTATCGCTTTGAGCCGAGCACACGAGAAACAAAATTCGGTACACTTTCTCAACCCAAAACATTCAGCGTAGCATACGATGGTAAAGAACGTATGGAATACAATACGGGTCAAATTGGTTTGATGCATTATTTAAGGTTGTCTCCTAAGTTAAGAATAGAAACAGTAGGCTATTTGGTGAAATCAGTAGAACGCGAATACCGCGATGTAATGGCGGCGTATCGTTTATGCGATACAGATCCTGATCCCAATAATCAATCGTTTAACCAGTGTTTGTTTGTAACCGGTTTAGGTAGTGATTACAATTACTCCAGAAATAAATTGGAAAGTAGTATCGGTTCTGTAGGTGAAAGAGCTTATTACCATTGGAACGATCAAAACGATATAGAGATGGGATTGATCTTTACTTCTGAAAACATTCAGGATAAGTTGTACGAGTACAGCATTCAGGACTCTGCCGATTATATTACCGGAAGCACTTTCGTTTCTTCTCAAGCCAATCTGAAATCGCACCGTTTAGAATACTACGTGCAGCATTCTTACCATACCAAAGATTCATTGCATTATGTCACGTATGGAGCGCGTTTAAATTATTGGTCTTTGAACAATCAGTTTTTAGTCAGTCCGCGTATCAGTTATGCGTTCAAACCGAAATGGAAACGTGACATGGTCTTTCGATTAGCCACAGGTGTTTATCAACAACCTCCTTTTTACAGAGAGTTGCGAAATCAACAAGGTGTTGTGAATACCTCCTTGCAGGCGCAACGTTCCTGGCATGTGATAGGAGGGATGGATTATAATCTTAAATTATGGAACAGACCTTTCAAATTTATTACAGAAGCCTATTTTAAATTATTGGATAAAGTAGTTCCTTATGACGTGGAGAATATTCGCTTGCGTTATTATGGACAGAACAGTGCACAAGCTTATGTAACAGGTGTGGATTTTAGATTAAGCGGAGAGTTTGTAAAAGGCGCAGAGTCTTGGTTTAGTTTAGGCTTTTTACAGACAAAAGAAAAAGTGGACGGCGATCCAAGAGGTTATATCCGAAGACCCACTGATCAGTTAATTAATGCCTCGATATTTTTTAGGGATCACATTCCGAACAATCCAAGTCTACAAGTTTATTTAACCTTATCCTACCTTTCAGGTTTTCCTTTCGGGCCTAAAGACAGACCGGACTTGAGAGCTTCTTTTGCTTCTCCTGCTTACCGCAGAGTGGATATTGGTTTTGCCAAACTGGTTTCTTACTCTGATAAAAGAATAGAAAAGAAGAAGCTTTTTGAATCCATCTGGATCACGGCTGAAGTGCTCAACCTTCTGGGTGTATCAAATACTATTTCTTACGACTGGATAAAAGATGGCAATGGCTTTCAATACGCGATTCCTAATACCTTATCCAGTAGGTTTTTGAATATAAAAATTACCGTTCGATATTAAATGTCGATTTTGGTATTAAATTTGTCTCGAAAGCGTTTAGACTTTAAAAGCAAAAAACTAACAAGACCTCTCATATGAAAAAAACAATCAGCGCAGGAGTGACATTGTTTGTGGTGGTAGCCATAGCACTCGCTTGTACACGTACAGTGACAAGAGTAGATTCAGATCAAACAATCGATTTAAGTGGACGTTGGAATGATACTGACTCCAGACTAGTAGCAGAAGAAATGTCGAAAGACATGTTGGGAAGAGTTTGGAGAACTGATTTTGAAAAAGCAAAAGGAAAGAAACCAACCTTCATTGTTGGTGTGATTACCAATAAAAGTCACGAACACATTGAACCGGAAACATTCATTAAAGATTTGGAAAAAGAATGCATCAATTCAGGATTGGTTCGTGTGGTGCAAAACTCTGAACTAAGAGAAAAGATTCGTATGGAAAGAGCGGATCAACAACAATTCTCTTCACCGGAAACAGCTAAGAAATGGGGGCGCGAACTAGGTGCAGATTATATGTTGTTCGGTACGATCAATTCTATCGTTGATACTTACAACAAAAAACAAGTAACCTACTACCAAATCAACTTAGAACTGGCTGATCTGGAAACAAACGAATTGGTTTGGATTGGCGAGAAAAAAATCAAGAAATATATCGTCAACTAATTATTTTGTCTAAGCGTATTGAAGATGTTGCGTTATAATACAGTAAAGAAGGTTGCACTCGGATTGTTAGTATTGTGCATACCTTCCTGCATGTCGTATTACGTGAAGTATCAAAAGTTCAATACGAATTTTGAACAAGGAAATTTAAAAGAAGCAGATGCGATTCTGGCCTCCGATAAACACGGACCTAAAGGAAAAGCGCATCTGCTTTATTTTTTGAACAGAGGCACTGTTAATTCTTACCTGGGTAATTTTGAGCAGAGCAACGAATTTTTTGAACAAGCCTACAACATCAGTGAAGTGCAAAGTAAAACGGCATTAGAATCAGGTCTTTCATTATTATTGAATCCTAAAGTAGCAGAATACCACGGCGAAACATTTGAAGTGTTGTTGATCAACTATTACAAAGCACTCAATTATTTAAAGCTTGGTCAATACGATGAAGCATTGGTGGAATGTAAACGAATGGATATTCGTCTGAATAAATTAACGGATAAATTCTCATCTGATGCCAAGTATAAAAGAGATGCCTTTGTCCACCTATTAATGGGAATCATCTACGACATCAATCAGGATTATAACAATGCATTTATTGCTTATCGAAACGCATTGGAAATTTATGAAAAGGATTATGCCGTTAAGTTTAATACGCCTGTTCCTCTTCAATTAAAGAAAGATTTACTACGCACCGCTTACCTTACCGGATTGACAGACGATGTGAGAGAGTATGAGAATAAATTTGGAATGACGTATCAACACGTTTCTCGTAAAGGAAAAGGAGAAATGCTTTTTTTATGGCATAATGGCTTTGGCCCGGAGAAAGAAGAATGGAGCATAGACTTTACCCTTGTTGATCTTGGAAACGGATATGTTAATTTCGTGAACTTGGGAGCAGGGTTAACCATTCCTGTTTTCATTGGTACGGACAATAATCAAGGAGCTCAATTAAAGGACGTGCAGATCATACGCATGGCTTTACCTAAATATGTGGAAAGACCTCCAATATATAACGGTGGTTATTTGACAACAGCAGACGGTGCATCTTATCCTGTGGAATTGGCGGAGAATATCAATGCCATCGCTTTTAAATCACTTCATGATCGCTTTTTACGAGACTTGGGACAAGCCTTGTTGAGATTGGCTTTGAAGAAAGCAGCAGAGCTAGCCTTGCGCAAAGAAAATCAGGATGCAGGAATGGTATTGGGGTTATTCAATGCCGTATCAGAACAAGCCGATACGCGCAATTGGCAAACCTTACCTTATGCCATTTATTATTCACGTGTTAGTTTGCCGGCAGGTGAGAGTGTTGTTCAATTCAATGAAAAGGCCAATCAAGGCTCAGATCAAAAGATCCCGATTACAGTGAATGTAAGGGAGGGAGAGGCGTTTATATACACAGTAAGTGGTCAGTAAACAGTCGTTAGACGTTAGTGGTTAGTTATTAGAAAAAAGGAGAAACAAAGTTTCTCCTTTTTTATGCCTTTTTTCTACTAAAGACTAACGTCTAACGACTAACCACTATTTATTTGTCTTTTATAAAAATAGGTTGTTACTTGCAACCGCTTTTAGGTTCTGTATCGATCATTCTTTACAGATTAAAAGGGAATCGGGTGTAAATCCCGGACAGTTCCCGCTGCTGTGAGCTCTATTCAAACTCTTGCCGACATTTATGTCACTGGTGTAAACCGGGAAGACAGGCAAAGAGGGAGCAAGTCAGAAGACCTGCCTAAGAACAATCATTCGTTGCTTTCGGAGAAAAGGCCGCCGGATAGAGTTCAATATCCTTTGTAAGGACAATGTTCTTTACCCTTCATTCTTATTTCCTGTAGCTCTAACGATGCCGTTTCTCTGAAACTGTATCTTATGTTTTACAGACAAAAATCGTACATATCGTTTAGCGTTATCGTGATGCTCATGCAAGCTTCATGTGCTTTAGCTCAGAGAGGGGTGATCTCTGTGGATAGTATGTATCGTGTAGATCCTGTAACAGTTGAAGCCATGCGCACTAATAAAGTCTCCATGGATCAGTCTATTGATTCTGCTGCGCTATTAATGGACAATGCGATAGGTATTGGAGGCTTATTGAAATATAATTCTCTCGTTTTTATTAAGGACTATGGCCCTGGTAACATCACTACGGTATCTGCAAGAGGAGGTAGCGCTTCTCAGTCGCAAGTGTTTTGGAATGGAATCAATATCAATCAGGCTGGTTTAGGTATGACGGACTTGAGTACCTTGCCTCCTTTTCTATTGGATCATATTACGGTGCAGCAAAGCTCGTCAGGAGCGGGATCTGGAAGCGGATCTATGGCAGGGAATATTATTCTAAGCAATGGTACTTCTTCTGCCCGTGGATTCTCAGGATTGGTGAAGCAAACTTTTTCATCCATAGGTGAGAAGAGTACGGGTATAAGAGTAGGTTATAACCGCAATAAATTTTCTGTTGACGCCAGGTACGTCTATCTCGATTCAGATAATACGTATCGCTATACGAATACCGTGTCAGGGCCTTATGCAACTGAACAAACACAACGCAATGCAGGTTTGATTCAGCAAGGCTATAGCGCCACGCTAACCTATAAGTTAACACCGCATACAGAATTATCGATTTACAGTTGGTACACTCATTTTGATAGAAATGTGGCACCTACGTTGCAAACTATTTTAAAAGCTAAGCAGCAAGATGTATCCATTCGAAATTCTATTCAACTGAGTCATCGAAAGAATAAATCAACCTGGAATTATAAGCTGGCTTATTTAAGAGATGCATACAATTATAATCAACGTTCTGCATACGACGACAGTATCATTAATTCAGACGAAGGTCATACGGATAACCTGATCAATCAATTGGATTACTCCCATGACCTGGGCCATGGAATTGCGGTCAACGTGGGTATCACTCAATTTTATCAATCCATCACCAATCACAGTCTGGCAGATGGAGGTAAGTCAAGACAACGTTTTTCTTTTTATGGAGGAGCGACATGGACAGGGAAGAGAAAGTATACCATGATCACGGCTCTTGTTAGGGAAGAACTTTATGGTTCTCAATCTTCTCCTTTTATCTATTCTCTGCAATTGGATCAACGCTTGTCTAAGGGGATGTCATTGGTGATAAAGGGAGATCGCTATTACCGTATCCCAACTATGAATGATTTGTATTGGGGGAAAGGAGGAAATCCTGATTTAAGACCGGAGAATGGATGGGGCGCGGAAGTTGGGCTTGTACAGGAAATCCATTACCACAAAATAAAACATACCATGACGACGAATGTGTTTACCCGTTCTGTGAAAGATTGGATCTTATGGACACCGGGTGGAGAATATAATTATTGGATGCCGCAAAATGTAAACGAGGTGTGGTCGAGAGGTATAGAGTTTAAGAATGATCTCGCAGTAGAATTTTCCAACCAACTATTACTTACGCTTTCATTCAAGCATACTTATCAAAATACTACGCGGCAAGATCCTTACGGTAAAAATGGTGAAGGTTATCAAAAGCAATTGATCTACACACCGGTTTATTTAGGGAACGTGGGTTTGGTTTTACAATACAAACAATTTGCATTGAGCTATTATCAGCAATATACTTCCTGGGTATTTATACAAACTGATGAACGGGATTATCTCAATCCTTACACCTACGCCATGCTGAGGTTGCAGGCAGGACATGCGATCGGTAAAAACAGAGTAGATGTTTTTGCAGAAGTAGACAATTGTTGGAATACTGCTTATCAAACCGTAAAGGACAGGCCCATGCCTTTGCGCTATTTCAGGGCCGGTATGATTTATAAATGGAATTAATAATTACACAATTTAAACAATGAACATGAAACACGTTTTACAACTTGCTATGCTTACTTGTCTTTCTCTTAATATGGGATGGGCACAGGTAACTAAATCGGATTTTGATGGGTTGACTTTGGCTCCCAATTCTTATTCGGACGGTTCTGATGGATCAGGAAACTTTTCTTCCGGTGATGCGATTTTTGAGAATAAGTATTTCAATGATCCCACTCCTCCTGAAAGCGGTGGTTATTCTTATTGGAGTGATGGCTTTGCTTATTCTAATCAGACCGATAATACTACCGAAGGTTATTTGAATATGTATAGTTCGATTACAGGTAAAGATTATTCAGGAAGCGGTAATTATGCCATTGGCAAAGACGGAGCGGTGATCAAATTGACGGGCAATGCGGTGCAAACTGTTGTTACCGGCTTTTACATTACCAATACTACGTATGCCGCATTAGCGATGGAAAATAGTTACTACAATGCTAAAAAGTTCGGAGGTGCATCAGGTGATGATCCCGACTTTTTTAAAGTGACAATTACGGGCTATTCAGGTAGCCCGGCAACAACGACATCTTTAGATTTTTATTTGGCTGATTTCAGAAACAGTGATAATAGTTTCGATTATATTTTGGAAAATTGGAGATGGGTAGACTTGCGTTCTTTAGGAGCAATAGATAGTTTATCATTTGCTTTGTCATCTTCTGATAATGATCCTCTGTACGGAATGAATACTCCGGGTTATTTTGTAATCGACGAATTTAACGCACCTTTATTCTCAACACTTGGCGGACAGGCGGGAAGTACTGCGATAAGCAAGACAGATGCAGCAATTGTAAATTGGGCTCAAGGCTGTACTGTAACAAGAGGACCTCAGGATATTTCTACTGAGTCATCTCCATTAGTTACGAATGGTACAGAAGCAAATGCAACTGGACCTGCTACAGGAAGCTCATTGGTGAGTTTAGGTGATGGTGGAAGTGCTGTATTGACATTTGAACATCCTATTGCTGATGGAACAGGTGCGGACTTTGCTGTATTTGAAAATGGCTTTACCAGTGGCACAAAAGTATTTGCTGAGTTGGCTTTTGTGGAAGTAAGTTCAGATGGGGAAAATTTCTTCCGTTTTCCTGCTGTTTCTAATACAAGCTTGACTACACAAAGTACGAATGCTACATTTACCGATCCTCAACTTTTGTATAATCTGGCAGGATCTGCGCAGGCCAGCTATGGTACTCCTTTTGATTTACAAGAGTTGAGTGGAGTAGCGGGATTAGATATCACAGCCATTACACATGTGAAAATTATTGATGCGGTGGGAAGCATTAATCCAGCATACGCTTCATTCGATAAGAATGGAAATGCAGTGAATGATCCCTGGAAGACGGATTTCTTTTCTGGTGGTTTTGATTTAGAGGCGGTGGCAGTAATGCATGAAAATGCAGTTACAGGTATCATCTCTATGCACGATAAAACAAACACCATATCTGTTTATCCTAACCCGGCTGCTGATCGTGTAAATGTTTCGTTTGTAGATCCGGCAAGTGAAGGTCTACTTAAATTGTTAGACATAAGAGGAAACGAATTAGCTTCAGAAACTATCGTCTCTGGTACAGATAAAATCAGTTTGGAATTGGCTAGCTTGAAGCAAGGTATTTATATCTTGCTTTACAATGGAGAAGCACAGCAGTTTGTTAAACAATAAATCAGTTATTAGTTGTTAGTTATTAGTTCGGTTATAATAGCGGAATTTTTAACTAACAACTAACAACTAACAACTAACAACTATAAATGCTCAGAATTTATAAAATAGTAATTGCTGTTTTATGCGCAGCTTTCTTTTTTACGAACTGTCGTCCTCCGGAGCGTAGAGGAGAAGTTGTGCCTGATTTTGTGTCCGGTGTCTATGTAACCAATGAAGGAAATTTTCAATTTGGTAATAGTTCCATTAGTTATTTCGATGAGCAAACAGGACATGTAACGCATGATGTTTTTTTAGCTGCAAATAATTTTTCTTTAGGAGATGTTTGCCAATCTATGAGGAGGATTGGGGCATACTATTACATTGTAGTGAACGGCAGTGGTAAAGTAGAAGTAGTCGATACGGCTGATTTTAAAGTGGTGAAAACAATTACCGGATGTCAAGCGCCACGTTATATATTACCTTTGTCCGCTACAAAAGCATACCTTTCGGATTTGTATGACAATGAAGTACATATTCTTAATTTGGCTACTAATGAAATTGTAGGGAATATCTCTATTCCCACATGGACAGAGGCTTTGGTGTATGCAAATAACAAAGTGTATGTTTCTGCACCACACAGTAAGTATGTTCTTATTATTGATCCCATACACGATTTAATTACTGACACGATTGAAGTAGGCGAAGGTGTAGGCTCGATGGTGGTAGATAAATATAACGCACTTTGGTTATTGAGTAATGGAGACTTAGGTGTACATAACCCTTTTTTAGCGAAAGTAGATGTAACTACCGATCAAATAATTTTCCAGGAAACGTTGGCTCATCCTGCAGGAGGTTTAACCTCTTCAGAGGATAAATCAACATTGTACTGGCTGGAAGATGGAGTAGTGAAACTGCCTGTTGACAGTGCGGTTTCAAAACGGGTAACCATCATTGCCAAAGGATCGCATAACTGGTATGGATTAGGGATACATCCGTTTACGGAAGAAGTATACGTGTCCGATGTTTTTGATTACTTGCAAGACAGCGAGATTTTTATTTATAATAAAGAAGGAGTTCAGAAATCAAGCTTTACAACTGGAGTGATATCCGGGGGATTCTGGTTTAAAATAAATCAATAGTGGTAAGTTGTAAGTGATAAGTGGTAAGGCATGAAGTTTTCTTTATGCCTTGTTTATCTTACTGACAGACAGTTTTTTGTATCCGTATTGATGATCTTTCCGATTCTTACCACTTATCACTTACAACTTACCACTGTCCTCTATTTCCTTTTACGTTATTAATACGCTATTTTAGCATCCTGTTTTTTATACAGCTAAACAATGATCAAAGTAACGTTACCCGATGGTTCCCAAAGGGAATATCCGAAAGGCAGCACATCTCTGGATGTAGCAAAGAGTATCAGTGAAGGACTGGCCCGCAATGTATTGTCGGCCGTAATAGATGGAGAAGTATGGGATGCCACGCGTCCGTTGGAGAAAGATGTTACGTTACGCTTATTGACCTGGGATGCACCGGAAGGTAAATCTACCTTTTGGCACTCTTCCGCTCACTTAATGGCTGAAGCGCTGGAAGCATTGTATCCAGGCGTTAAGCTGGGTATCGGTCCTGCTATTGAAAATGGATTTTACTACGATGTAGATTTTGGAGGAAAAGAATTTTCACAAAATGAATTCGAAAAGATAGAAGCGAAGATGTTGGAGTTGGCTAAACTGAAAAACGCTTTCGAGCGCAAAGCAGTTTCCAAATCAGATGCCATTGCATACTTTACAGAAAAAGGAGATCCATACAAACTGGATTTGCTGGAGCGTTTGGAAGATGGAAGCATTACTTTTTACAGCCAGGGAAACTTCGTGGATCTATGCCGCGGCCCACATATACCAGATACCGGTTTTATCAAAGCGGTGAAGCTGATGAACGTTGCGGGTGCATATTGGAGGGGAGACGAGAAGAATAAACAATTGACTCGTATCTATGCCATTACTTTCCCTAAACAAAAGGAATTGACCGATTACCTGACGATGTTGGAGGAAGCGAAAAAACGCGACCACCGTAAGTTGGGTAAAGAGTTAGAGCTGTTTGCCTTCTCTGAAAAAGTAGGCATGGGCTTGCCTTTGTGGTTACCGAAAGGAGCGATGCTGAGAGAACGTTTGGAGAATTTCTTGAAACGTGCTCAGCTGAAAGCCGGCTATTCTCCGGTAGTTACACCGCATATCGGTAATAAAGAATTATACATCACTTCCGGACATTATGAAAAGTACGGAGCGGATTCTTTCCAGCCGATCAAAACACCCAATGAAGGCGAAGAGTTTTTGTTGAAACCGATGAACTGCCCACATCACTGCGAGATTTATAAAGTACGTCCGCGTTCTTATAAAGAATTACCGTTGCGTCTGGCTGAGTTTGGTACCGTATACCGTTACGAACAAAGTGGTGAATTGCATGGATTGACAAGGGTTAGAGGCTTTACTCAGGATGATGCACACATTTTCTGTCGTCCCGATCAGGTAAAAGAAGAATTCCTGAAAGTGATTGACCTGGTGATGTATGTGTTTGAAGTCTTTGGTTTCAAAGATTACAAAGCGCAAATCTCATTAAGAGATCCTGAAAATAAAGCAAAATACATCGGAGAAGATGACGCCTGGCAGAAGGCGGAAACAGCCATCATCGAATCGGCTGCGGAGAAAGGCTTGAATACGGTAACAGAACTCGGTGAAGCAGCTTTCTATGGCCCTAAGCTTGATTTCATGGTGAAAGACGTTTTGGGTCGTCAATGGCAGTTGGGAACGATCCAGGTGGATTATCAAATGCCTGAGCGTTTTCAGTTGGAATACATTGGTTCGGATAACCAGAAACACCGTCCGGTGATGATTCACCGTGCACCGTTTGGTTCGATAGAGCGCTTTGTAGCGATTTTGATTGAACATTGTGGAGGAAACTTCCCCTTATGGTTGTCACCGGAGCAAATCGTAATTCTGCCTATTTCAGATAAGTATAAGGATTATGCGGAAAGCGTGTATTCTCAATTATTGACGGAAGATATCAGAGGCTATATTGACCACCGGGACGAAAAAATAGGCAAGAAGATCCGAGATGCGGAAGTGACTAAGATTCCTTACATGCTGGTTATAGGTGAAAAGGAAGTGACTGAAAATAAGCTTTCTATAAGAAAACATGGCGGTGAAGACCTGGGAAGCATCACGGTTTCAGAATTTATAAGCCTGTTTCAGGCAGAAGTTAAGAAAGCATTGGCACCGGCTCAGTAAAAAAAAGGGTTTAAATTGTGTAATGGATTGATATTTTGCGATATTTGCAATTCATTTTATTAAAATAAGGAGAGAAAAATTCTTAATGGCATTAAGGCAATACGTACCAAGAGCACCTAAAAAAGACGAGCATAGAATCAATGATTTTATCAAAGCTCCTCAAGTAAGGGTTATTTCAGAAGATAATGAAGCATCCGTCATGAACGTGAGAGATGCGATTGATCTGGCTCGCAAGCAAAATCTTGACCTTGTTGAGATTTCGCCAAATGCAGAACCTCCTGTTTGCCGTATCATTGATTACTCTAAGTTTAAATACGAACAAAAGAAAAAACAAAAGGAGCTGAAAGCCAAGACCCACAAGGTAGTGGTGAAGGAAGTTCGTTTTGGACCGAATACAGATGAGCATGATTTTGACTTTAAAGTAAAGCATGCAATTGGTTTCTTGAAAGACGGTCATAAAGTAAAATCTTATGTTCACTTTGTAGGACGTAGTATTGTTTACAAAGAAAGAGGTGAGATTCTATTGCTTCGTTTTGCTCAGGCATTGGAAGAAGTAGGAAAGGTAGAAGAGCTTCCGAGATTGGAAGGGAAAAGAATGTTTTTAATGCTGACTCCGAAAGGGAAAGTAGCGAAGTAACATTCATAGTTTAGTAACCTAAGGTTTATCAATAAATACAAGTAATCATGCCAAAAGTTAAAGTAAAGTCAGGGGCGAAAAAACGCTTTAAATTGACAGGAACAGGCAAAATTAAGCGTAAGCACGCTTTCAAGAGCCATATCTTGACAAAAAAAGGCACTAAACGCAAAAGAGGATTAACTCACGTTACCCTGGTAAGCGATGCCGACATGAACAATGTCAGAGCAATGCTTAAAATCTAATTCCGCCTGGCGGAAGAAGTCCCGCGTTCGCGGGATGGTTTAATGTTTAACCCGGGCCTTGGTATAAAGAGCATTTAACGCCACCAATGTCCAAAAACAAGTAAGAAATGCCAAGATCAGTACCTTCCGTTGCTTCTAGAGAAAGAAGAAGGAAAATCCTTAAATTAGCCAAAGGCTATTTCGGGAGAAGAAAAAATGTTTGGACCGTAGCGAAAAACGCTGTAGAAAAAGGTCTATGTTATGCTTACAGAGATCGTAAACAAAAGAAAAGAGAATTCCGCTCTTTGTGGATTCAGCGTATCAATGCTGCTTCACGTCAGGAAGGATTGTCTTACTCTCAATTTATCGGTAAACTAAGCAAATCAGGAATTTCATTGAACCGTAAGGTGCTTGCTGATTTGGCCTTGAACGATCCAAAAGCGTTCAAAGCAGTAATTGATAAAGTGAAGTAATCTTTTCGAAGATAGAATTGAAAACGTCCCGCTAAAATTAGCGGGACGTTTTTTTTGTCTTCAACATATTGAAAAAGAAAACGCTCATTGAGGTTATCCCAATGAGCGTTTTCTTTTCCGTTTGATGTATTCGTTTTTATTCTTTAATCAATTTCATTACAAAGCGATCTGTAGTGCTTGTGATTTCAAGAACATAAAGTCCCTTAGCCAGGCTTTGACCTACTGTTAACGCAGAGCCGTTGAACAGATGCTCTTGCTGCAATACGAGCACACCTCTCGCATCCGTTATTCTAATGCTACTCGGTGTAGCCGCATCTGATACAGAACGAATCTGGAAGGCATCGGACGAAGGATTAGGATGTACGGAATAAGCAGATCCTGTAAGCATGGAGTTATTGATGACATTAATTTTACTCCAACTGAAATTACCATTGATATCCACTTGCTTCAGTCGGTAGTAAGTTACACCGGTGCTAGCAGGATCTTCATAGGAGTAATGGTT
>JAQBNS010000143.1 GCA_028288405.1 Chitinophagaceae bacterium
GAGGTTGGTCATAACTTGACCAATTCGCTGTTTGTCGGCAAAAACATAACAAGATTTCGGGGAGAATTTTTCAAATTTCAATTTTACGCCTCTTGCTACTGCACGACCTTCCAGTTGTTCAAAGATATCCTGTGTAAGCTTGTGCAAATCAAAACTGGTGAAATGCATTTTTATTTCTCCGATTTCCAATTGCGAAATGGTAATGAGGTCTTGTACCAATATATTCAATCCATCCAATGCATTAGCTGATTTTTGCAAAAAACGATCGCGAACGTTTAGGTCGTCTATGGCTCCATCGATTAACGTATGCACAAAACCCTGAGCAGAAAAAATAGGTGTTTTCAATTCATGTGATACATCCGCTAGAAATTCACGTCTAAAAATTTCTAGTTTTTGAAGTTCTGTGATTTCAGTATGCTTTTGTCTTGCGAAATCAGAAATCTCCAATTTGATTTCATCCAATGGATTGGAGCTGTATTTATAATCTTTAGTGGCTATGTGAGAGTAATCTTTCTTTTTGATGCGATCTAAAAGAACGGATATCTTGTCCAGTTCTTTAAAAATGAAAACATGGAGAACAAAATAAAAGATTAAAAAGGAACCAATAAAAAGGAGTAAGGTCATCCATAACAAATGGCCTTGCTCCTTTATGTGATAATAATTTAAAATTGCAAAGCCTAGTCCGGCAGATAAAGAAGCCAGTAGCAGAGATAAACGCCTTGCGGTAGTGAGCATGCTTATTCTTTTGTTGAATATTTGTAACCAATTCCTTTAATGGTTGCAATATAGTCATCTCCCAGCTTTTCTCTTACTTTTCTGATATGTACATCTACAGTTCGGGGAATTACATATACATCTCTTCCCCAAACGTGATTCAAGAGGTCTTCTCTGCTGAATACATGATTGGGTCTGTTGGCTAAGAAGTAAAGCAGTTCAAATTCCTTTTTAGGTAAAATGATTTTAGTTGTTCCCTGAGTAACCGTATAACTGCTTCGATCGATGATCAGATCATCAATGGGTATAATGTCCTTTTCAATTCCCAACGTTTCTCTTTTGAAGAAAGCATGTACCCTGCTCATCAGAGCCCTTGGCTTGATGGGTTTGGAAATATAATCGTTTCCTCCTGCTTCAAATGCTGCGATCTCAGAAAATTCTTCTGAACGTGCCGTTAGAAAAATAATATAGGCATCCTTTAATTTAGCCATTTGTCGAATTCTGCGACAAGCTTCTACTCCATCTAACTCAGGCATCATGATGTCCATGAGAATTAACTGAGGAACGAAGTCTTTGGCTATTTCTATCGCTTGTTTGCCGTTGTGCGCGACTTTTACGTCGTAACCGTCTTTTTCTAGGTTGTAGGTGAGTAATTCAACGATGTCTTCTTCATCATCAACTACAAGTATTCGGTTAGACTGTTTCATCGCGTTTTTAGGTTAGTGAATGATCACTCGTTTAATAATTCTTTTAATTTTTGTTCTAAAGCTTCGCCGCGCAAGTTGGTAGCGACTACAACACCTTTCTTGTCGAGAAGGAAAGTTGCTGGAATACCTTTTACATTATATAAAGCAGCAGCACTGGATTTCCATCCTTTCAAATCTGATACATGATTAGGCCACACTAAACCATCTTTGGCAATAGCCGCTTGCCATTTTTCTTTGTTGTCGTCCAGTGAAACACTGAATACCGTGAAACCTTTTGATTTATAGGTATTGTATGCTCTTACTACATTCGGATTTTCTTGACGGCACGGACCACACCAAGATGCCCAGAAATCAAGCAGCACCACTTTACCGCGCAGTGATTTTAAGTGGATGATTTTTCCATCTACTCCCGCTAAAGAAATCAAAGGGGCTTCTTCCCCAACAGTAGGAGATCCTTTTGGTGTATTAGCCAGTGCTTGTTTTGCGTAAGCAGATTGTGGATACTCTTTGGCATAACGTACGGCAAGCTCTCTTGCAAAATCTTGATCATAGGGTGCAAACATATCAATAGTCGTCAGGTATAATACCTGTCTGTTATTGGTGTTGGCAGGGAATTGAGTCAACAATGTATTCACTCCTTGCTTCCAACTGTTGATGTCCGGGTTTAAGTAACGTTGAAAATAAATACTGATTTTGGAGGATAACATATCTCCATTACACAATTCTGTATCCTTGTATTCTGTTTCTCTAAAAAACGTATTGGCTTTGGCTGTGTCTATATTGGTAAACATGCTGATGACCTTCGTGATAAACAATCCCTGGTTTTGAGACACTAGATTAGCCGAACTCTGGTTGTAGCTCAATGACAAAGAATCGAATTTGGCTTGTAGTTTATCAATCTCTTTTTGAAAAACTGCTTCTGAAAGCTGTTGTGTACGCAATTGCTCTGCTTGCTTTTGGAAGGAGTTTGAAACCTTATTTTGATTATCGTTGAGTTGCTGATACGTAATGTACACGGCGTTTTCCTGCGATTGTTCGATCGAGGCTTTCCCCCCTTCTGCCAAATCTCCTGAAACTTTCACATTGGGTTCTCCAAGAATAAGTGTTACGGAAGTTCCATTAGGCTTTGCACTGATTTTATAAAAGCCACGTTCGAACTGATTCGGTTTATTGAAGGAGAATTTTCCCTCTGCATGTTTCACTGAATCGACCACACTCACTTTGTTTCCAAATAATTTGGAAAGATAAATGTATTTGGAAGTACCTGTATTGGAAAGCTGACCTTTGACAAGAACGTCTTGTGCATTGACGTTTAAACAGTCAACCAATAGAAATGCAATGATGAAGAAACGGAAATGATTTTTTAACATGCGCTTAAAATTATAAAGAAAATCCCTTATTAAGTTTCCAAAATAAGGGATTAAACAAAGTTTAACAATTTCTTAATGTGCTATCTTCTCTATTTGCCAAAATGAATTGGGTTTTTCAATCCTTCGTAATGCTTTAGATCGACTGCTACTTTACCCACAAACATGGTTGCTTCCATTCGAATGGGAATTTTGTTTTGATCATCAGAAATCCAGACACTAATCGCATCACCTCCGTCGAATACTTCGTTTTCAGGCATTACGGGGGTTAATCGTATCGCATTGATTTTCCCAAATTCAGATTTGATTCTGTCTTTACCTTGATAACGGACAGTGAATTGATACACCTGATCTTCAAAGAATGCGGGAACGCTAACGGTTTCGCCGATTTTTAACTTGTTGAAATCAACTGTTCTTAAATAATAAGCGCCACTCACTAGATCCTGAACATATCCCGGGATATCGTATTTGAATTCTTCTTTTACCCCATCTGCTCCACTTCGCTCTACAGATACTTTTTTGGACTTATGGTCGAATTGAACGTATTCCTTTAACCTATACCCTCCTTCTGTCAAATCTCTATAGTTGCGTTGAGGTATTTTAGTAACAGTATCAATATAGGTTCCCCAGGTATCATTGATCTTCATAGCTACCCCAAAAGCACCTGTTGACCTTCCAAATATGGTAGCCTTGTAACAAACCTTATTATTTACGTTATAAAGTTGTGGATGCATTTCAATGCGTGCCTCACCAGCAGTAATGAATCCATAATGAAGTCTGTATTCAAGAATTTCCTCCGGACCATACACCCTTTGTGTACTTAATAAAGATTGATTGGAATCTATTAAACTCTGGTAGCTAAAAGAAGCCAGGGTAACAAGAGCAGCTCCCAAGAGTAAAGTGTATTTAAGTTTATTCATACCCAATTGAAGATTATTTGTGAGGTTTGATCGCAAATCATGTACCAAGTTTAACGATAAAGTTGGGTTCTGATTAATTTGAGCCCATATTTCACTTCTCCCGGAATTTTTTTGTGAATAACTATTGCCTTTATAACTCCTTTTTAATGAGGCTTAAAACTATATTTAATTGAGTTTTGCTAAAAAAGTTAGAAAAATATTTGCTAAATAATTTAGCTTTCGTAGTTTTGTATCATCAACAGCAAACAATGTAGTATTTTTAAACTTGTAGACCATTATGAGTAACAACAATAAACTCGAAAAATTAAAAGCCCTTCAGTTGACCATCGATAAACTGGAGAAAACATACGGTAAAGGTACCGTGATGAAATTGAGCGATGACCGCCAAGTATCAGATGTTCCTGTGATTCCTACGGGTTCATTAGGACTGGATTTGGCTTTAGGTATAGGCGGCTTGCCAAGAGGACGTGTAGTAGAAATCTATGGACCTGAATCTTCGGGTAAAACGACTTTGTCTATGCATTGCATTGCCGAAGCGCAGAAGACAGGTGGTGTAGCGGCTTTTATTGATGCGGAACACGCATTCGACAAGTCTTACGCCGAAAAATTAGGAATCGATACAGAGAACTTATTAATTTCTCAACCAGACAATGGCGAGCAGGCATTAGAAATTGCAGAACACCTGATTCGTTCCGGAGCAATTGATATACTAGTCATTGACTCTGTAGCGGCTTTGGTTCCGAAAGCGGAGATCGAAGGGGAGATGGGCGACAGCAAAATGGGTTTACAGGCACGCTTGATGTCTCAAGCGCTACGTAAACTTACAGGAGCGATCAACAAAACAGGATGCTGCTGCATCTTCATCAACCAATTGAGAGAGAAGATCGGTGTTATGTTCGGTAATCCCGAAACAACCACTGGTGGTAATGCTCTTAAGTTTTACGCTTCTGTTCGTCTGGATATTCGCAGAGTCGGACAAATTAAAGAAAGTGCTGATAACATTACTGGAAACAGGACACGTGTGAAGGTTGTGAAAAACAAAATGGCACCTCCTTTCAAAGTAGTTGAGTTTGATATCCTATATGGAGAGGGAATTTCTAAAATAGGGGAAATTATAGATCTGGGAGTAGAATTGAACATCATTCAAAAATCAGGTTCATGGTTTGCCTACGATGGAAATAAATTAGGACAAGGAAGAGATTCTGTAAGAGATATATTCCAGGACAATCCAGAAATGATGGACGAGATCGAACAGAAAATCAGAGTGCAAATCAGCGGTAAGACATCTATTTTGGAAGATAAAGAAGAAATAGAAGAGAAACCCGAGAAGCCTGAGAAACCAGCTAAAGCAGAGAAAGCGGAAAAGGTTGAGAAAACTGAAAAAGTAAAATGAACAGACTTTAATATCTTTTTAAACTGACTAAATCTACTCCTTTTTTGTAATGAAAGAGTTCTGACTATTGCGCCTCAGGACTCTTTCATTTTTTAATACATGTTGCTTGTTGATAGGCAATAAAAAAAGTCCCGTTAATTAATTAGCGGGACTTTTTTTATTTAGACTTTCTTTTTTATTCTTTAATACATTTTGAGGTATATATACCTTCATCCGTAGAGACTCTAATCAAATATACTCCGCTGCTAAGATCTGTGATATTAATATCCGCATCTAAATTTCCTGATGTTGATTGGTATTTGCTATGGTATACTTCTGCCCCCATAGTACTGAATAAGTATACATCTACCGGACGATTGACCGGCGACATAGAAGACAGTTTTAAATTAAATAGCCCGTTATGTTTAGTAGGGTATACTAATAATTCAGCTTTATTATGTTGAACACTTCTCACAACACTGTAAGTGTATGCGCCATCAATATCGTATTGAGCAATTCGATAATAAACAATGCCAGTAATAGATTCCCCATCTTGGAAATGGTAATTGTTTTGACTGGTGTTGCCTGTTGATTTTACCTGTCCTATTTTTTTGTAATGTTTTCCATCGGAAGAGCGTTCAATATCAAAGTGGCTCGTATTTTTTTCCTCTGCTGTACTCCATGTTAACAAAGCACCTTCGTTGAGTCTCTCTGCTGTAAAGTTAATCCAAGAAAGAGGTAGAGGACATTCTTCTACAAGTGTTACAGGTACTCTAGCGCAGTTATTGCCTTTAGATATTTTCCAGTTATAAGCAAACCCATAGCATGTCACACAAGCTCCAAAAAAAGCATTATTGATACTCTTTAATGCAATTATACCATTCACCTTGTAATTGGGCCAATCGACGACATTCCCTGCACCGGAAGACCAGAATAGAGGACCTGCTGTTCCTGCATGATCCAGTTTGTAATCTGTTCCGGCGGGCACATTAAAGTTTACGATCAAGTTAAAAGGCCAGTTATTCCCTGCAGGTACGATCGGTGGTCCTACTACGTTTTTGGTAACTGATGCAATAATCGTATTCGTGTTGTCAACCAGATTAATATTAATGGCAAAAGCATCGTAGGGATTATACACTTTTGCAAATACTGTGATTTCATTTAAAGTGAAAGAAGATAATGCATCAAAGGCGATATAAGAATTGACATCAGTAGTTGTTTCATAACCTGCCGGAAATTTAGCATTAGGTCCTACGGTATATTGGAAAGCTGTAGTATCTTCTGCATACATCGTTTTAGTACCGGTCATCGTCAGATTCATCACATTCCCTCTATTCATAAATACGCCACCAGTAGGAGCATCATACCATCTAAAACCTCCGGTGGGGTTAGGGATAACTTCGAATTTTGCTTGTGCAGGAGGGCAGTACTTCCCATCTTTGGGTAACGCCGAAACTGCATTGACTACGACGTCATCGAAGCGCATAAGGCTGCAGCTGGCATCTGTTACTTCAACACGATAGGTACCGGGATTACGAATGGTAAATGTCCTATTGGTAGAGTCAGTGACAGGTACTCCATCTTTTAACCATTGATAAGTAGTAAATGCATTTCCATATCCTGCATCCACTTTTACTGCTGTACTGGCGCAGAGCGTGAAATCAGGACCTATATCTACTGAAAAATTGGCCGTTATTTTTATCGTATCTGTTTTGAAACAAGATCCATCCTGAACGCATACCCAGTAAGTACCTGCTGCTGTAAGCGTCTTGGTGTAAGGAGCTCCAAGTCCTGATCCTGAAGTCCCATCACTCCAGTTGATATTTGTTGTTGCAGTATGCGGCACATTGGTATCTACCATTACTGTTCCTACACCACAAAGTAATCGGTCTGGTCCGAGATTAGGTTGTGTTGTTCCGCAAATTTCGATGAAAGAGATATCATCAATACCAAAGTCATTTCCTGCAAGTGTGGTGTTTTGATTGAGGATAGTAATTGTTGCTGTTGTTGAGACACCTGAATTCCATGTGTTGGCAAAATTTTGCCATGTGTTGGTTACAGTAGGTGCATCGAATACAGAACCGATTGTGGCACCGTTAATTTGAAACTGAAGTTTTGCAGGGCTGCTGATGACAAGCGTCATTACCCAGGCTGAAAAATTATAATTAGTGCCTGGTTTTACGGTGATGTTCTGACTCCAAACAGTAGTATTCGGTACACCTGTACCATTCACGATCATGAAGTTTCCTGTTCCGGTGGTATGATCTCTTCCTACAAAGTTTCCATGATAGAAATTGGCGTCTTTTCCTATCGCATAGTATCCTTCCGGATAAAGGCAATTGGCAGAGTTACAGTAAGAATATCCACTTGAAAATTGGGTATTACCAGAGGTAAAGCTCCCATTTTTGACCAAACTAGCTACTGGTGTAGTGATACACTGTGCATTGGATGTAATGTTTGATATTAAAAAACAGATAATAATGAAGAATCGGAAATGTTTTATCATAACCCCATGCTTGTTTAAATGAAAATGGGCAGCTTTTGTAATTAAATGACAAACAACTGTGTTATGCTACAAAATAAAGCCTCATTTCTTACAATAAAGTAGCTAAAATCTACAATTCTTGACTAGAATTGCATGAGATTCACAGGTAATCACTCTGTTAGGGAGCTGTAATATTCTGAAGTTTTGTTTAAAAAAAGGGTTTAATCGGAACTATGGAGAAAGCATCGCTTAAAAAATATTTTTTGTGTTTGGTAAACGAAAGAACAATGAACTAGATAAACGATTAAATTTGCAACAGTTATTCGTTTACTACCTAAAGTTAAGTAGTTAAGCCCTTGTGGTGCTTATTGTGGTAAAAATGGGTTATTATATCTTTCTAATATAGAAACTATATAATTTTTATTTTCGTACACTTAATTTTTCAGTATGACTTTTAATCTTTTATCAACCCTCTCTTTTATAATGAATAGATTCTTTTCTCTTTCGTCCTTCCTGTTATTGTTTTTATCAGTGGGTGTACTTAATGCTCAAAGAGTAGAAGTAAAAACTTCGCGCGATTTTATAAATCAAAGTTTAAAGTATAGTGCAGATAAAAATTATGATGCAGCCTTACTTGAGTTAAATCAAGTGTATGCTAACGATAGTAATTATACAGTTGCTTTGATAGAAAAAACATTGATCCTAATTAAACAGGAGCAATATGATAAATGCATAGAAATCTGTAAAGAGGGAATCAGTAAAAACTCAGAGTATGGACCCAAATTTTATAACAATTGGGGGCATGCCTTAGATAAGCAAGGTAAAAAAGAGGAAGGATTAAAGTTGTTTGATGAAGCCATTTTAAAATACCCGATGTATTATTTGCTTTATTACAACAAAGCAAATTCATTAGAAAACTTAAATCGATACGAAGAAGCGATTCAATACTATATAAAAGCAATCCGTTTGTATCCATCCCATGTGAGTTCTCATATACGTCTAGGAACATTAGCTGCAAAGTCAGGCCACATGGCGGAAGCGCTTCTCGCTATCAATACAGCCATCTTAATAAATCCTGATTCTGAAAAAGCTAATTATGTATTGAGTTATATCAATGATTATATAGCGGCAAAAGCAAATAAAGAAGAATTATATACTTTTGATTACACAGGAGAATTGTTTAGTGAAGTAGAAGTTATTCTTCAAAACAGATTGGCTTTACAGAAAAAATATAAAGTTGTACCAAGCATAGAATTACCTTATATTAAACAAAATCATGTTTTGCTTCAGCAGTTAACACTTGATCCTGCAAGCGATAATTTTTTCATGCAGACATATGTGCCTATCTACAAAGAAATCTGGGATAAAGGATATTTTGAAGCCTTTATCTACTACACATTAAGGGCAAGTAGAAATGAGAAACACATGTCTGATGTCAAGAAAAATGAATCCAAGATTAATGTATTTGAAAACTGGCTAAAACAATACTGGCAGGATCATATGCAGGTTATCAATTATGACTTAGGAGAAGGGATTAGAAAATATTCGTTTTTTAATGCTGACGATGGAAGTATAAAATTCATAGGCCAATTAAATGCAACGGGCGAAAAATTGGTAGGGCCTACATTATTTCTATATCCAAATGGTTTGACAAGATCTAAAGGTTTAAATTCTGCAGAAGGCGATAGAACAGGCATTTGGTATTGGTACCATCCAAATGGGAAAACAGATGAAGTCGTTACATATGTAAATGGAGAAATCGAAGGAGAAGTAATTGTCTACTATGAAAATGGGAATATTAAACAGAAGAAGCATTACGAAAAGGGTAAATTAAAAGGTGATTACTATGAATACTTAGAAAATAATGCTTTGTATGCTGTTACTCCCTATGCAGAAGGTGCAGCCAATGGACCTTGTGTGATATATCATACCATCGGAACAAAGAAGTATGACTACACCCAAAAAGACGGTAAGATCAATGGCATATTGAAAGAATATTCATTAGATGAAAAGCTATTAGTGGAAAGTAATTATGTGGAAAGTGTTCTGGAAGGGCCATATAAAACATATTATAGAAATGGCCAGATGCGCATAGATGCCGTGAATAAAAAAGGTGAATACGAAGGCAGTTGGACAAAATATTTTTCTAATGGGCAAATTAGTGAAATAGGACAGTCTATAAATGGTACAGCAAAGGGAGAGAGGAAAGGATATTATAGAGACGGAGTGCTAGAAGAACAAACACAGTTTGATGAATCAGGAAAACTTACCGGTAACAAGAAATTTTATGATGTGGATGGGAAGTTGCATTATGAATTAACATATAAAAAAGGCAGTTTAATTGGTTACAAATATTACGATAAGACGGGTGCTGTTATTTCAGAAAATACAGTACAAAAAGGAATACTTGAGCATACAGGATATTACCCTGATAAGATCATTATGGTGGTTGGTAAATACAAAGACAAGGACAAAGAAGGAGAGTGGAAATATTATGATCAAATAGGCAAACTCTCGGAAATGGAAACATTTTCTGGAGGCCAAATGGATGGTCCTAATATCAATTATTATCCTAATGGAAATGTAAAATCGGAGTTGTTTTACTCAGAAGGTTTGGCAGAAGGTAAATATATTTCCTACTACCCGGATAAAACTAAAAGTTATGAAGGTGATTATATAAATGATAAGGCTGTCGGCATTCACTTTGATTATTATACAAATGGGAAAATTAGAAATAAGTTCTTTTATGTGAATGGCAATAAAGAAGGTCCTCAATATAAATATTCAATGAGTGGTAAACTCGAGAACATTGAGTTCTACGCAGAAAAACAGTATGATCATTCTGAGAAATATGATACTTCTGGTAATAAAGTGAAAATGGAGTCGCTCACTTTTGGTACAGGAACCAACGTATTCTATTACGAAAAGAATAAAGGAAAGCGTGGAAGTGTGCCCTATAAATATGGGCTAGAGCATGGGAAGTCTGAATGGTTTTATTTTGATGGAAAAAAGGAATTAGTAGGATCGTATTTTTCAGGAGAAAAAAATGGAGAATGGTTGTGGTATTACAATGATGGTAAATTAGATACCAAGGGTACTTATGATATGGGAGATCGAGTAGGTAAGTGGACTTCATTTTATAAGAATGGAAAACCCAAAAAGGCAAATAACTACTATTTGGATAAGTATGATGGGTTACAGATTTATTATCATGACAATGGTGAAATATCTTCTAATCGTAATTATAAATTCGGATCTGCAGAAGGTGAATTTATCGAGTACAGTGAAGACGGTAAGATCATATATATCCGCTATTACCATAGCGACAAATTAATAGGATATGCTTACGAATCTGCTCCGGGACAAGTGGTCAAAATGATTCCGACAACGGGCGAAGATAAAATAACAGCATATTTTTCCAACGGCAAGAAATCAATTGAGTATACAATTAAGAATGGTCAGTTTAACGGATCATTTATGGAGTATCATACCAATGGAACGATTGCGGAAGAGGTCAACTACCTGGATAATGAAATCGATGGCAAGTACACGGTTTATTATAATGATGGTAAAGTTAAAAAGTACTTTAATTATAAAAGGGGAGATCTAGAAGGTGACTTTGCTGAGTATCATATAAACGGGAAGATAAAGATCAAAGGCTTTTGTACGGATGACTCTTATCATGGTACAGTTGAAGAATATTCTGAGTTGGGTAAGCTTATAAAACGACAAGAATATTATTACGGAGAGTTGTTAGAAGAGAAACTGTTTAACTAAAAGATGAAAAACTGGATAGCGATTGTTTTATGTTGTAGTTTCTATAGTATATATGCTCAATCTCCAAATGAGTTAGAGACCTATAAAAAAAAGCATCCTAATAGTTACATGGTCATATTGAAGCATGTGCAAGAAGTTACTATTGATGTAATAAATAAGGACAGTCTTGCTATCTCGATTCATCATTATGAAGAAAAAATCTATACAAACAAACTGACTTCTAGTTTTAGCGGTCAAGCCAGTTTGCAGTACAATAGTTTCAATACTATAAAAGATGTTGACGCTTATATAGTAAATACTTCCGATGGGAAAACTAAAAAGACAAAGGTGAAATCATTTTTTACCAAGGATGTATTCGATGACGCAATTTTCTATGACTATAAAAAAGAAATATCATTTGTGTATCCATCGATAGAAGAAGGTTCGAAGACGTTTCTAGAATACAATGAAATAGTAAACGATCCACACTTCTTAGGTAATTTTTATTTTGCAAATTATTCACCCATGGAGGTTTCAGAGCTGGTTGTGAAATATTCGCCTTCTTTAGAAATCGACTTTAAATTATTCAATGCTGATTCTGTGAAAATCGATTACACGCTTTCAACGGAAAAAAAGTATAAAGTTAAAAAGTGGACCTACAGAGATGGAAAAGAATACAAGAGTTCGCAAGATGCTCAGGATCCCCGCTATTATTTGCCGCACATCATTTATTACATCAAGCAATACGAATTTAAAGGCGCTACAACTCAAGTTTATTCTGACGTTGCACAACTTTACAAGTGGTATTATTCTATGTTGAGTAAGATGAAATTGTCAGACTCTAATGAAATGAAACCCATTGTAGATTCCTTGGTTGCCGGCAAAACAACTGAAGAGGAAAAGGTAAAAGCTATTTATTATTGGGTACAAGACAATATTAAATACATAGCATTTGAGGATGGGATGAATGGATTTGTACCCGAGGCAGGTTCTTCGGTTTGTTCAAACCGATACGGTGATTGTAAAGGCATGTCTAACTTATTAGTAGAGATGTTAGGTCTTGCCGGTATAAAAGCTTATCATACTTGGGTTGGATCACGTGATATTCCATATAAGTACAAGGAAGTCCCGACTTTGTATGTTGACAACCATATGATTGTTGCGTATCCTGTAGGAGAACAAATTTATTTCTTAGATGCAACTTCAAAACAACTTTCTTTTAATTACCCTAGTGCTTTTATTCAAGGCAAAGAGGCATTAATCGGCATTGACAAGGACCATTACTTGTTGAAAGAAGTCATGGTGGTGGAAGCAGAGAAAAATTATAATATCGATACATCTTATGTCTCGATTGAAGGAAATGTTTTAAAAGGGAAGGGAGTTGCTCACATTGACGGTTATTTGAAATATTCAATTATGAATTATCTGCAAAATAGTTCAGTAGATGAGACACAAAAATACCTGGAATATTTTTTACAGAAAGGGAACAATAAGTTCAGTCTTAAGAAATATGATTTAAAAAACCTTTATAGCAGAGACAAAGAATTGGTGATCAATTACGAGTATGAAATAAAGGATTATGTGAATGTGAACAATAATGAGTACTATGTCAATATGCATTTGCATAAAGGCCTTAACGATTCAAAAATAGAGAAGGATAGAGAAAATGCCTTCGAGAATAGTTTTACGGTACATAATTTGAATGTTGTCATTCTTGATTTGTCTGATAAATATAAAGTGAAGTATCTTCCGGAGAATGTTAATTTTAAAGGTAACGGGTATGTGTCTGAAGTTGTTTATACCAAGAAAAACAATACCGTAGTATTGATGCAAGATTACATCAGAAGTCATCTTGTTCTAGAACCATCGGGTTTTGCTCAATGGAATGAAATGGTTAAAATTCTAAAAAGATCTTATAATGAATCTATTGTTTTTGAAAAAAAGTAAAGCTGTTTTTTTTGTCCTGTTTTGTTTGTTCGCAGCACCAAAAGTTTTTGCACAGGATAGTCTGGTGTATGTGAATTATGATTGGTCAGAAAAACCCCTTGTCTATAAAATAGATACTACTAAGTTTAAAGCTGAGTTAGAAGTTTATTTATTAAATAATAAGGGATTCGAATTTGCTTACGATAAAGAAAACAATGGTGAGTTGGTAGAGTTTGAATTAACTCATCGCATTGTCAAGGTAAATTCGGATGATGCTATTGAGAGAAACAATAAAGTATATATTCCCAAGAAGGCTGGTTCAAAGATTATCAGACAAAAGGCTAGGGTAATCAAAGTTAATGGCAAGATAAAAGAGTTAAATGAATCGAATATCAAAGAGTCATTTGATGAAGAGACCAAGAAAAGTTACACCTACTTTGCCGTTGATAATATTGAAAAAGGAGATCAAATTGAATACTTCTACATCGTAAAGAAAAATGCGGCTTATACGGGTAGCTGTATTTATTTACAGTCAGATGTACCGAGAGTGAATACTACAGTGGAGGTATTGGCCCCGATTAATTTGATTTTTGCTTTTAAGAGTTACAATAACTTTCCGGCTTTAAAAGTAGATACTACTTATTATAAGAAGAAAAACCGATGGAAGGCTTCTCTTGCAAACATTGAAGCAATTAAGGGTGAGAAAATGTCTGCGTATGATCCGAATTTGATGCAGTTCGTTTTTAAATTAAAAGACAATACCGCATACGGTAAGAAAGATGTTATTTCTTATGGCAATATAGCTTCCGATTTATACCAAGAGTATTATAAAAAGACTACCAAAACAGCGCAGAGCGATATTAAGAAAATCCTGAAAAAAATTAATGTACCTTCTTCTGCTACTCTACAAGTAAAAATCAGAACCATTGAAGATTACATCAAACAGAATTATTTCTTTGTAGAAGGAAACGGTGATGGATTAGATAATCTTGACATGGTATTGAAAACGCATAAAGCAAGCGACGAAGGACTGACATTATTATTTGTAACAATGATGGTAGAAGCAGGTATCAATCATGAGTTGGTGTTGACTTGCAATAGATACGACTACACGTTCGACACAAAGTTTGAAGCATATTACTTGTTGCAGGAGTACCTTCTTTACTTTCCTGAAATAGATAATTATTTAGAACCGGCTTCTTTAGTAGCGAGGTTAGGTTATATAGCACCCAATTTGACAAATAACAATGGCTTGTTTATAAAAAGAGTAAAGCTTGGAGAGTTTGAGAGTGCGGTGGGTAAAATTAAATTTATCAATCCCATTCCTTATGATTTGAATCAAGACATACTCACTATTAATGCCGTCCTGAATGAAGAAGAGAAAGCATTGAAAATAGAATTGGGTAAAGAACAGACGGGCTATTATGCCAATTCGGTACAATTGATATTTGACTTATTGAATGATGAACAGAAAAAAGAACTTAATAAAAGTTTAATTACTTCTATCATTCCTAACGTCGAATCTGATAATACAAAGATAGAGAATACGGCTGTGGCTGATTTTGGTACAAAACCATTGATCATCAAAGCGGGTTTCTCTAGTGAAGAGCTAGTGGAAAAGGCCGGTACTAAGTATATCGTCAAAATAGGATTGCTCATTGGCCCTCAAATGGAATTGTACCAGGAAGAGAAAAGAAAGTTACCTGTCATGAATGACTTCAAAAGAAGGTATTTAAGAAAAATTACCTTTAAAATTCCAGCAGGGTATGATATTAAAAATTTGGAATCATTGAAGTTGAATGTAGTGGATAATCCTAAGGATATTCAGGCCGGCTTTATATCAGATTATAAAATAGAAGGTGATATGCTCATCGTCACCATAGATGAGTTTTATAAACGAATAGACTACAGTGTAAGCGAATACGAAGCATTCCGTGCCGTGATCAACGCCGCCGCTGATTTTAATGAAAGCACTATTTTCCTAGAGAAGAAATAGTGTGATCGGCTCGCTATTGTGAAAAGGAGGAATCATCTCGGAACAGTTTGAATTCTGCCCAAAATGTTCCAAACGGAATAAAAGAAGCAATGAAACCTAAAACCGTTCTTTTGAAGGTCCATTTTAACTGATAAGCTACCAAAAATAGCAAGAGGCTATAAACTATAAAAAGCATACCATGTGCCATCCCCACTTCTTTAGTCGCTTCTGGTTTGTTGTAGAGATATTTTAATGGCACAGCTACACCTACCAGAGCAATGAGAGATAAGCCTTCCAGCCAGCCAACGATCCTCAAGAGGCTCAATGCTTTATTTGATTTTTTGGTTTCCATAGCGACTAAGTTAGCGAAAAAGGATTTTCAGAGGAGGAATTGTAGGCGTTATCCACAATAAATTGAAAATTACCAAGAAAGCCTATTTCTAATCAAAAAACTTATTAACTTCGCAGCCTTTAATTAATTAAATCTTAATACCGTAATATTAAGTATCCCTATGAAGCTTTCAGAATTTAAATTTGGTCTCCCCCTCGAATTATTGGCTATGCATCCCGCTCCTAACAGAGACGAATCAAGGATGATGGTTATTGACAGAAAAACCGGAACAATCGAACACAAACAGTTTAAAGAAATCATCAATTATTTCGGAGAAGGAGATGTGATGGTGGTGAATGACACCAAAGTTTTTCCTGCCCGTTTGTATGGTAACAAGGAAAAGACGAATGCTAAAATCGAAGTTTTTTTACTTCGTGAGTTGAATGCTGAAATGCATTTGTGGGATGTATTAGTAGATCCAGCTCGTAAAATCAGAGTGGGGAACAAGTTGTATTTCGGCGACGGACAGCTTGTTGCCGAAGTGGTTGATAATACCACTTCAAGAGGACGTACCATTCGTTTCTTATTTGACGGTAGTGCAGATGATTTTGCTCGTGTAGTCGATACATTAGGAGAAACGCCTCTGCCGAAATACATCAAACGTAAAATCGAACCGGAAGACAGAGATCGTTACCAAACTATTTTTGCCGAACATAAAGGTGCAGTTGCAGCTCCGACAGCTGGTTTGCACTTTACTAAACAAGTGATGAAGCGTTTGGAAATTAACGGTGTTGAAATTGCTCCTGTTACTTTGCACGTTGGTTTAGGTTCTTTCCGTCAAGTTGATGTAGAAGATCTGACAAAGCATAAGATGGACAGTGAAAATTACATCATTCCTGCAAAGACAGCTGATATTGTAAATAAAGCATTGGACAATAAGAAAAAAGTTTGTGCAGTAGGTACCACTTGTCTAAGAACATTGGAAACATCTACTACGGCAAACAATAGATTGAAGCCGAATCAAGGTTGGACAGATAAGTTTATCTTCCCTCCATACGATTTCAAAATTGCTGATGCGATGATTACCAATTTCCATGCTCCTGAATCTACTTTGTTGATGATGGCTTGCGCATTTGGTGGCTACGACTTGATCATGAAAGCCTATAAGACTGCGGTGAAGGAAAAATATAATTTCTTAAGCTATGGGGATTGCATGTTGATTTTATAGTCTGCTAGAAGAAAAAATTTGTTTTAAAAGCTCTGGGTAGGATATTTGCTCAGAGCTTTTATATTTGTATCCTATGAACAGGTATGCAATCATAGTAGCAGGTGGGTCAGGTACCCGTATGGGAGCGGAGATCCCCAAACAATTTTTATCGTTAGGCAACTCTCCGATATTGATGCACACCATCAAACGATTTTCCGGATTTTCGGATAAGATTCACATTATAGTGGTATTGCCTGCGGAGCAGATAGATCGTTGGAAGCAATTATGTTCCAAGTATCAGTTCAATATACCTCACTTGATCGTAGCAGGAGGTAAAACAAGATTCGAATCTGTTCACAATGGTTTGAATAGTATTCAGGATAATGACAAGGCAGTCGTTGCAATACACGATGGTGTTAGACCTTTTGTCAGCAAGAAATTATTGCAGAGTGCTTATACCTCTGCTGAGCAGTTAGGCAATGCGGTCGTTTCTGTTCCACTGAAAGATTCTATTCGCAAAATAGAAAAAGGAAAGAACACTGCGGTAGATCGTTCGATGCATCGTATCATGCAAACCCCTCAAGCATTCTTGTTGTCTACGATCACGAAAGCTTTCTCTGTAGAAGAGTCCCCTCTGTTTACAGACGACGCAGCTGTAGCCGAGGCAGCTGGCGCAAAGATCAACCTGATCGATGGAAGTTATGAAAATATCAAAATAACTACTCCGGAAGATTTGGCTTTGGCAGAAGCCATATTGAAGAAGTTTGAATTTTAATGGGCGAACGATAAGCTCTAAAAAGTAAGCAGCTTACAAAAGCTGAGCTTTGAGTTTTTCAATAGTAGCTAATACCAAGTTTTCACTTAAGGGTAACAGCTCGATGTTTGAATTGTTTAATGGAATGAGATAACCCTTCTTCTTTGTGATCCAGTGTAAATCATGTGTGACGCACAGTACTATTTTTCCTTTGTCGCTCACTTGCTTTTCCATCCATTCAAAAACGCGTTCCTTGTTGTGCAGATCAAGGCTTTGGGTAGGTTCATCCAAAAGAATAATATCCGGATCCTGGATGGCTAATTGGGCCAGTAAACACAATTGTTGTTCACCTCCGGAAAGTGTAAGAAAATTTTTCTCGTATAAATAAGCGATTCCTAATTCATCCAATACGGCAATCACCTTTGCATAATCTTGCGGGCTATAGGCTTCAAGAGCATTTTTATAAGCGTACCTGCCCATGACCACGAGGTCTTTGACGATTAAAGGAAAATGTATAGGATGTTGTTGTTCTAAAAAGCCGATGCGCAATGCACGTTCTTTTATAGAATAGTTAGCGATAGGTTTTAAATCAATGCATATGGCATTGTTACTTTTCAAACTTCCTGCGATTTGTTTGAGGAAGGTAGATTTACCAATACCGTTAGCTCCTGCTATAAATACCTGCGCAGGTGAATGTAATTCAAAAGAAAAGGAAGGAAGTAATCCTTTTTTAGAATAAGGTATTTGAAGATCTTGTGCGGAGAGAGTAGTCACTATGCGCTTTTAAACTAAAAGAGTCCCGCTCATTAACGGGACTCTTTAGGATTATGCTTAATATTCATCTTCATTAAAAAAGAAATCATCTTTAGTAGGATAATCCGGCCATATCTCTTCGATGTTCTCATACGGTTGCCCGTCATCTTCCAGCTCTTGAAGGTTCTCGATCACTTCCATAGGTGCACCAGAACGAGAAGAGAAGTCGATCAATTCGTCTTTGGTTGCAGGCCAAGGTGCATCTTCCAGGTAGGAGGCTAACTCAAGTGTCCAGTACATAGTTCTTCAGGTTTTAATTTCTTGCAAAAGTATAATTTCTATTCATTAAAGAAAGCCTTGGCCTCCCTTAATTTTGCCCAATAATAAAATATTAACTTAAAATTTCCTTAACATCCCACTCCTTAGTTATCCACAAGGGCTTAAGCCTGTTGAATCAGCCAAATCCTCATTTTTTTTTGTCATATTTGTAACCAGTAAAAAACATGCTTTCATAACCGTTATGAGTCAGAACGAGACGATTATCTTTTCAATGGCTGGGGTGAGTAAAGTCATCCCTCCAAAAAAAACAATTCTTAAAAATATTTACCTGTCTTTTTTCTATGGAGCGAAAATAGGGGTTTTGGGACTTAACGGTTCAGGAAAGTCTACTTTGTTGCGACTGATTGCCGGTGTGGACAAAGATTTCATAGGGGATATTGCCTTTAATGGCACTTATTCTGTGGGATTATTGGAACAAGAACCACAGCTTGATCCTACGAAAACAGTCAAAGAAGTCGTGGAAGAAGGCGTACAAGAGATTGTAGACTTGCTGAAAAAGTTTGAGGACATCAACATGCGTTTCGCAGAACCGATGTCTGATGATGCGATGAATAAATTGATTGAAGAGCAGGGTGTCGTACAAGAAAAACTGGATCACTTCAATGCATGGGAATTGGATACCCGCTTGGAAAGAGCAATGGACGCCTTGAGATGTCCTCCTGCAGATGCTAACGTCGCTAATCTTTCAGGTGGAGAGAAGAGAAGAGTAGCCTTGTGCAGACTCTTGTTGAGAGAGCCGGATGTATTGCTGCTGGATGAACCGACCAACCACTTAGATGCTGAATCAGTAGATTGGTTAGAGCAACATTTGCAACAATACAAAGGAACTGTCATTGCTGTAACCCACGACCGTTACTTTCTGGATAATGTAGCAGGCTGGATTTTAGAATTGGACAGAGGAGAAGGTATTCCATGGAAAGGAAATTATTCTTCCTGGTTGGATCAAAAACAAAACCGTTTAGCACAGGAAGAAAAAACAGAATCCAAACGTCAAAAAACATTACAGCGCGAATTGGAATGGGTACGCATGTCACCTAAGGCCAGACAAGCAAAGTCGAAGGCACGTATTCAGGCTTACGATAAAATGTTAGGTCAGGAGACCAAGGAGAAAGAAGAGAAGTTGGAACTATTCATTCCTGCCGGAGAACGACTGGGAACAAAAGTAATTGAAACACAAAATGTGTCGAAGGCTTTTGGTGATAAACTGTTGTATGAAAATTTATCTTTCAGTTTACCTCAAGGAGGTATCGTAGGTATCATTGGTCCTAACGGAGCGGGTAAGTCCACTTTATTTAAAATGATCACTGGTCAGGAAAAACCAGACACGGGAACTTTTGATATCGGAGAAACGGTAAAACTCGGTTATCTAGATCAGGAGCATTCCAATCTAGACCCGAATAAATCTGTATTCGAAACCATCTCTGGTGGAACAGAGTTGATCATGCTGGGCAACAAACAAGTTAACGCAAGAGCTTATGTAAGTAAGTTCAACTTTGCCGGTTCAGATCAGGAAAAGAAAGTCGGAGTATTATCAGGTGGAGAACGCAACCGTTTGCATTTAGCCTTGACATTGAAAACGGGAGCAAACTTGTTGCTACTCGATGAACCGACCAATGATTTGGATGTCAACACACTTCGTGCCTTGGAAGAAGGATTAGAGAACTTTGCAGGTTGTGCGGTAGTCATCTCACACGACCGTTGGTTCCTGGATCGTATCGCTACCCATATACTTGCTTTTGAAGGAGATTCTCAAGTCTATTGGTTTGAAGGTAACTATTCTGAATACGAAGAAAATCGCAAGAAGCGTTTAGGTGATGAAGGACCGAAGCGTATACGCTATAAGAAACTAGTGAAATAAGCTAGTTATTAGTTGTTAGTTAGATAGTTGTTAGTAGGAATACTGACAACTATTTTTTTAAACTAACAACTAACAACTAACAACTATTTTTTTTAATGAATACAATTCTCATCAGCACTTCCAGCTTCGTCTTTCTCTTTCTCTATTTTTTCTAGTAGCAGTTCAGGTCTTCCCGCATTCACCCAGCAGGTGTACCAGCAGTCTGCTGTAAATTTAATAGCCTTTTGCAAACGCTCTTCTACCATGTGGTCCATGCGTTCATTATAACGTTTGCAAAATAAAGTAGAATAAGTTTTTACCGGCATACCATTGCGGTGTTCGATCGTGTATTTCTTTCGTTCTGTTAATTGAAGAGAAACGAGTCGTTCTTCCTCCAATACTTTTTCTACCAAGGCATGCGACTCAAAAATACATTTCCATACACTATCAGCAGGAGAGGCCAGGTAATTGGCACAGCCAACCCATAATGGATAATGATCATAAAATAATTCAGGTAAACGGCTTTCCCATAGACCATGTATACCCTGTTGATTGGTAAGTTGACCATTGTAGTTACTGGTCGTATGCAGAGGCACATGCGCATCACCAATGTAATGTCCAAGATCCGCAGAGTATTTTAAAATGCGTTCTGTGTTTTGTTCTTTAAAAGCCTGCTCTAGTTTTTTCATGTTAAGCAGAATTGTCCATGGAACGGTACCGTGTTTTTTTAAGCTGTCTTCTGAATAAAGCGCTGTTGCTTCATAGTAAGAGAAAACACTTTGTCGAGCTTTAATTTCCGGATAATGATCGAGATCAATGTAATGCCTGGCTGCTTCTTCTATAACGATGTAGCGCCTTTTATCCGGATCGACGGCATGCTCAGTGAGAAACAAACTAGAACCTTTGTAAAAACGGAGCATTTCAGGAGGAAGAGAAAAGACCGCTTGGTAATTAATCCTTTTATGGGCAAAGAAGCCCCAGGAAGATAGAAAAGGGATGGAAAGCAGAAGCAAAAAATAAGCTCCTTTCGTGGTGTATGGTCGCATAAAGGCCTAAAAATGGTTAAAAATGACAATTAATCTTCTGGGATTAATTTGCAATAGGTATTTGCGAATTATAAAATAATAATTAACTTTGCAATCCTATTAAGAAATTGAAATTATAAATAGATATGGCAAATCATAAGTCGGCTGAAAAAAGAATTCGTGCAAACAGAGCTAAATACTTGACTAACAAGTATCAAATGAAAACAGCTCGTACGTTTATCAAACGTTTCAAGACAGCTACTGAAAAAGCGGAAATTCTGGATCTTTTCAAAAAAGTATCTGGCATGATTGATAAATTGGCTAAAAAAGGCATTATCCACAAAAATAATGCAGCCAACAAAAAATCTAAATTGGCGAAGCATTTGAATGTAAAAACTCAGGCATAGTTTTAAAGCCTCAGTTTTTTATAGATATTTATCCCGTGTTAGATTCTGACACGGGATTATTTTTTTAACTATTTTTTATGGAAGACCAATCGAAATACATGCCCATTCAGCAATGGGCGGAAGAAGACAGACCCCGCGAAAAAATGTTGCTCAAAGGAAGAGCTGCACTATCTGATGCAGAATTGATTGCCGTATTATTGGGTTCAGGAATGGCCAGGCAAAGTGCGGTGGATTTAGCCCGTCAGGTATTACAACGTTGCCATCATAACCTCGACGAGTTGGGTAAATTGGCCATTCACGATTTGACAAAGATTAAAGGAATCGGACCGGCAAAAGCAATTACACTGGTCAGTGCATTCGAATTAGGCAGAAGACGAAATTATACGGACAACAAAGATCGCACAGTGCTCAAGGCATCTCAGGAAGTCTATGAGTACATGAAACCGCATTTGCTTGATTTACCTCATGAAGAATTCTGGATATTATCTCTCAATAGAGCTAATGTGGTTATTCGTGCGAATAAAATCAGTTCAGGTGGATTGGCAGGAACGGTAGTAGATACCCGCATGCTCTTCAAAGAAGCATTGGAAAATCTTGCAAACAGCATTATATTGGTACACAATCATCCTTCCGGTACATTGAAGCCGAGTGAAGCAGATGAATACCTGACGAAAAAATTAGTGGAAGCAGGGAAGTTTTTAGAAATACCGGTACTCGACCATCTGATATTTACAGACAGAGGGTACTATAGCTTTGCAGACCATGGCGGAATTTTATAAGATCAAGAAGAAATACGTTTTAAGAGCAAGTATAGCTATGGGAATTGTGCTGGTCGCTATTTCTTTAGTCATCAATGCACTGAGAGTAAACGAGTATAAAATTACGATTGCTAAAATCCGCAACCAAAAGGACGAGTATTTTAAAGAATCAGAGACTTCTCCTATTCCCAATAAGGGAAATTTTAGAGGACTACTCTATTTCGATTCAGAACCTAAGTATAAAGTATCTGCCAAACTTCAATACATAGATACACTATCACTCATAAGAGTATTGCGCAATGACGGTAAACTTACTCAATACAGTAGGTTTGCCAACGCTACGTTTATGTTAGACGATATACCTCATACCGTAGTTTTGTTAAAACTGCTCAATGAAGAAGAAGGGAATTTGTTTCTGCCTTTTACCGATATGACCAATGGTAAAGAAACTTACCGTGCAGGCCGTTATCTCGATATCAATTGGAAAAAGGGACAAAAAGCCTTGGACATTGATTTCAACTTGGCCTATAACCCTTATTGCGTGTACAACTATAAGTACAGTTGCCCTATTCCTCCAAGGGAGAATTTCATTAAGGCCTTCATACAGGCAGGGGAAAAAATGGCTCCGGAGCAAGAATAAACCTTGATGGAGCATAGTGTATTTTGCGAAATCAAAACGCTAGGGAGTTAAATGTAAACGGAATGATTAATATGATTTTATGATACTTATGGTCTAAAGCGTTTTTTAGAATAAATGAAGGGCGTAAAGGATAAAATCCGTATTTTTGTTTCTCCCAAAATCAGCATATAGCATTTCATAACATGAAGATATCTTACAAGTGGCTTAATCAATTCATTGTTTTAACAGAAACGCCTGAAGAGGTTGCAAAAAAGTTGACTTATTCTGGTTTAGAAGTAGAAACTGTAGAGCTATACGAGCCGTTTAAAGGGGGATTGGAAGGATTAGTAGTTGGTAAAGTGCTGGAGTGTGAGCGTATTCCTGAAACGGAAAAATTGCATAAAACACAAGTTGATATTGGCAATGGAACAGTATTGCCCATTGTTTGCGGTGCTCCTAATATCAAGAAAGGTTTAACCGTTGTTGTTGCTCCATTTGGCGCAACACTTTATCCATCTGATGGTGGTGAACCTTTGAAAATCAAAAAAGGCAAGATCAGAGGTGAAGTTTCAGAAGGGATGATTTGTGCGGAAGATGAAATTGGACTTGGAGGTTCTCATGCAGGGGTGATCGAATTGTCTGACGAGTGGGCTGCGGGTACTGCTGTTGCAAAAGTTTATAAAATAGAAACAGATCATGTTTTTGAAATCGGATTAACGCCGAACCGTGCCGATGCCGCCAGTCACAGAGGAGTAGCAAGAGATTTGAAAGCCTTATACAAAAGAGAGTTGAAGCAACAACAAGTAAACACGATTGCCAGTGCTTTACCTATAGCTGCTGTAAGCGTTGAAAACAAGGAAGCTTGTCCACGCTATACAGGTATTGTTTTGAAAAATGTAAAAGTAGCGGCTTCACCGGAATGGCTTCAATTTCGTTTGAAATCCATCGGATTAAATCCCATCAACAACGTAGTTGACATCACCAATTATATTTTACACGGTTGGGGGCAACCGATGCATGCGTTTGACTTTGATAAAGTCAGCGGAGGTAAAGTCATTGTACGTAATGCCAAAAAAGGAGAGACATTGCTTACACTAGATGGTGTAAATCGTACATTGAGCGAAACGGATCTGTTGATCTGTAATGCTTCAGAACCTATGTGTATTGCAGGTGTTATGGGAGGTTCTGTTTCGGGTGTATCAGAAAAAACCACGTCTGTATTTTTGGAAAGTGCTTATTTCCATCCAACACCTGTTCGTAAATCGTCACAACGTCATGCCATCAAATCGGATGCGTCGTTTCGTTTTGAACGAGGAACAGATCCTAATATTCCGGCAGAAGCTTTACAGATTGCTGTCGCTTTATTAAAAGAAGTAACAGGAGCAGAAGTGGCGTCATCAGTATTTGATAGTGCTCCGGCGGTAGTAGCTCCATTTGAAATAAAAACAACGTATGCTTACATCTCTGATTACATCGGTAAAGACATACCTGTAGAAACGATTCGTACGATTTTAACCGATTTGGAAATTCAAGTGACGGATAATGGCAACGGGCAGTTTACTGCGCTGGTTCCTCCATTTAAAGTAGACGTAACACGTCCGGCTGATTTAGTAGAAGAAGTATTAAGAATATACGGCTATGATAATATTCCTTTGTCATCGTCTTTGTCCACTAACTTTCTCGCACAGCATCCGATCAAAGACAGAGACAAGATGCAGAAGAAACTTTCTTCTACACTTGCCGGTGCCGGATTTTCGGAGATCATTACGAATTCCTTAACCACTCCTGCTTATGCTACCTTACTGGGCAAGCAAGACACAGCTGTTGAAATTCAAAACAAACTGAGCGAAGAACTAAGTGTTATGCGCCAGGATCTTTTGTTTTCAGGCTTAGAAATATTACGGTACAATATCAATCGTAAACAGCAAGATCTGAAAGTATTTGAGTTTGGCTTTGTTTACAAAAAAGGAGAGAGTGCAGGACAATTTATAGAAGAGCATAAATTAGGCCTATGGACTTCTGGATCCAACCAGGCAGACTCTTGGCAACAAAAGACTTCAGAAGCGGATTTTTATACCATTAAACAGGCATTGGCTTTGTTGTTGGACAAGCTCAATATTACAAAATACGAATTGAAGCCTTTACAGTCCACAATGCCTTTTAAAGAAGGCTTGGAACTGTTTATCCAAAACATATCAGCAGGTAGTCTTGGATTGGTTTCGCCGGATATCCTGGCTCAGGTGGACATTAAAATACCGGTTTATGCGGCAGAACTAAATACGGAGCTATTATTGAAAGCTTACGACAACTTGCCATTATACCAGGAAGTGACTAAATTCCCTGAAGTAAAACGGGATTTGTCCCTAGTGATCGATAAGAAAATCACTTTTGATGAATTGAAGAAGATTGCGGCTAAAGTGGAGAAAAAGCTTATTTCGGACATCAATGTATTTGATGTATTTGAAGGAAAGCAATTGGGAGAAGACAAAAAGGCTTATGCGATCAGTTTTACACTGGTAGATAAAACACAGACGCTGACTGATAAAGTGATTGAGCAGACCATGGAGCGGTTGATTGAAGCGTATGAAAAAGAACTGGGAGCTGTAATACGCAAATAAAACAACTATGGAAGAGCATTTTGCGCCCAAACTCATTGTATTAGAGGATAAGATCAAAAAACTGATTGACGTCTATGATCAATCCTTGCTGGAAGCAAAGGAATTGAGGGAGGAGAATGCTTTTTTGAAATCTTTGGTAAAAAACAAAGAAGAGGAAATTAAAAACTTTCAAAATCAATTTAAAATAAGTAAAATTGTAACAACCTTGGCTGATGATACGCATAGGAAAGCTGAGCTAAAGCTCAAAATCAATGAGTATATCAGGGAGATAGATAAGTGTATAGCTTACTTAAAGGAATAACTAAAATCTTCCTTAACTAATATGGGGGATTTATCAATAAAAATAAAAATAGGAGACCGCGAATATCCGATGAAGGTAAAACCGGAGGAGGAAGAGCGTGTTAGGCTTGCCGGTAGGCTGCTTAATGATAAGCTCAAGACTTTCCGTGAACATTTCAAGATAGACGACAAGCAGGATCTATTGTCTATGATTGCATTCGATGCGCAAGCAGGATTACTAAAATCAGAACACAGTAAAGTAGATTTGCTAAAGAAGTTTGACGACAAGATCGCTGAGTTAGATGACTTGTTGAGCCGTACCCTAAAAAAATAGTTATTCTCCCTGATCATTTCTTTTCCTAAAGATCATCTGCTGAGTCATATATAACCCATATACTCATGCCAGATTTAATATTATATATTGTTGTTGCCTCAGTAGTTGCACTTACTGCAGGTGTTGTGATCGGAAGATACCTTTTGATCCAGTTTTTTAAGAAACACGAAGAGGACAGTAAAGAGAAAAGCAAACTGATTCTTAAAGAAGCCCAATTGCAGGCGGAAACCACCAAGAAAGATAAAATACTGGAAGCAAAGGAACATTTCCTGAAGCTTAAATCGGAGTTTGAAGAGGATTCTAATAAAAAGAAAAACCTCATCATTCAGAACGAGCAAAAAATCAAGCAACGTGAGCAAACGGTTTCAAAGCAATTAGAAACGAACCAACGCCGCGAAGCAGAATTAGACAGTATGCGTGAAAATCTTTCGGCGCAACTTGAAATTCTGAACAAGCGCAAAGAAGAGACTGAAAAGGTAAGATTATCCCAAGTCGCTAAATTAGAGAAAATTGCTAATTTAACAGGAGAAGAAGCAAAAGCTCAATTGTTGGAAGCCATTAAGGAAGAAGCGAAAACAGAAGCTTCTTCATACATTAAAGGCATTACAGACGAAGCCAAACTAACCGCGACGAAAGAAGCGAAGAAGATTGTCTTGGAAACTTTGCAACGCACCGCTACAGAGCACGCTATTGAAAACTGTGTTTCTATTTTTAACATTGAAAGCGACGACATCAAAGGTAAAATTATCGGAAGAGAAGGTCGTAACATCCGTGCACTGGAAGCAGCAACAGGGGTGGAGATCATCGTTGACGATACGCCGGAAGCGATCATTATTTCAGGATTTGACCCGGTGAGAAGAGAAGTGGCTCGTTTATCTTTGCATAGATTGGTAAGTGACGGTCGTATTCACCCGGCACGTATCGAAGAAATTGTTGCCAAAACATTCAAGCACATCGACGATGAAATCATCGAGATCGGTGAGCGTACAGTGATCGACTTAGGTATTCACGGACTGCATCCTGAATTGATCAAGATGGTGGGACGTATGCGTTTCCGTTCTTCTTACGGACAAAATTTATTACAACATTCACGCGAGGTTGCTAACCTTTGCGCAACAATGGCCTCTGAATTGGGCTTGAATGCTAAGGTTGCCAAGCGTGCAGGTTTGCTGCACGATATTGGAAAAGTAAGTCCGGACGAACCAGAATTGCCTCACGCTATTTTGGGAATGGAATTGGCTAAGAAATACAAAGAGTCTCCAGAGGTATGCAATGCCATCGGTGCTCACCATGACGAGATCGAAATGACCAGCATGATTTCTCCGATCGTTCAGATCTGTGATGCGGTATCCGGTGCCAGACCTGGTGCACGTCGCGAAGTGATGGAGTCTTACATCAAACGTTTGAAAGAACTGGAAGCACTGGCACTCTCTTTTGATGGAGTAACGAAATGTTACGCGATACAAGCAGGACGTGAATTACGTATCATGGTAGATGCCGATTCGGTCAACGATGAAAAAGCGGGTATGCTTTCTTTTGAAATCTCTAAGAAAATAGAAACAGAAATGCAGTATCCCGGACAAATTAAAGTAACGGTGATACGAGAAATGAGAGCCATTAATTACGCCAAATAATAACACATGCTCCTTACTAATTAGTAAGGAGCTTTTTTTATTTGTTTAAAATTGATTTTATGAAAGCACTTTTTTTAGTTGCCCTTTTTTGTTTGATGAACATTGTTAGTGCAAGCGCTCAAACTACTGCCAAAGATTCTATAGCGCTCATCGAACAGGAGCGCACAGCATTGGAACTTATGCAGCGACGTATTCGTGAAAAGCAGGATAGCTTGGTGAGAGTGCGTGTGAAAATTAGTGAGGAACAAAAAAGGATAGAAGCTGCGAAGAAAGCAGAAGCTCAGAAAAACAACCCTACTTCTTTACAATCTACAATCGCCCCTGTTGTTATCAATAAGCGCAACGTGAAAAATGTTGTAGGTTTTGCGCCAGTGCAGATGCTGATTACAGGCTTCGATGTGTTTTACGAACGTGTCATTGGTAAAAAAACTTCTATTGTTCTTAGCGGAGGATACCACGCAATGGAAAATTTTCCTAAACAAAATAGCTCTGGAAGCTATACTAACAGTAGTTCCAGCACGTCGTTAGGTACAGCTTTTTTGGGAGGAGATAAGGTTGCCAATTATGGTGTTAGAGTTCAATTGCAATTGAGAGCTTATTTGTTTGAAGAAGTAGACGTGTTAGAAAAATTATATATCGCTCCCACATTTCTGTATAAGCATGATGAATTGGTTCATTTAAACAATCGATACGCTCTTAATAATAGTGGAGGTTCTCCTGAATATAATCAGTACTTCGCAGAAGCCGTGGTACCAGGTTTAGATATTGGCTATCAAATAAAAGTACTCCGTTATTTCACTGTTAATCCATTCCTTGGATTTATGTACACGGTTCCCATTACAGGAAAAGCCGATGCAGACGAAGTGAATATTGACTTTCTTAATCCGTATAGACAAAACATGATGGTTCGTACAGGTTTGACTGTCGGATTTACTTTTTAAAGGAGAATTCTATGAGACTATTTTTTTTTGTTGCATCATGTTTAGGCTTATTGATCTGGGGAGAATCGACTTCTGCTCAGTCTTCCGGTGATTCTTTGACAGAGATAAAATTAGAACAAGAACAAAGTGCGTTGAGAGTACAACAACTATTATTTCAACGAAGGAAAGATAGTTTGTATAAAGTAAATGTTGCTCTGCAAAATAAAGTAGCGGCAGAACAAAAAAAAACGACAGCGTTAAGTCATCGCAAATATTCCAATACAATTGCTTATGATCCTGTATATAGTCTTTTTTATTACGGTGTTTCATTCTCATACGAAAGAGCTGTGGCTCAAAGGCGCTCTTTGTATATAAGTTTAGGCTTTTATGACTTTATAGGATTGGATGAGTACAGGAATACTCAGTTAGATCGTTCCTACCTCAAATCTACTACAGGCTATCGTTGTTTATTAGAGTATCGCTTTTATTTGATGCCGGAAGGATCTGTTTTTAGCGGAGTGTATGCAGGGCCGTCGGTGTATTACAAGCAACGCTTAGAAGATGTTTCCGAAAGTGTAAAAGATAGTTTGAACCACTATACCTATACCTATCAAGATAATGCCAGGTTTGGAAGTGCCTTTGGCCTAGGGGCCGTTATAGGTTATCAGATACGGATGTCTAATCGTTTCGTATTCGATGCCTATGTGCGCATTGGTGGTAATATAGGTTTCGGTGATCGAAAGGTTGCTCCTTTAGTAGGGAAAGCCATTTTAGACCCCTACAATACTTCGGCTTTTATAGGAACGGGTGTTTCGATCGGTTATAAGTTTTAAGAAAAAAATCATGAGAAAAACACTGTATGTATTTATCCTTTGTGCCATTGGCTTTACGGGCTATTCACAAACAAGTGATTCGTTGAATGCCATTGAGCAGCAGCAAGAAGAGTTAAGACAGCAGCAGTTGCGCTTGCAAGCCAAGCAAGACAGTCTGCAAAGAGAGCAAGATCGAATCTCCGCTGAGAAAGTAAAACAACAACAGCAAGTTGCGCAACCGGTAATTACTACTGTTGCAGAGAAAGAACAACGTCACAATCATACTGTGATTGCTTTTCATCCGCTTTTCGCAGTATTTGGTCAGGTTGATTTTTCACTGGAACAAAGTATCTCAAAAACATCTTCCTTGTACCTGGAATTTGGTTACCACGATTTTAACTTAAGAGAAAACTCTACAGTTGCCGCATTTATGCCAGGTGATTGGATTGCTTATACGGGATATAGAGCAGAGCTGCAATACCGGTATTATGCGTTGCCTGAAGCGGGTGCTTTATACAAACTTTACATTGCTCCGCATGTTTATTACAAACAAGATGAAGTGAGCAGAGGAGAAGGCGATCATTATGACAACAACAATGGTCTGAACAGGCAGTATGAGTTCTATAATCAATATCAAGCTCAGGCTATGGGAGCAGGTGTAAGCATAGGTTACCAGATCCAGTTTTTGCGGCACCTTACTTTTGATAGCTCTGTTGGTGCGAGCTATACGATGCCCTTGACAGGTAAGACTGTTAGTGATATCGCTCATTTGCCTTTAGTCAATCCTTATAAAGAAGGAATGATGTTAAGGATGAATCTTTCTTTGGGTTTTGCATTTTAAAAATGAGTGGTAAATTGTAAGTGATAAGTATTTTATCACATAAAAAAAGAGGAGCTAAATATATCTTAGCTCCTCTTTTTTTTGACTTACAACTTATCACTTAATTTTTTATTCAAAGTAGATTGTCGTTTTCGGTAGTAATGCTTTAATTTTTCTCTGCTCAGCAGAAGACAGTTCGTTACCAACCAAGGTTAATGTTTTTAGATTTTTAAGGTTGGCAATTTCCATAGGTAAGGTTGTGAGTTTGTTCAGCGCCAAATCCAAGTTTTCTAAAGAAGTAAGCATGGCAATGGATGGAGGGAACTCTGTCAATCCGTTTTGACGTAGAGTCAAAGTCTGAAGTTGTTTCAGGTTTCCTATTTCTAAAGGCAATGTTTTAATGGGGTTTTTATTCAGATTCAATTCCTTCAAGTGAATCAATTTACCTATAGAGGGAGAAAGTGCTGTCAATTTATTGCTGCCTAAGTCTAAAGAAAGAAGTTTATCCAACGATTCCCACTCTTTAGAAAAAGTAGTCAGCTTGTTGTTGAACATATTCATTTTCACGAGATAAGTCAACTTGTTGCAACCTGCCGGCAAGTCTGTTAATACTTTGGAGCTAAAGTCTGCACAATATACAATTTCAGGTTCCTCAAAAGCGCCATCAAGAGGGAAGCATTCCCCCATACAGCCTTTTTCTAATTTAGCTGCGGCTTCTTTTTTACCATAGTGCATCGCCATCACAAGGTCCGTACACATTTCTGTACTGGTAAAGCCCATTTTTATACCTAATAATTCTTTCGCATAAGCTCTGTAGAAATAAGCATCTGCGTATTTCGGGTTTAAACTAATCGCATTAGTAAAATCTCCGATGGCTTTCATATAATCTTTACCATTTAGAGCATTAACCCCGCTATTGTAATAGGATGTAGCATCAGGGTGGTTAAACGCCGAAGAAACGGTGAAGATTACAATGCTGAGTAGGGTTATGTACCAGTTTTTCATGCGGATATCTTTAAGTCGAAAGATGAATGATACTTATAAATAAGTACTAGTGGCTCCCTTTACTTACGAAATAGCGTTGTTACAGGTTACCGGATTGTATTAAATTATTTGCTCGCTGATGTACTAAATAATGTGAATAAGCTCAAAAAAGGAACCTTTCTGAGCTTAAATACACTTTCAAAATGTGGATAAACTTGTGGGAATCGTTTTTGGGTTTGAAAAGCATTCTCTATAAGCTCATTAGTGCCTCAATTTCCTCAATTTCTATGGGTATAAACTCCATCAAATTTTTAGGTCCATCCGGTGTAATCAAAATATCATTTTCTAAGCGAATCCCTATTCCTTCTTCTTTGATATAAATTCCTGGTTCGCAAGTCAGTAGCATGCCGGCTTTCATTTCTCCTTTTCTATTTCCTACGTCATGAACATCTAATCCTAAAAAGTGAGAAATGCCATGCATGAAGTATTTTCTATAAAGAGGCTGTTGAGGATCCTGTTTTTTGACCTCTTCTTTATCCAATAGTTTTAGTTTGATCAACTCTTCTTCTACCAATTGAACTACTGCTTTTTGATAGGCTTCAAATGTGTTTCCCGGTTTTAACAGTTTAGTAGATTCTTTTAGAATGTACAATACGGATGCATAAACATCTCTTTGTCGTGGAGTGAATTTACCGTTTACGGGTATGGTCCGTGTAAGATCCGATGCATAATTTCCATAGGCTGATCCGAAATCCATCAGGACTAATTCTCCATCTCCGCATTTTTTATTGTTGGAAACATAATGCAATACGCAAGCATCTTTTCCAGAGGCTATGATACTCGCATAAGCTGGACCAGACGAGCGTTGGCGGATGAATTCGTGGGTGATTTCTGCTTCAATTTCAAATTCATAAACACCCGGTTTGGTAAATTTTAATACCCTTTGAAAAGCATCTCCTGTGATTTTACAAGCACGTGATACTTGTTCTATTTCCTCCGGAGTTTTGATTGTTCTTAATTCATGCAAAACAGGTGAGGAACGCTCTATGGGGTGCAAAGGGTAGTGTTGTTTGACAAATGCCGTAAAACGATCTTCTTTAGTTTGCACAGACTTCTCGGCACGTCCGTGTTCATTGGCGTTGAGATAGATAGTTTGAGCTTCCAAAAAAAGAGTATGAAGAATTTTCTCGAAATCCTTCTCCCAATAGATGGTTTCGATCCCTGATAATTCCCGGGCTTCTGATTTGTTTAATTTAGCCCCTTCCCAAATAGCAATGTGCTCGTTGGTTTCTTTTATAAATAAGATTGTTTTATGTTTTTCTTCAGAAGCATCGGGAAACAGCACTAATGCACTGTCTTCCTGATCGATTCCTGAGAGATAGAACAGGTCGTTGTTCTGACGAAAAGGAAAGGTACCATCCGCATTGGTAGGGTAAATGTCATGGGATAAAAAGACAGCTATTCCTCCTTTTTTTAGCCTCGAATTAAAGGCCTCCCTGTTTTTTATAAAAAAGGATTTATTTATCGGTAAGTACCTCATTTTAGTTAAATTTATAGAATAATCAATCTTATAAATATGTTAAAGAAGAATCTGATTCTGTTTGTTATTATCTGTGTCCAGTTCTATACTGCCAATGCTCAAAGTAATAAGTATTGGGTTTTTTTCAAAGATAAAGATACATCAAATTATAATTGCTCGATGGTACTTACTCCTCATGCCATAGAGAACAGAAATACACATGGTATTCCGTCGTACCAATATACCGATATCCCTGTAAACAAATCGTATGTTCAGTCATTAGAAAAAATGGCTCAAGTAGAAACGATTTGTCAGTCAAGATGGTTGAATGGTGTGTCATCGTTTCTGACAGCTGAGCAAAAAAGCATGGTAGAAAAGCTTCCTTTTGTAAAAGAAGTACGAGTGATTGACCGTAACATCGTTGTTACTTCAACTAATATCAATACAGATCCTGCCTACATGCATGTAGCGATGCTACAGATGGGCCTTGCTAATTTTTTGAAGGCATCATTAGACGGTTCAGGAGTGAACATAGGTGTGATCGATGCTGGTTTCTTTTTGGCTCAATCGGATAAATACACTTCACACCTGGTAGCTGAAGGTAAAATAAAAGCACAGCGCGATTTTATAGATTCTTCTCGTCATGATTTGATTACTGTTTCTGTAACCGGCGCAGATGAGCATGGTAAAAACGTATTGCGCATGATCGGTGGTTACGACGATAAACAACGAGTGCTATT
>JAQBNS010000019.1 GCA_028288405.1 Chitinophagaceae bacterium
AGTGGCGAAAGCCCGGCCCGAAGGGAACGCCCTTATTTTGATTTAAAGAAGCATATTTAAGGTAATGTTTTATATGTCCTACCAGAAATTTATTTAGAGAGGAATTATGGCGTTTCCCTGCGGGCCGGGCTTTCGCCACTCGCTTCCCGAATACAAGCATACGGCTCAAACTGATTTACAGGTCGGGAGAGCTCAAACAATGGCTCAATCCCTAACGCAAGCCATTTGTCCTTTTCCCACAGCCCAAAATCAAACAATCACTTATTCCACTGACACACAACCGCTCTTAAAAATGAGATTTATTTAACGGTCTTTTTACGGTTTATTTTTTTTATTCCATTTGTTATACCCTACCTTTGCGTGATTTACACAATTTTCAGACCCCTACAATGCCTAGAGATCATAGCATAAAATCTGTTTTAATTATTGGTAGCGGCCCCATTGTTATTGGACAAGCCTGCGAATTTGACTACTCCGGTTCTCAAGCTGCACGCTCACTCAGAGAAGAAGGCATTGAGGTTACTTTGATCAACTCTAATCCGGCAACCATTATGACGGATAAGGTCACAGCAGATAACATCTACTTGAGACCTTTGGAGAAAAAATACATCATTGAAATTCTTGAAAAACATAAAATAGACGCAGTACTTCCAACCATGGGAGGTCAGACGGCGCTCAACCTGGCCATCGATTGCGATAAGGCAGGAGTTTGGGAAAAGTATGGCGTAAAAATGATTGGTGTGGACATCGGTGCGATAGAGATCACGGAAGACCGCGAAAAATTCCGTCAGCTGATGATTAAGCTGGACGTCATGGTTTGTAAGGGCCGTGCCGCTACATCTTACCTGATGGGTAAAGAAATCGCTCAGGAAATTGGATTCCCATTGGTAATTCGTCCTTCTTTTACTCTAGGCGGTACAGGCGGTGGATTCGTGAACACTCCGGAAGAATTTGATCAGGCATTGACGTATGGATTGCATGCCTCTCCGATACATGAAGTATTGGTAGAGCAAAGTATCCTGGGCTGGAAAGAATTTGAATTGGAATTGTTGCGAGACAATGTCGGTAACGTGATCATCATCTGTTCGATTGAAAACTTTGATCCAATGGGTATACATACAGGAGACTCTATTACTGTGGCTCCTGCCATGACCTTGTCGGATAGAAACTACCAGCACATGCGTGACCTGGCCATTAAAATGATGAATGGTATCGGTCAGTTTGCAGGAGGCTGTAACGTACAGTTTGCTGTTAACCCAAACAACGAAGAAGAAATTGTAGGTATAGAAATTAATCCAAGGGTATCACGCTCTTCGGCTCTGGCTTCTAAGGCTACAGGTTATCCAATTGCTAAGATCGCTGCGAAATTGGCGATCGGTTACAACCTGGATGAATTGAAAAACCAAATCACTAAAACGACCAGCGCGTTCTTTGAACCGGCTATCGATTATGTGATTGTTAAAGTACCGCGTTGGAACTTTGACAAATTCAAAGGCGCTGATCGCAGATTGGGCTTGCAGATGAAAGCCGTGGGAGAAGCCATGGGTATTGGCCGTAACTTCCAGGAAGCACTTCAAAAAGCTTGTCAGTCTTTGGAGATCAAGCGTAACGGTTTGGGTGCGGATGGAAAAGAATTGACCAATCAGGAGGAAATCCTGAAAAGCCTCGCCAATCCGAGCTGGAACAGATTGTTTCACGTGTACGATGCCTTCAAATTAGGTATCGCTTTTAGCACGATTCAAAAACTGACACACATCGATCCATGGTTCTTAAATCAAATCGAAGATTTGTTGAACCTGGAAAAAGAAATTCAAAAATATACACTGGATACATTGCCTGACGGCTTGCTGCGCACCGCTAAGCAAAAAGGATATGCCGATCGTCAGGTGGCTCACTTGCTGCGTTGCTTAGAGAGCGAAGTCTTCCAGAAACGTGTTGACCTGGGTATTCATAGAGTATACAAATTAGTAGATACCTGTGCCGCCGAGTTCGAAGCAAAAACACCTTATTACTATTCTACATTCGAAGGAGAAAACGAATCCGTACCAACAGATCGTAAGAAAATTGTGGTGTTGGGTTCCGGTCCAAACCGCATCGGACAAGGCATCGAGTTTGATTACTCTTGTGTACATGGTGTATTGGCAGCAAAGGAAATGGGTTATGAAACCATCATGATCAACTGTAACCCGGAGACGGTGTCTACAGACTTTGATGTAGCGGATAAACTATATTTCGAGCCGGTATTCTGGGAACACATCTACGACATCATCATGCATGAAAAACCGGAAGGTGTTATCGTGCAATTAGGTGGACAAACAGCGTTGAAGTTGGCGGAGAAATTGGAGCGTTATGGCATCAAGATCATCGGTACAAACTACAAGTCACTCGATTTGGCGGAAGACAGAGGCAGCTTCTCTTCTTTGTTGAAAGAGATCAACATTCCTTACCCTGAGTTTGGAGTGATTGAAAATTCTTCACAAGCCATCGAATTATGCAAGACATTAAAGTTCCCACTTCTGGTAAGACCTTCTTATGTGCTGGGTGGCCAGAGCATGAAGATCGTAATCAACGAAAAAGAGTTGGAAGAACATGTGGTGAACTTGTTAAAAGATCATCCGGACAACCGTGTATTGGTGGATCATTTCCTGGAGAACGCCATCGAAGCGGAAGCCGATGCGATCTGTGACGGCGAAGATGTATACATCATCGGTATCATGGAGCACATCGAGCCTGCCGGTATTCACTCCGGAGATTCTCACTCGGTATTGCCTCCGTTTGACTTGAGTCCAAACGTGATGAAACAGATCGAAGATTACACACGTAAGATCGCTGTGGCATTGAACACCGTCGGATTATTGAATATACAGTTTGCTGTAAAAGACGAAATCGTTTACATCATTGAAGCTAACCCTCGTGCATCGAGAACAGTACCTTTCATCTGCAAAGCCTACGATGAACCGTATGTTAATTATGCAACGAAAGTAATGTTAGGTGCTAAAGTAAAAGATTTCAACTTCGCACCGAAGAAACACGGATATGCCATTAAGATACCGGTGTTCTCTTTCAATAAATTCCCGAATGTGAACAAAGAATTAGGACCTGAAATGAAATCAACGGGTGAAGCGATTTACTTTATTGATGATCTTCAGGACGACTTCTTCACGAAGTTATATTCAGAAAGAAACTTATACCTGAGTAGATAATTTGTATGAGAATAATACTGATCGCGGTCATCGCTTACCTGGTCATTCGTTATTTATTGCGTCCGATTCTGATGGCAGTGATTGTCAAGTCGGCAGGAAAAATGATGCAGGATATGCAAAATCGTCAACAAGGCGGACCGATTAATCCGGGTAAGCCTGCTGATACTACACCTCCTAAAAAAACCAATAAAGAGGTTCCGGGAGAGTACATTGATTACGAAGAAGTGAAATAGAGGATTATTTAGCTGATTTTCAGCTGGATAAAAAACAAAGATAGGGCGAATTGCTGTTGAAAAATGAGTATATTTGAACCTTGTTTTTAAAACCAGAAAGAAAAGAATGACGACATCTTGGTATAAACGAACACAAAAAGGAATCAATACTCCGACGGAAGAAAAGAGAGAAGTTCCTGATGGACTTTGGTATCAATGTCCGGAGTGTAAAAAGGTAATACAAACAAGCATACACATTGAAAATGCTTATGTATGTCCGGAATGTAATTACCACGCCCGAGTAGGTTCGAAAGAATACTTCAGTTTATTATTTGACGACAATACATTTGAAGAGTTTGATACCAATTTAGTTTCTGGTGACCCATTAGAATTTAATGATTCTGTTCCTTATCCTAATCGTGTTATAGCCTCACAGGCTAAGACCGGCTTGAAAGATGCCGTTCGTTCAGCATTTGGTAAGATGAATAATGTAGATGTAGTCATCGCTTGTATGGACTTTACGTTCATTGGCGGATCTATGGGTTCAGTAGTGGGAGAAAAAATAGCCCGTGCCATTGATCTGGCCCGCGCTAGAAAAGTACCGTTCATCATGATCTCTAAATCAGGTGGTGCACGCATGATGGAAGCGGGTTATTCTTTGATGCAAATGGCTAAGACTTCCGCTAAACTAGCGTTGTTAGATAAAGAAGGATTACCATATATCTCTTTAATGACCGATCCTACTACAGGAGGTGTAACCGCGTCTTATGCGATGTTGGGCGATTTCAATATTGCTGAACCGGGCGCTTTGATTGGTTTTGCTGGTCCAAGAGTAGTAAGAGAAACCATCGGTAAAGATTTGCCTCCGGGATTTCAGAGTGCAGAGTTTTTGTTAGAACATGGTTTTCTTGATTTCATTGTAGACCGCAGAGAAATGAAAGATCAACTGAGCAGTTTGCTGGAGTTGTTGAAATAAAAGAAATAGTGAAGAGGGACGAGCTAGGAGCTAGGAGAGACCAAACGTACTTCCTAGCTCCTAGCTCGTCCCTTATTTTTTGTTCATTTATCAGCTAAAAAATTCATATCTTAAATGAGTGCTCATCGTATAAGAGACTCATACGGGGATTTTATACGATTTCAACAGCTTATACTATGGCTTATAATATTTGGGACATTCTTCCCGTTGCTTTAGCTCTTGCAGTGATTGCTTTTTTGATCATACGGTCTTTTTTTAAGGCGGCAGATATTGATGCGTTTTCACCGGAAAGAATCAAAGTGGGTTGGTTTACCATCGGAATGTCACTGGTGGCTACGGATGTGTCTCTCGCTTTCATAATTGGGTCAGCGGGATATGGTTATGAAAAGGGATTGGCGGTTGGCAGTTATGGTTGGACGGCTTCACTGGTTATGATCATCGTCGCCTTGTATGTATTGCCTCGTCTGATGCGGGTTGGCATTAAAACATTACCGGAGTATTTAGAATTACATTTTTCTCCTCAGATACGCTTAGTTGTTTCGTTGTTGTTTTTATTCTTCATCGTGGCCGTAGTGTTGTCTTCTGTTTTCTATTCCTTTGCGTTCCTGATCATCAACTTACTCAATCTGAATGCCGGTTGGCTGATTCCTATGATATGGGTCATCGGCTGTTTGTCCGGTGGTATCTTGTTTTCCAGTGGTATAGAAAAAGCCATGAAGATTGATGTGGTCATCGCTTTCGCTATGCTTGCCGCAGGTATTTTCGTAGTCACTTTATGTATTTTAAAAGTCGGTGGAATCGATGCATTGGTGAACAACGTTCCGGCTTCCCGCTTATCTTCTGTACTGCCGGCTAATGATAATTACTTGCCATGGACACAAGTTTTTGTTGGAGGATTGTGGTTGTTGCATTTTAACTATTGGGCTTTTCATCCCCCCATTATTCAGAAGGCGCTCGTTGCTTCAACCTTATCAGATGCACAGAAAGGTTATTTGCTGGCGGCTTCTATCAAGATCATTGTACCTTTTATTTTTATTCTACCGGGTGTCGCAGGTTTGATCTTGTACGGAAATAAAGTAACGAATCAGGATGCGATTTTCCCTTTGATCTTAAAAGATGTATTGCCTATGGGTTTCAAAGGATTGGTCATGGTGGCCTTTTCCGCGACCATCATCAGTACAACGAATGCCATGCTTAATTCTGCAGCTTCTATTTTTACATTGGATATCTTCCAGCGTTTCATCAGACCTCAGTTGAATGATGAGTTGAAAAAAACGGTTTACCGCTATTCGATTATTTTCTTTGTGGTGATAGCGATCGTCATCGCGCCTTATGTGAGCAACTTCGAACACATCTTTGATCTCAGTCAAAAAGTTAGAAGCATCATCACTCCAGGATTGTTGATCACCTTTGTATTCGCCTTGTTTGTTGCGCGCTCTTCATCGACTTCCGCGTGGATTGCTTTGGGAGGAATGATTCCGGTATATTTTATTGTGAGTAAAGTGTTCGGGGAAATGGCTTCTTTGAATTTGTTTGGATTGAATGTGATGTTTCTTTTGATCCCGGTGATCTTATGGACTTTGATTAAGCCGCTGAAGGAGCCTGTCAACTTAAAAGGGAAAAGAGAAATTCGATTTGAAAGAAATCTATTGGTGGTGACATGGAGTATTTTTATTGTCACGGCGGTATTGAGTATATACCTGATATTTTTATAAAAAAATACAGGCGCTATCTTTTCAGACAGCGCCCGGAATTTATTTTTTACTGACAGCCAGGCTTGCAATGCCTGCAACCAGGGCAGCTCCGGCTAGTCCCCAATAAATGTATTCGGTTGAATCGCTTTTCTTCTCAGCTGATAATTCCAGTTTTCCAATTTTAAGATCTGCCGTATTGGCATCGTGCGTTCTATAGGCAAGAACGCCGAATATCAGACCGATGACTACGAGTACAATTCCGGTAGTTTTATTCATGACTTGATGAGGTTTGGTTAAACAATAGTAATGATGTCCCCAATTGGGGATGTAGAATTTTTGGTACAAAGTGAATGCCGTATATTTTGTTTAGAAATCTATCTTACAAAAAGGCTGTTTTATACATCTAATGAGAGTTTTTAAATGAGCGATCTTTTTGCATTTTGTTTACTTATTCAAGAGAAGCGTTTATCTTGTTTTCAATGTGTGGAATAAAATACTGATCATGGGACAGAAAAACAGAGTAACAGAATTGTTAAGTATTCAATATCCTATCGTACAAGCCGGCATGGTGTGGTGCAGCGGCTGGAGACTAGCTTCTGCCGTCAGCAATGCCGGAGGCTTAGGATTGATTGGAGCGGGCTCTATGTACCCGGATGTTTTACGCGAACATATCATTAAATGCAAAGCGGCGACCGACAAACCGTTTGGAGTGAATTTGCCTTTGCTCTATCCTGACATTAATCAGCACATCCAAATCCTATTGGAAGAAAAGATACCCATCGTTTTTTCTTCTGCGGGCAATCCTAAAACGTGGACAGAAATTCTAAAGAAAGAAGGAGTGAAAGTTGTGCACGTAGTAAGCAGTGCAAAGTTTGCCGTAAAAGCTGCCGATGCCGGTGTTGACGCTATTGTGGCAGAAGGGTTTGAAGCGGGCGGACATAATGGAAGAGAAGAAACAACCACTCTGTGTTTGATTCCTGCCGTGCGTGATGTCATCTCTATTCCTTTGATAGCGGCCGGAGGCATAGCAGACGGGCGCTCGATGCTGGCGGCCTTTGCCTTAGGAGCGGAAGGTGTGCAAATGGGCAGTCGTTTTGCTGCCAGTCTGGAGAGCTCTGCACACGAGGTCTATAAGCAGGCAGTGATTCAGGCAGCAGAAGGCGATACCGTATTAACCTTGAAGCAACTTACTCCTGTACGTTTTATAAAAAACGCTTTCTATGAAAAGGTAAAAGCGGCAGAGGCGAACTGTGCAACAAAAGAAGAACTGGCGATCTTGCTGGGAAAAGGAAGAGCAAAGAAAGGAATCTTCGAAGGCAATCTGGAAGAAGGAGAGATCGAAGTGGGACAAGTATCTGCGAGGCTTACGGAAATATTACCGGCAGGAGAAATTGTGGAGAAGGTTTGGAGGGAGTTTCTAACAGAGAAAGAAAGAATAAATAATCTTTATTGATATTTAAACTGTCTAACCCCTAAATCCCCTGAAGGGGACTTTCCAGCAAAGACATTCGTGTAACTCTTTTATTTTTCTGATCTCTGACTTCAGATTTCTGCTTACTCTTCAGTCCCCTTCAGGGGATTTAGGGGTTAGACGGCAAGTCTTCGCCACCATTCTCTTTTGGAGCCCTTCTACTCCCCTCATACAATTCAAAAGTCAACAAGCGACAATCAATACGTCCGTTCAAAAAGGGTATGCGTTGCTTGGGTTTTAGACGAATGGCCTGATACACTTCTTTGTCAGCAGATAATACTGCAGCTCCCCAGCCCGGTGCTTTTTTAAAGAAAGCACCGATGTTTCCGTACAATGTTTTTAGTTCTTCTTTATCTCCCATACGCTCGCCGTATGGAGGGTTCATGAGGATCGTACCTTTTTCTTCGGGAAGTTCTACGTCCTGAAAATCACTCACAGTGAAATCAATCAAATGATCTACACCGGCCGCTTTGGCATTGATCTTTGCAGCTTCTAAAGAACTCTTATCGCGATCAGAGGCCATGATGCGGAAGTCAAGTTCTTTTTTTATATTCTTATCGAGGTACTCGATGTTTTGATTGTAGTATTTCGGATTGTATCCTTTGATGTGTTGAAATCCGAATTTATCTCTGTTGAGGCCCGGTGTCATACCGGTCGCCATCCACGCGGCTTCTATGGCGAGTGTGCCGCTTCCGCAAAATGGATTGACGAAAGTCGACTTCTTATCCCAGCCCGAAGCGATAATCAGTGCGCTGGCCAAGCTTTCCAGTAAAGGAGCTTCTGTTGTAATTTTTCTGTACCCGTGCTTGGACAATGTTGGTCCGGTAGTGTCCAGGTAGATGACGGCTTTCTCATTCACCCAGAATAGATAGATCACTGTGCCTATAAATTCTGATCCTGAGTCCGGACGTTGTTTGGTGAGTTGCATGAAGCGATCGGCTATGGCGTCTTTGATGCGGACGTTGGCAAAGCGTGGATCGACCATGGTATCGTTTTTTACAAAACTGTCTATGGAAACATAACCGTCTTTCTCCATCAGATTTTCCCAGGGAATAAGATACGCTTCATCGTAAAGTTGTTGAGCGTTAACAGCGGTTACAGTTTTCAATTCCAAAAGAATCCTGTGAGCAGTTCTCAATCGTAAGTTTAAACTGATACAATCGTTGAAGTTACCTTGTAGTGTTACTCCGAAAATACCTGTCTTGGTACAAGCGTAACCTAAGGCTGTCAGTTCCTTTTCTAACCACTCGTTCATTCCCGGAGCAGTGTTGATTTGGATGGTTCTTTTTTCTCGGATGAGGGTGTCAATGTTCATGAAAACGACTTATATTGAGGGTGCAAAGCTAACCCTAAAAATCAATTAAAGATGGATTTAAAGCAGGAATTTGAGCAAGCCTCTGTGAATGTCAAGAACTTACCGAAACAGGAAAATGATGTACTCTTGAAGTTATACAGTTTGTACAAACAAGCTACAGAAGGGGATGTCAATATAGAGAAGCCAACCAACTTCTTTGACTTTGCCGGTGTTGCGAAATTCAATGCCTGGGATGAACTCAAAGGCATTACGAAAGAAGATGCGATGAAAAAATACATTGATTACGTGAAATCGTTGGGAGCCTAGTGAAAAAACTACTGGCGATCGTTCGCATGAAGTGCCCGAAATGCTACGAAGGTAATATGTACAAGGATATCAATCCTTTTCATGTGAAGCAATTGCATGCCATGCCTCCCCATTGTGATAAATGCGGTCAGCCTTTTAATCCGGAACCAGGCTTTTACATGGGAGCAATGTATGTCAGTTATGGGCTTTGTGTGGGATTGTTTATCGTTTGTTTCTTTGGTTTATACATCCTGCTCGGTATTGATCCGGTGGTATTGCTGGTCATTTACGCATTGAGTTTATTGGCCTTGTTTCCCTTTATATTCCGCTATTCCCGTGTGGTGTACCTCCATCTTTTCTATGATTATGACCCGGATGCCATAGAAGCTTACGAGAGAAAGAAAAATAGAGGAATGAACCAATAGGGTTTAAGCGGTTGTTTGTCAAGCATCAGGCTGTTAGGATTCCGCTTCTATCCCTTACCTTATCACGTTATTATGACTGTGGTATCGTAAAAATTACTAATTTTACACCCCAAATCTTTTACACGATATGAGTAAACAAATTATCAATTCCGTTGACGCTCCAGCACCAATAGGTCCTTATAGCCAGGCCGTGAAGCACGGAGATACATTGTACATTTCAGGACAAATTGCATTGGATGCCAAAACGGGTAATCTGATTACAGGAGACATTAAAACAGAAACGCATCAGGTTATGAAAAACCTGTCAGCGATTCTTACAGCAGCGGGACTTGATTTTACGCATGTCGTAAAGACCAGTATTTTTGTAAAAGACCTGGGTAACTTTGTTGCCATCAATGAAACGTATGGCGAGTATTTCAAAAGCAATCCTCCGGCACGTGAAACAGTGGAAGTAAGCAGACTGCCGAAAGACGTGAATGTGGAGATTTCTTGTATTGCAGTATTGTAATATAATTTAAAGTTTGCGTGAGGGATAGAAGCGGAAAGCCCACAGCGAGCAGCCAAAAAAAATAACACAGAAGAATTGAAGCGAGCGAGGACTTGCAGCGGATAGCCCGACCCGCAGGGGCACGCCCAAGCAATTCTTCACTTAGGCATACAAATAATAAAAATAATTCTCAAACTATTGAGAAGAGAAACAATAAAATTAAATATCATGTCGTCGTCGTCAAACGTTAGAGTTCGTTTTGCACCCAGTCCCACCGGTGCATTACACATAGGAGGAGTTAGGACAGCACTGTACAACTATTTGTATGCCCGCAAAATGGGAGGAAAGATGTTGTTGCGCATTGAAGATACCGATCAAAACAGATTTGTTCCCGGAGCAGAAGAGTACATAAAAAAAGCATTGCACTGGATTGGCATTGTGATCGACGAAGGACCGGATAATCCCGGGGCTTGCGGTCCATACAGACAATCGGAACGCAAACCGATGTACAGAGAGTATGCGCAAAAATTGATTGATGAAGGCCATGCGTATTATGCCTTTGATACGGAAGACGAATTGAACGCCATGCGCGACCGCTTGAAAGCCGCTAAGGTAGCCTCTCCGCAATACAACGCGATCACCCGTGCCACGATGAAAAACTCGCTGACATTGCCGGAAGACGAAGTGAAAGCGCGTTTGGCAGCCGGAGATCCATACGTGATCCGTTTGAAAGTGCCGCGTAAGGAAGAAGTGCGTTTGAATGATTTAGTGCGTGGATGGGTGATGGTTCACTCTTCTGCGATTGACGATAAAGTATTGATGAAGTCTGACGGTATGCCAACGTACCATTTGGCTAACGTAGTAGATGATCATTTGATGAGCATTACGCATGTGATTCGTGGAGAAGAATGGTTGCCTTCGGCTCCTTTGCATGTGTTGTTGTATAAGTTTTTAGGATGGGAAAGTACCATGCCTCAGTTTGCACACTTGCCGCTGTTGCTGAAACCGGACGGTGAAGGCAAGCTCAGCAAGCGAGATGCAGACTTACAAGGCTTTCCGGTGTTCCCATTGGAATGGAAAGATCCTGCATCCGGAGAAATTTCAAAAGGATTTAAAGAAGAAGGTTACCTGTCGGAAGCCTTGTTGAACTTCCTGGCGTTCCTGGGCTGGAATCCGGGTAACAACGAAGAGATCTTCAGCATGGATCAACTGATCCAATCGTTCAGCATTGAACGCATTGGTAAATCAGGTACAAAATTCGATATCGCAAAAGCGAAATGGTACAATCAACACTACTTGCGTTTGAAGCCTACGCCGGAGTTGGTTGCTTACTTAGAAGCCGATTTGAAGAAGCACAATATCACCAGTAAAATCGACTTGAGTAAAATTGTGGACTTGCTGAAAGAACGCATTGTATTCCCGGCTGATTTGTTTACCGAATGCCAGTTCTTTTTTGAACGTCCGAAAGTATACGATCCAAAAGTGATTGAAACCAAATGGAACAGTGAAGCGGTAACGGTCATCGAAGCGTTTGCTGCTGCTTTGGCTCAATTGCCTTCGACACCGGACGGCCCGACAGCAAAAGCGTTGTTTCAACAGGTGCTAGATGAAAAAGCGG
>JAQBNS010000022.1 GCA_028288405.1 Chitinophagaceae bacterium
TATAACATCAAGTTTATATGAAAAAAACAATATTCGGTTTTCTACTCCTCTCTATATCCGTCGCGGCCAAGGCGCAAGTCTACGAGCCGGCCTTCATCATTTCTGTATTTGGTGACACCATTCGTTGCCAACTGAAGCACATTCGTTTCATCAGCAACAAGACAGAATTTCGCTACAAAAAATCATTGGAGGATAAGCAAGAATTATTCATCAATGCCAAAGATGTTTTATGGATTGTAACACCAAAGGATACTTTTGAATGCCTCTCTACCGATAAGGGTTTATACAAAGGTCAAATCTCTGCTTACAAATTGCTCACAAACGGTTACCTGCGCTTGTATGAACAAGATCACTTTACAAAACTGGGAGGAGAATCATCCGCTTCTTTTTTTATTAAGAAAGAGGGGATGGTATTACAAGAGATTACTGCGGTAGATTATAAAAAATACTTGCTGATTTATGCCGCGGATCAGCCGGACAACAAAGCAAGAGTAGAAAAATTACTATACAAGGAAGAAAATCTACAGCAGTTCATTAAAGAGTATAACGACTGGCACCTCAGTCAAAAAACAGAATAAAAAAAGGCTCATCCAACATTCATGGATGAGCCTTTTTTTTATTGAATAGAATTCTTAGAAACGAATACCAGCTTCTATACCGATCAGGTCAAGATGCGTTCTGGCATAGTCGTTATACTTAACAGAGTTAGTATTAGTTAAGGTGACATTGGTCAAGCCTCTGTTGTAATAGAATCCCGCGAATAAGGCATTGGATTCACCAACTTTGTAAAGGACACCCGCTCCAAAATACAGACCGGCATCAATAGGAGAAACGATCTTATCATCTGATTCCGGATCATGACCGGAAACGTTAGAGCTTTTCAGTTTCTCAGAAATTTTGAAATTGATGGTTGGACCCAATTGAAAATAAAGTTGCAAGTCGGTCGCAATTTCATTGGTGAAAGCTTTAAGTGTAACCGGAGTCTGCACATACTGTACGTTACGTTTGAAACTGTACTCTCCTCCAGGGTACCCATATTTCTCATTCAATTGAGTGGATACATAATTTAAGCCAATGTTAAAGGCTAGATTATCGGTTATAAAAAAGTCTAAAGCTGCTCCTCCGACAAATCCAACACCAGATCCGTTGCTCGCAGGGTTGATACCGTCATTACCGTCTTTATCCGAAACACGCGTCATGGCTATGGCTGGAGAAAGTTTTAGACTAAATTTAACTTGAGAAAAAGCATTGAATGTCAACAAACAAAAGATGAAAAGTAAACCTGTTTTTTTCATAATAAAATTGTTTAGGTTAGAGTTTAAAAGATATTTCTCGTGAAAATATTTATTAGTGAAGATTCATACGTAATTCCTAACTTTGGGTTAGGGAATAATCACCCCATATAGACTAAATTAACACTATGAAATTCGATTATACAAAATTATTACTCATAATATGTGTTTTTTTCTTGCTGCTGAGTTGCAATGAAGGCTCTAAAAAAGAGGTACCACCCCTGAAAAATCCCGTTCAGGTAAAGTTGATAAGACTTGAAAAACAGCTGTTTTCACTGAAAAGCAAAGAAGAAACCCGGACTTTCCTCACCAATACGCCGGCTTTTACACGCCTCTACATTGGAGATGAGGATTCCATCATCGATGATCAGGTAACGGATTTTATGTACCAGTTCTACAGCAATCCTGCCTTAAAAGAATTTTACCGCTATACCGATTCGTCTTTTAGTGACACCGCTGCTTTAAGAGAAAGCTTCGTAGATTTATTTAGTCGGGTGAAAGAAAATTTCCCTGAGTTTCAACCACCTACCGTTTATACAGTAGTCACTGGTTTTCGCTTTGATAAAGACATTGCCATTAGTGATTCCGCACTTGTGGTAAGCATCGATTATTTCCTGGGAAGCAAAGCGCCCTTTCGTCCCAATCATTACGACTACTTTTTGAAAAGATACGATAAGCCTTATATGTTGCCTATGATTGGCCTGGCTCTGTCTACCAAATACAACAGAACCAATGAGAGCGACAAGACGATGTTAGCCAGTATGATCTATTACGGCAAGGCTCATTACTTCTTGGAGAAGACGATGCCTGCGCTCGAAGACTCGCTTAACATCATGTACTCTGAAAAAGAATTAAAAAGTGCGCAGGAAAATTTATCTACAATATGGGCGCACTTTGTAGAACGTAAATTGTTGTACGAAACGAGTCACAAAGCATTGGAAAATTATGTAGGAGAATCTCCAGCCACGAATGAAATCAGCAAGGAGGCCCCAGGCCGCATAGGCCGATGGTTGGGCTGGTTGATTGTGAAAGAATACATGGCCAAGCATCCGGAGGTTACATTGAAACAATTAATGGAACAAACAGACGCGCAGAAAATTTTCAAGGAGTCAGGCTTCCGTCCGGAGAAAAAGAAGTAATTTTTCTCTGGCTTATTTTTTGAATAAATAAAAGACCGCGAAATCAGAACGTAAAGATTTCGTGGTCTTTCTATTTACAAGCTATGAGAAGATCTACCTCTTATTTGACAACAATAGCATTGCTATGCCTGATCATTATCTTCCTGTTATTATCCTGTCGCCCGGAACACCATGATCCGCAACCTTATGGCTATTGGAATGTGCCTGATGGGGCTACGGCAGTGATTGAAAACACCAATCTTTCAGGCAAAGGTTTGTTGACGAATAGGGCTTATACGACCTGGATCATCAGAGGTCAGGTAACGATGGATGACTTAAGTATTGTAGGCCGTATCATCCTGGCGCAGGGAGCCAGCTTGCATGTGAATGGATTAGTCAATGTCGCAGGAGGAGCTAATCTTACTGTTCAAGGCGAAATGACTTGCACAACGCTGACTCAGGTAGGAAATATTTATTATAACGAGGCCAATGTAGAGGTGTCTGGCCAGTATACAGCTGCAGGCGGTACCTCTACCTATCTTCAAAACAGTTTGATTAAAGTAAATGATTTGCGCCTGCAAGGTGCTGTATATGCTTTAGAGAATGATCATACACAAGCGACCAATGTGTTCTCCATATTTTATTTTAATGGCACAAACCTTTACCTCAACAGAGCTTCAGGTACGACGGTATGTGGTCCTGTGTTGTTTACCTACAATGATGATCAGGGATCATCCGGTATATCGTTAAACGATTACACCAATGCGACCATGACAGCTAAACCGGACTTGAGAACAATTTACAGTTTGCCTTCCAACATTTCTTTTTATCGCTATGCCGATCAAAACTGCACACCGGTCACAATAGCACCTTCTCCATTTTAACCATTTTAGTTTAGCCGCATGAATCCACTAAAGTTTTTCAGAGAAATTTTACTATTGGGCTTACTGATCCTTTCCATCGTACTTTATTCTTGCCGCTGCGATGTGGAAGAACCGCAGCCATTGGCTTATAACTATTTAAATGTTCCGGAAGGAGATACCGCTGTGGTAGAAAATTTAAATATAGCAGGTATGGGTGCTCGCAAAAACAATCCTCACACGACCTGGATCATTAAAGGACACGTAGTCATGGATGAGTTACAGGTAATGGGTCACGTCATCATTGAGAAAGAGGCTTCTCTGACTATTCTAAAAACCATCTACATCCAAGAAGAAGGAGTATTGACTGTAAAGAACCAATTGAGCTATAAGGAAATAAAACAAGAAGGGAAAATCTATTATTATTCCTCCGCTGATTAAGCCTGCGCTTGAGGACGAACAGATTTTTCAAGCAGTGTGACTACTTGATTGGTTAAGACATTTTTATTGAATTGAGTTTCGGCTAGAGCGCGGGAACGTTTGGCTATCTCATCGTATGACTGCATAGACGGAGCAAGCGTGACCAGCTTGCGAAAGAATGCCGCAGGGTTATTGGCAGAATAATAAAATCCTATTTCGTGTTCTTGGATCAAATCACAAATCCAGCCTTTGGTTGTAATGACACATACTTTACCCATCGCAATGGAATCGAAAAATTTATTGGGGCTGTTGGTCTCCAATATCGGTTGCGGCCCGAAAGAAGTATAGGTGACATGAGATTGAGCAAGTAAAACTTTTATTTCTTCTTTGTTTAGAGACCCCCGGAATTCAATATTATTTAGAGGCTTCGTCAATTCTTGGAGTTGTTTGGATTCACTCCCTTGTCCTGCAATGATAAATTGATAATCCCCGGGAAAATAAGTTTGTGCATAAGCGGCCAGTTCGATCAAGGATTCTACGCGATTTACTTTTCCGAGCGCTCCTAAATACGCGATGGTAACAGGTAAGGAAGGAGAAGGTGCAGGAATAAAAAAATCACAATCACTCATGTTGGGAATGACAACTGTAGGTGTGTTACTTATTTTTTTAATTCCTTCTTCCATACCGGGAGAAAGAGCAATGATGGCAGACGCGTTATTGTAAATGGATTTTTCTAAACGCCTCGCGAGAAAACGAAGTACAGGATTATTCAGGTAACCCAGTTGAATAGGAGCTTCCGGCCACAAATCGCGGACTTCAAATACGTAGGGTAACTTTTGAAATTTACGAAGCCATAAAGCGATAAGTCCAACTGTCAAAGGCGTCGATGTAGCAAAGACCAGATCGGCACCTTTGATTTTTTTTGCAGTAGAATAGGCTTTGAAAATGAAGGTAAGAAAAGCGATAATCCTTTTTACAAAACCGTAAGAATTGTCATAACCAACAGGCAGGTAATGCACGGTGGTACCTTCTACGATGCGGGTTTCACTAAACGGTTTATTATGAGAGGTAATGATATGAACATCATGTCCTTTGGCTTTTGATGCCTGACTGATGTAATACGAACGGATGGCCCCTCCTTGTTCCTGTGTGAGATAATACTGATGAATGTAAATGATTTTCATGCAAACGGGGCCTTACCGAAAAATAAACATACGAAAAAAAGAGCGAAGTCCGAACAGCGAAGAGCGATTAACCTTGCACTCATCTTTCCACTATATATTCTATTTCAACTACTTTTGTAAATCCCTTTTCGCTCTCCACTCTGTTTCTCCGCTCTACTATAATAGGCGCACCAAGGTTTAAGTCCGCACTCCTCACATTTAGGACTGCGGGCAACACAGATGTATCGACCATGAAGGATGAGCCAATGATGAGCAATGTGTACCAGTTCTGTAGGCAAGTACTTCATCAATTGTTTTTCTACTTCGAGTGGAGTCTTAGCGGTTTGAGTCACCAGACCGATGCGTTTGGATACTCTGAAAACATGTGTATCCACGGCCATAGTAGGCTGATTGAAAACAACAGAAGCAATGACATTGGCGGTTTTGCGTCCTACGCCTTGAAGGCTTTGTAACTCATTTACAGTAGATGGAATTTCTCCATTGAAATGGTCTGCTACCCGTTGGGCCATGCCCACCAGGTGCTTGGCTTTGTTGTTGGGATAAGAGATACTTCTGATGTAAGTAAATACTTCATCGGAAGAAGCTTTCGCCAAATCGTACACCGTAGGAAAACGCTTGAATAAAGCAGGGGTCGTGAGGTTGACCCGCTTGTCGGTGCATTGCGCACTGAGTATGACCGCTACCAACAACTCATAGGGGTTAGAGTAAACCAATTCCGTTTCAGCTTCCGGAGCATTTGCTTCGAAATAAGCTATGACGTGTTGGTAGCGTTCTTTTTTTGTCATCAATGAAAGGCTGGAGATTAAGCTCCTAATTTAGCCTTTTTCGCATAGAGCAAGATAGCATCTACACTTTTTTGAGACGGTTCCAGCATGCTTTGATCTATTTGCTTGGCAATCTCGTGGAGATCACCGCAAAATTGATTCACGCCCTCGTCAATCAGCGTGGCAAGTTGGAGTTGATTAGATTGTTGTTCTGTTAAATCGTTGTACACATAACGAGTAAGGTCATTTTTGGTAAAGTTTATGGTCATAGGCATAAGATTGGGTTGCCAGCTTCTTACGCAGATTGAGTAAGGCATATCGCATGCGGCCCAGAGCAGTATTGATACTCACTCCTGTCGCTTCGGCGATCTCCTGAAAACTCATGTCTGAGTAGTGACGCATGATCAGCACTTCACGTTGCACATCGGGCAAACCTTGAATGAGATCTCTGATCAGCGTTTGATTCTCGTCTTTGATCTTCACCGATTCAATGGAATCTTCAGAAAAACTCAAAGAGTTGAACACGTTCATGCCGTCTTCCAGCACGATCGTTGGGTAGCGTTTAGCCTTTCTTACGTGATCGATTGCCATGTTGTGGGCAATACGCGCAATCCAGGGAAGAAATTTACCTTCTTCGTTATATGCTCCCGCATTTATTTTGTTGACTGTTTTTATCCAGGTTTCCTGGAATAAATCTTCCGCTACGTACTTGTCCTTCACGATCATATAGATGGTCGTGTACACTTTGGATTTGTGTCTTCGGAGTAGTTCTGCAAAAGCCTCTTCGTTACCATTTTTATATAGGGATAGCAAAACACTATCTTCCATATTTTTGTTAACTTTCATGGTCGTATTATGTTTGGTTAACGTAGAGGTTTATGCCATATTGTACGAGGGTTTGGTGAAATATTAAAAACCAAGTTTATACTTGTGTTGTTAAGGTATATGAAATCCTTGAATAAGTCAAGTTCATCTTCCCATATTTAAACTCTATCTTACCACAAAAGGTTACAAAATATTTAAAATGGCGTTTAATCCAGCGGAAATCGAAGATTTGGACCCTAGGAATTTTATTCTGGTCAAGGGTGCCAAAGTGCACAATCTCAAAAACATCGATGTAGCCATTCCCAGAAACGAACTGGTAGTCATTACCGGTGTTTCCGGATCAGGAAAATCATCGCTCGCGTTTGATACTTTATTTGCAGAAGGACAACGCATGTATGTGGAAAGTCTGAGTTCTTATGCCAGACAATTTTTAGGGCGTATGGAAAAGCCGGATGTAGAATACATCAAAGGTATTTCTCCTGCCATTGCCATCGAACAAAAAGTCAATACACGCAACTCCCGCTCTACCGTCGGTACTACGACGGAGATCTATGATTACCTGAAGTTATTGTATGCTCGTGTAGGCAAGACTTATTCGCCTGTTTCAGGTGAAATAGTAAAGAAAGACAGTGTAGCAGACGTAGTGGATTATATCATGGCTAAAGGCGATGGTGCTCGTCTCTTGGTGCTGGCACCGGTTGCTCTTACAAAGGAAAGGTCGCTGGAAGAAGAATGCAATTTGTTATTGCAGAAAGGGTATTCCAGAATTTATGCAGACGGTGAAACGTTGATGCTGGAAGAAGCAGTCAATGATAAAGCGTTTAAAAAGAAAAAGCTGAAGACATTCTCTATTGTTATAGATCGTGTCGCTGTAGCAACAGAGGATGAAGATTTACGCCAGCGTGTCTCGGACTCGGTGCAGTCCGCATTCTACGAAGGACATGGCTACTGCGTAATTCTTGAACCTGAAAAATCAGAGAAAACATTTTCAGATAAATTTGAAAAAGACGGCATTACATTCGAAGAACCTACCGCCAATTTTTTCAGTTTCAATAATCCTTTTGGCGCCTGTACAACCTGCGAAGGTTTTGGTAGCGTACTCGGCCTTGACCCGGATTTAATTATTCCGGATAAAAGTCTTTCTGTTTTTGAAGGGGCTATTGCGCCATGGAAAGGCGAGAAGATGGAAGAACAATGGCTTAAGCCTTTGTTAAAAAATGGTATTCATTTCAATTTCCCGGTACACCGTTCTTATGAAGAATTGAGTGAAGCCGAAAAACAATTGCTATGGAATGGTAATTCTTATTTCGGAGGGTTGACAAAATTTTTCAATTACCTGGAATCACAAACGCATAAAATTCAATACCGCGTCATGCTTTCCCGTTACCGTGGAAAGACCACTTGTCCGGATTGCAAAGGCACACGGATCCGTAAAGACGCAGGTTATGTGTTGGTAGGCAAAACATGTATACAAGATGTAGTCTTGATGCCGGTTTCTAAAGCGGTAGAACATTTCAGAAACATCAAGTTGTCGGAGTTTGAAGCAAAGGTGGCCGATCGTTTATTAGTAGAAATCATCAACCGATTAGATTACCTGAATAAAGTGGGACTCGGTTACTTAAACTTAAACAGACTCACCGCATCCCTTTCCGGTGGAGAGTTTCAGCGTATCAAATTAGCGACTTCTCTCGGAAGTGCATTGGTGGGTTCTATGTATATATTGGATGAACCCAGTATAGGTCTGCATTCCAGAGATACCAAAAAATTAATAGAAGTATTGCTGAACTTAAAAGCACTGGGCAATACAGTGATTGTAGTAGAACACGACGAAGAAGTAATGCGTGCCGCCGATCAGATTATAGACATTGGTCCATTGGCGGGTTCCGGCGGTGGAGAGTTGACGTATCAGGGAACGTTGGCCGAGTTGATTAAAAATGCCGAACGGTCTTATACTGCCGATTACCTCAACGGCAAAGAAGCGATCGTCGCCCCAAAGAAATACAGGCAGTGGTCTGATTATGTTGAGATTTCCGGAGCCAGAGAAAATAATTTGAAGAACCTCACGGTGAAGTTTCCTTTGCGTGTGTTGACTGCGGTAACAGGCGTTAGCGGTTCAGGTAAATCTACCTTGGTGAAGAAAGTGCTGGTTCCCGCTATCCAACGTACGCTTGGAATGGGCAGCGATACACAAGGACGTTACGATAAGTTAAGCGGCTCTTACAGGAAAATAACCCGGGTTGAATTTGTAGATCAAAACCCGATCGGTAAATCGTCACGGTCCAATCCGGTCACTTATATCAAGGCCTTTGACCACATTCGTCAATTATACTCGGAACAACCCTTAGCCAAATCCAGAGGTTATAAGCCCGGTTACTTTTCTTTCAATGTAGAGGGCGGAAGATGTGAAACCTGTCAGGGAGAAGGATTGATTACCGTAGAAATGCAATTTATGGCGGATATTCACCTGACGTGTGAAGAATGCAAGGGACAGCGCTATAAGCAGGAAGTATTAGAAGTTTTGTATAATGAGAAAAATATAGCGGAAGTCTTAAACCTAACCGTAGAAGAAGCCGTAAACTTTTTTGCTGACAAACCTAAGATTGCCGAACGCTTAAAACCGCTCTTGGATGTTGGTCTGGGATATATTAAGTTGGGGCAGTCTTCCAATACGTTATCAGGAGGAGAAGCACAACGTGTAAAGTTGGCTTATTTTATCAGTTCAGAAGGAGCGTCGCCGCAGGATCATATTTTGTTTGTGTTTGACGAACCCACTACCGGTCTGCATTTCCATGATATCCGAAAACTCATCGATTCTATTCAATCGCTGATCAATCATGGACATTCAGTGATTCTCATAGAACATAATCTGGACGTCATTAAATCTGCCGATTGGGTCATTGATATCGGTCCGGACGGTGGAGAACAAGGTGGTACTATCGTATTTGAAGGTACACCGGCAGGTTTAGCGGCTTGTCAAAAAGGTTATACAGGACAGTTTTTGAAAGAAAAAATAGCGGACAATTAAAAATCATTCCGCTTTCATGAATATAGACCAATACCATCAAACTCCTCTATTTATGCAGAAATTGCTATGCTGTGCCGTAGGATTCGGCCTTTTTTTAATGACCACGCTGCAAGCCCATGCTCAAGAGCGTTGTGGAACAATGAACAAACACAAAGCTTTACTCAGGAAGGATGCGCAGTATAAGGCTCAGTACGAGCAAGAGCTTGAGTTAAGTAAAGTACTTTCTGCTTCCAGACAAGAGAGCACACAGGGTACGGTTTATAAAGTACCGGTTGTGATTCACATCATGCACATCGGAGAAGCGGTGGGTACAGGATCCAATATTTCTACCGATCAAGTCTATAGTGCCATCGCTTCTATAAATGATGCGTATCGCAAAAAGTCAGGTACTATCTACAGTGCGAATGGGGTAGACATGGAAATTGAATTTTGCCTGGCACAAAAAGACCCGAATGGAAATGCGACAACCGGTATTAATAGAGTGAATGCCTCCGCAACGGGGAGTTATGGTACACAGGGAATAACGGATGCGAACGAGTTAAACATTAAAGCATTAAGCAAATGGAACAATACCAAGTATTACAACATCTGGGTAGTATCTGAAATTGATGATAACAATGCCGGTTCGGGCGTACAAGGATATGCTTACTTTGCGGGCGCAGGCTCAAGTGTTGATGGTGCGGTGATGTTGTACAACTCATTTGGTTACGATCCGGAGGGTACAAGAAATTATAACCTTAAAAGTTATACCAATAAGAACATTACGTGTATCCATGAATTGGGACATGCCTTCGGGTTGTACCACACCTTTGAAGGTGATTCCGATGGCAGTGCCTGCCCTGCGAATGCCAATGGATGCGGAAGCGACATAGGTGATTGCTGTGGAGATATACCAGCGCATATTAGAAGTCAAAGTAATTGTGTTTCGGGTACCAATCCCTGCGATATTACAACATCCAAAGAGTTGTTTATTCACAACTACATGGATTACTCTTCTGATGCTTGTCAGAATATGTTTACGGCTAATCAATATGCAAGAGCAAGAGTTTGCTTAGGTACCGGCGGTACTCGTGCGGCGCTTGTTTCGAGTTCGAATTTAACAGCCTGTGGTTGCAATGGCAACACAGCTCCGATCGCACGTTTTTATACCTTAAACAAACAACCTTGCGAAGGCATTCCTATTCAGTTTATAGATGAAAGTTTGAACGCTCCATCATCCTATAATTGGACACTGACGGGAGCTAGCCCTCAATCTTCCACCAGTCAAAATCCGACGGCCAGTTATACCGGTGCTGGTCCTTACACGGTATCGTTAACGGTTGGTTCTTCCTCAGGGCAAACCAATACGGCTACGAAGACAGGATACATCACACCATTGGCCAGCTTTAGCGGAACCTTGCCATTCACAGAAAGCTTTGAGGGAACGTTTCCTCCGACAGGCTGGGAGACTTCTTCCAGTGATGTTGCAACGACCTGGGGTACGGAAGGAACCAAAGTATGGGAGAAAAGAACTGTCGCGGGTAGTGGTGCGGGAACATCCGGAGCAGCGATGAATTTTTTCAATTACAATACCAGTGGAAAAATTGACGATTTGACATCACCTACTTATAATCTAATAGGTATTAACAATCCAAGTCTTACGTTTAATGTTTCCTATAAGATCTTTGATGAGACACATGCAGATACATTAGCAGTTTTTGCGGTAACAGATTGTGGAAATACGTTGACGGGTTTGTATAAAAAAGGAGGCTTAGATTTGCAGACTACCGCATCAACGGTTACTACAGGTTTTGCACCGGTTAGCACCTTGGATTGGCGCACAGAAACGATTGACCTGAGCGCTTATACCGGTCAAAGAGTTCGACTGTTGTTCAGGGCCATGAATGACTATGGAGATAACTTATACCTCGATAAAATTAATATTGCAGGTACTTATGCCTCACCGGTGGCTGACTTTACTGCTTCTAAAACAACGGGTGTGGCCAGTGCGGAGGCCATCGCATTTACCAATGCTTCTACTGGAAATATCACGTCGTACACTTGGAACTTTGGTGCAGAGGCAACTCCACCTACGGCAAGCACAGTCGGGCCTCATAGTGTCAGCTACAGCACGACAGGTTCTAAAACGATCTCATTGACTATTACAGGACCGGGTGGTACGAACACCGTAACTAAAACCAATTATGTCAGTGTAGTAACTTCTGTGATTTCTTCCAGTACACTGGAAAATGCCGGCATAAAAGTATATCCGAATCCTACAAAGGATATGATTTATATCGATGCGCCAAATAGTGAATATGTATCGGCAGAAGTATTGGATGTGCTTTCAAATACGGTCATTGAAAAGCAAGGCAATACAGACGGGTCCAGGTTAGAGATCAGTTTAACAGGCAAACCTCAGGGACTTTACTTGATGATGATTAAAACCTCTCAGGGTAACTTTGGAACGCGTGTATTGAAAATGAACTAAGTGAGCAGTGAAGAGTGAACAGACTCATTTAAAGCATAAAAAACTCCCGGATAAATTCTATCCGGGAGTTTTTTATAAAGGAGATAACATCTGCTTACCGTTCACTCTTCACTGCTCACCTAATTAATGGTTGCGGCTATATACTTCCTGTTTATCATCAGCCGGAGGAGTTGGCTTTGATTTTTTTCTGTTCACATCTCCCATAAAACCGATGGTAAAATACAACAACTGCGAGTTGTTATAGCTCTGAAGTTCGTGATTGTCTCTGGGATCTTTAAAACGGTAATCGTCCGTAAAGAAATTCTGCAGCATGTAATGTACACTAATGGAAGCACCGGATTTTCCTTTGAACCCAATAAAAACAGAAGGGATAAAAGGTCTTACACTGTTGTAAGGATGTCGTTTAATCTTGGCGTCGTCTACAAATACTTTTTCTTTGTAGGCAAACAGGTAATCGTATTGCGCACCCGCAAGGAAATACCATTTCTTGTCCATGTTCCCAATACGCAGGTAGAGGGGAACACCCAATGCATAAGCTCTATGCTTTGTACTAAAAGCGCTGTCTTTTAAGATCACACCAATATTCTTTATTTCTAATCCTATAGAGACTCCGAGGTATTTTGTCAGGTCAATATTCAGGAAAGTAGAGTAATTGAAAAACGCGGTGAAGCGCATGGGCGAAGCAATGTTTTCGTTTCCTCTTGAAATACCTGGCGCGTTTGAAAATATTAGTTTGATTTGATTAGAGCTATATATCTTTTGAGCTTGTATATTTGAAGCAGATAATAAGGCTATAAAGAAAATGGCCAGGATTATATTTCTCATAAGTAGGAATTTTAATCAAAAGTAAAGATACTTATTTTAAGGACACAATGAACTATCAACAAATAACGCTCCATAAGAAAAGAGAGCGTTCCGTCATCAACCGCCATCCCTGGTTATTTTCAGGTGCAGTAGCAAACGCTTCTGCGAAAACTGACGGTGAAATAGTACAGGTAAGAGATTTTGACAAGCATATTTTAGGCTATGGTTTCTTTTCTACCAAAAGTCAGATTGTATGCCGCATGTTTGATTGGAGTAACGAAGAACAGGTATTCGATCAATCCTATTGGAACAAGAAAGTCGCTGCTGCGATCGCTTTGAGAAAGGAAATCATCAACTCCGGGCATACTACTACTTATCGTCTATTGCATGCTGAAGGAGATTTTCTTCCAGGTATCATAGCCGATGTTTACGCGGAAGTAATCGTCTTGCAGATTTTAACGGCAGGTACTAAAAGTATTTTGCCACAGCTGACGGAAGCCTTTACCACACATGGTTTTCAATACATCTACTTAAAGCACAAGCAAAGTTCTTCCAATATTGAAGGTGTTCAGCTAAAGAGTGGATGGCTTACAAAAGAGAGAAGCACTTCTGTGGAAGTTTTGGAAAACGGTATAAAGTTTTGGGTGGATGTAGAAGAAGGACAAAAAACGGGTTTCTTTATTGATCAACGCGACAACAGGAAAATGTTGCAAGAGCTAAGTAAAGATAAAACGGTTTTGAATACCTTCTCGTATTCCGGAGGTTTCAGCGTATACGCCTTGGCAGGCGGGGCAAAGGAAGTGCACTCCGTAGACATCTCCGCTTCTGCTATCGAACAGGGAGACCGCAATGTAGCACTGAATGCCGGCATATTTTCAGGACAGCACGAATCTAAAGTGCAGGACTGTTTCGATTATTTGTCGGAGATGCCAGAGAATTTTTATGATGTGATTATATTGGATCCTCCTGCTTTCGCAAAGCATGCAAGGGCTGTAGCCAATGCCAGTCAAGGTTATAAGCAAATCAACCTGAAAGCATTTCGTAAAATCAAACCGGGCGGGATTGTGTTTACGTTCTCCTGTTCTCAAAACATATCCAAAGACTTGTTTCAAAAAATTGTTTTTGGCGCTGCCGCAGATGCCAGAAGAAACGTACGCATCATCCATCAATTGCACCAACCGGCAGATCACCCGGTGAATATTTACCATCCGGAGGGAGAGTATCTCAAGGGGTTAGTTCTTTGGGTGGAATAAAATAGGGACGAGCGAGGAG
>JAQBNS010000025.1 GCA_028288405.1 Chitinophagaceae bacterium
GTTGCAAGGTTCACTTTGGTGTGGAGGCTTCTATCGGTAAAGCCGCTTTACCGGAATCATTAAAAGATATCGATTCCATTCAAAAAGTAAAACTCTCCGATGCCTTTGCTGATTTGAGTTTAGCGATTCCTGTTAAGCATAAAGATAAAATTCTTGCCATTCTTTTATTGGATGGTAAAACAAGCGAAGAGGAACAAGATACTTCGTTCATTCAAACGTTTACCAACATTACACTGGTGGCGATTGAAAACAAACGACTGGCGCGTTTGAACCTGGAACAAGAAGCGTTGAAGAAAGAAATAGAGATTGCCAAACGCGTACAGCAAAATCTGATTCCGGATCATTTGCCGCAAACGGATCAACTGAAAATATTTGCTTCGTATTATCCCAATAAGATAGTAGGAGGAGATTACTACGATTATATTCCTTTAGATGAAAATCGTTTCTACGTATGCATCGCTGATGTATCAGGCAAAGGCATTCCTGCCGCACTCCTGATGTCTAACTTTCAGGCTTGTCTTCGCACACTGGTACTTTACACCAGCGATTTGAAAGACATTATAAAAAGACTCAATGAACAAGTCTTTAACCATACCAAAGGGGAGAAGTTCATTACTGTTTTCTTAGCCTATATCGACATCAAGGAAAAAGTAATCCGCTGCGTCAATGCCGGTCATAATCCTCCTTTGCTCTTAGAAGCAGATGGTCATCAATGGCTCGATAAAGGAACTTGCATATTGGGCATGTTTGAAAACTTACCTTTCATAGAAGAAATGAAAGTGGATATTCGTTCCAAAGTTCGTTTGTTTGCCTATACTGATGGTGTATCAGAAGTGATGAATAACCGTGGAGATGAATTTGGTCAGGAAGGTTTATTTGATTTTATCTCCGGAGTGAAGGAGCTATCCGATGCTGCACACTTGCAGTTGTACGACCGCATGACCGCATTTAAGGAAGACCAGGAGTTTCCGGATGATATTACTTATATGAGTTGTATAATAGATCCGGAATAGTCGTTAGTAGTTAGTCGTTAGACGTTAGTAAAATAAAAAAGAGGGTCATGAATTTTTCATGACCCTCTTTTTTATTTCTTATTTTTTTCTAATGACTAACCACTAACGTCTAGTTTCTAATTCATCAAAATCTTTTCTGTCCTTAATCAATAAGAACAAGAGTGTAATAATGAATGTACTCAAACAAGCGCTGGCTATAAGGATCATGCGTTTCGGTTTTTCTTTCTTCCAGTTTGGAACGGCTTTCTCAATGACCTGTACGGTTTGTACATCGTCTTGAATGGCTTCCAGGTTTACTTCCGCTTCTTTTACTCTTGTAAAAGCGTGAAACATTTCCATGCTGGTTACTTCTCCGCTTGGAGATTTACTTTGCGACTTGATGGCATTCAAAATCTCTGCTAAACTATCCAAACCATTATACTTCTCGATCATCACTTTTTGATAGGTTTTGAATTGCCTCTGGATGGCGTCAGTAATGACCGATTTATTGATGACGTTAATTTGAGCAATAACATCATTGACAATCAGTGCAGCGGTGTCCGCATCTTTATCGTAAAACGTAATGGAGATCGCTCCTTTATTGGTTTCTTTTACATCCAGATTTCCCTGGTATTCCTGACGTAAATAATAAACATCGCTGGCTTTTTTTGTGTTGTACTCGTAACGCTCGGCCAAATTATATTTCGATATCAGAAAATCTCTTATTTCTCCGGACTCTGCTAAAGCAACGGTACGATTCACATCTTCTACCGATCCGTAAAGTTCCATGTAAGAAAATTTCGTTCTCGGATCGTAGGATTTTGGACTTAATGGAAAAAGAACAGCCGTTGATGCGTAGATAACAGGCAGCAAGAAGGCGATGAGTGTACTGACAGCGAAAGTGCAGATAAAGACAATGAAGAAATATTTCTTGCCTCTATTCAAAATGTTCAGTACCGTTAAAATATTAATTTCCATTGGTTTGTTGTTTAGTAATAAGTTGAGCTTTCTTCTTTTCTATCGCCATCAGAATAATTCCGGCAGAAAAGACGAAAAACAGGGATGCTGATTTATCAATATCGAGAAAGTTATTAAAAAAAGAGTGAAAGACAAAGGTGATGTATCCTCCAAGTAGCGCTTTGATGTATAATTTTTCCTTTTCATCCGTGCTGTTATAGTACAGGTTAAACGCTTCTTTAACGGTATATAGTATACACACCACAAAACCAATCAAAGCGATGATACCACTTTCCGCAGCATACAACAGGTATTGAGAATGAGCTGTTCCTCCCATGCCTTGAGAAAAATTGTCGCTTGCACGGTTTACGCTGATCGGGGTTTTATCTTCGGGTTTCTGAAAGGGAATAAAGTTAAATTGGTAAGTACCAGGTCCATGTCCGGTAAGCGGCCTGCTGTTGAACATGCTCAATGCGGATTTCCAACGGTTGATGCGTTCCAGGTTCGATACATCTGTGGAAATATTTCCCACTGATTTCAATTGATCAGAGACTTCTGCTTTGCGGGATTTGGAATCACTCCGGTTCTGAGAAAGGTAATCAACAGCGGTTTCCTGAAATATAGCGATCAGGATTAGAAAGCAGACCAAGGCTGTTGTCAGTTTTTTTATAGGTATTCTGATTTTGAGTAAATAATACACTGCCAATACGACGATCAAGCTCATCCATACCGCTCTGCTGTAGGTCGTAAAAATGGCCAGTATAAACAAAAACATACACAGCACATAAAAGATTCTGTTCAATGCAGAGGAAGAAGTTCTGATCCAGTAATACAACACCGGAATGAAAAAGGCCAGACAAGTACCGTATATGGTATGGTCAGAAAAGAAAGGAGGAGGAACGCGCATCGCCATGGATCTGGCAAATAAGAAAGAAGCATGTTCCATAGTGGTGATCAGACAGACTATGAGTAAGCCTATGAAATAATAAGCAATGGCAGATTTAATTTTTGCTACCCTGTCTTTAGGATATAAAAACCACTGCAAATAAAAGGTAGTCAGGTATATGGTGAAGATTATAACGGATTTGAGAGATACAATCGGGAGGTTAGAATTGATCGTTCCTACAACCAAGCCTACCCAAAGGAGTAACAAAGCTCCTGTAACCGGATGAAAGTCTTCTTTTCTCCAAAACTTCCGGTAGGCCATGAAATTAACGGCTGCCATACAAAAGATCACCACTGCAATGAGTTCGGAAGGGAACATGATATCACCCATTCCCGGGAGCTTCAGTTCTATGGATAAAGGAATGGATAGAAAGAATAGATTATTGAGGGTATTGGCGCCACTGAGAAGAACAACAAAAAAGACAAACCCTGCCATGATGATCAACGGTGCCCACTCACTCAGCAAAACAGCTAAGGTGGTAGCGGACAATACGGTGAACAGGATCCAGAATGCTTTTTTGGAAAGTGGTGTCACTAAAAAGGGTTAAACGGTTCGTGTCCTAAAATTCAGGCATTAAATCTAACAATAATATGCTAGCTATAAAATCTGACGGGTCATTTTTATGTTAAAAATAACTTTTTAACATTAACTTCGCTGAACTGATTTTAGTATAGGATCAGTGGATTTTATTAAAAAGTTCATCGGAAATATCGGTCTTATCGTCGTGCTTAACTTTTTGATTAAGCCTGTGTGGATTGTGCTTGACAACAAAGTACAAGATACCATCGGACATGCGGACTATGGTGTCTTTGCCGCTTTGTTTTCATTGTCATTTTTGTTCGCTACGCTTTCTGATTTCGGTATCAATCAATACGTCACCAAAAAACTGGCCGGAGAACCCCATAAGATTGAAGAAGTCTTTCCCGTAGCATTAGGGTTTAAACTGCTTTTGCTGGTTTTGTATCCTTTATTCATGACTGTAGTGGGGTACATCATGGGTTATGGTATGCAGGAACTCTATTTTCTCTGGTTGCTGTCTATTTTCCAGGCGGCAGTACAACTGGTGATGTTCTTTCGTGCAAACTTCCAGGCGCATCAGAAGTTCTTTATCGATTCCTTTGCTTCTATTCTGGATAAGTTTTTACTGATCATCTTTCTGGTCATCGTATTTTACATCCACGTTACGGTGGAGAGTTTTATTTATGCACGTGTTTTGTCCATCGTTGCTACGGTAGTATTGGTGTATGTCTTTTACATTGCTACCTGTCATTGGCATGGCCCTTCACTTAAAATAGAAAAACTCTTTCCACTGATTCGCCACAGTTTACCTTTTGCCATGGTTACCGTTTTATATTCTTTCAATGAGCGTGTAGATCAGGTAATGATCGAACGTTTATTGGGTGGCACAGAATCCGGGTTATATGCCGGCGCTTACCGCTGGCTCGATGCGGTGATGATGTATTTGTGGATTGTATTGCCGATGTTTTTTGCGCGCTTCGCCTTTTTGAAAAGTGATCCTGTCGCCTTGTATAAAACATTCAAAATCGGTCACGTGATTGCTTTCCTTCCTATGGCCATGGTGTGTGGCTTTGTGTTTCTCTATCCTGAGAAATTATTTTTTCTTTTCAAACACAGTTCCACGCAGGAAATCGAAATCATGTGCAATGTCTTACGCATTCTTTTCATTGCATCCCTGATGCATGGTCTGTTTGCTATATACAGCACCTTACTCACTTCTACAGGTTATGAAAAACAAACCAGCATTTTGATTTTAGTCAGTGTATTGATCAATATTGTGTTGAATTTTATACTTGTTCCTCTTTATGGTATCTACGCCTCCGCCTGGGCCACCGTGGTGTCTACGGTATTTTTATCGGCAGGCTATATCGTATACATCCGGAGAAATAATATTGTTAAAATTCCGGTGGTCACGATTTTAAAACTTGTTCTTGCTTTCGTGTTATTCATGGCGGTCTATTACGGCTTAACATTTACGAGTTTGCCCTGGTACATCAATACCGGCTTAGCCGGAGTTTTCTTACTGGCCGTAACCTGGCTGTTGGGCTTGTTGCATTTCAAAGAACCGTTAACCGAAGTTTAGCATGAACAGTTACGGTCTACGCAATCTCTTCCCTCGTTTGTTTCCCAGTTTGACCTGGCGCAGGGCGAATGTCGGTAAAACGATTTACCTGACCTTTGACGATGGTCCTGTGTCGGACGTTACAGAATGGGTGCTGGATCTATTGAAAGAAAAAAAGATAAAGGCTACTTTTTTTGTAGTCGGAGATAACGTGAAAAAATATCCGGCGGTGATGCAACGCGTGGCAGCAGAACAAGCGTATGCCAATCATACCTACCATCACGTAAAAGGCTGGTCCTATTCTGTGGAACATTACCTGGAAGAAGTGAAACTCTGTGATGAGATCATGGAACAGGTAACAGGCAGCTCCCTGTCTGCAAACACTAGCCGACGCTTGTTCCGCCCACCTTACGGACGCATCAAAGGCAATCAATTGAAGGCGCTGCAGCCGGATTATGAAATCATCATGTGGGATGTATTGACCGGTGATTACAACAAACACTTGAATCTGGAAAGCGCCTTTCAAAGGAGTTGTAAGGAGACTCGTTCAGGAAGCATCATTGTTTTTCATGACAGCTACAAAGCGGAAAAGCAAATGAAAAATTTACTACCGCGTTATATCGATTATTGTTTGTCACAAGGATATACGTTTGAGTGGTTATGATGTGGCTTGATTATTTATACTATCTATTGCTCTTCGTTCTTGCGGCGTACTTTGGTATGACCTTAGTGATGTTTGTCGTGCTTCTCAAAAAGAATAAAAAAGAGTGGAGTGAAACAGTGTTGAATCGGGAGCCGCAAGTTTCCGTGTTGATCGCAGCGAGAAATGAAGAAGACAACATTATCCGCTGCTTACAGGCTTTAGTAGAACAGGATTATCCGGTATCTAACATTCAGATCTTAGTCGGTGACGACGATTCCGACGACAATACGGCGGCGCTGGTAAGAGAGTTTATTGTGAAACATCCGCACATTGAACTCGTTTCCATCGTGCCTTCTGCCTTGAGCAACCTCAAAGGTAAACCAAATGTATTGGCGGCACTATTTAAAAAAGTAACAGGCGAATTCGCTTTCATCACAGACGCAGACATTGCGGTCAATCCGAATTGGATCAAAGGGATGTTACTTGGATTACAACGGGAAGGAGCAGACGCCGCTTCGGGTACGACGTTCGTGGCGCATCAAAACAGTTTTCACCTCTTCCAAACCATCGAGTGGATGGAAGCTTTAGGTTTTTTGTATACAGCCGATCAGTTGCACCTGCAAGTCACCGCAGTAGGCAATAATATGGTCATCAGTAAAGCAGCTTATGATGCCATAGGTGGTTACGAAGCCATTCCTTTTTCAGTGACGGAAGACCTGGATTTGTATTTAGCGCTAAAGAAAAAGAATTATGTGCACCGTTTGTTCCTGGGACCGGAAGCGTTGGTCTGGACAAAACCTTTAGATAACATTAAAGCCTTGTTCAAGCAACGCAAGCGCTGGCTCAAAGGAGTAGAGAGGACACCGTTACTGTGTCAGTTTTATCTGGGTGTGCATTCTGTCTTTGCTTTATTTATTATCGCGCTGTGTTTTTTCAACCTGTCCCTGGGCATTGGTTTATTTGTTCTTACTTTTATCACACATATCATTCGTGTACAGTTGATGTGCAGGGCAACGGGTGTTCCCTTTAAAACATCCTGGCTCGGTCATTTGCTGATCCTGGATATTTACCAGACGGCATTCAATGTTTGTCTGTTGGTATATTTTGTTTTACCTACAGGTGTAGAATGGAAGAAGAGGCGTTATGTCTAAGATCATAGAAACACACGCGCATTTGTATTCGGAGGAATTCAAAGCGGACATTCATCCATTATTAGAACAAGCGCAATTGGCGGGCGTGGCGCAATTCGTGATGCCTAACGTAGACGAGACGTCTATTGATGGCATGTTGGAGTTGGAAGAACAATACAAAGACATTTGTTTCTCGAGTATGGGTTTGCATCCTTGTTACGTGAAGAAGGATTTTGAAAAACAATTGTATCTTGTAGAGGATTGGTTGAACAAACGAAAGTTTGTTTCGGTAGGGGAAATCGGCATCGACTTGCATTGGGATAAGACGACCTTAGCCTGGCAGGAAGAAGCGCTGAAGATTCAATTGCGTCTGGCAGCCAAACATAAATTGCCGGTGATTTTGCACACACGCAATGCCTTTAAAGAAACTTACGACCTGATCCAATCGCTGGCGATTCCGGATTTGAAAGGTGTCTTTCATTGTTTCTCCGGCACGGTCGAAGAGGCGCAAGACGCTATCAGCCTGGGTTTTCAGCTGGGTATCGGTGGGGTAGTAACCTTTAAGAACGGAGGCCTGGACAAGGTAGTAGCCGAGTTACCGCTCGAGTCTTTGGTGTTGGAAACGGACTGTCCTTACCTGGCGCCGATTCCGCACCGTGGAAAAAGAAATGAACCTTCTTTCATCGCTATCGTAGCACATAAGGTGGCAGAGCTGAAGAAAATACCGGTGGAAGAAGTCATACAACAAACAACAACAAACGCTAAACAACTCTTTTATGCGCTTTAAAAAAGATCCTTTTTTAGTTAACCGTTCTCCCTTTGGGATTGAAGTATTAGTGATCTATACCGGCGGTACCATGGGAATGGGGATGACGTTAACAGGCAAAGACGAAGTGCTTTTGCCCCGTGACTTCTCCCGTTTGTCAGAGGCTGCACCGGAATTGCTGCGCCTGAATACAAACATTACACTCATTGCCGCGGAGAAACCCCTCGACTCTTCTAACGTGAAGCCGTCCGACTGGATTGACCTTGCGGTATTGATCGGTGAGAACTACGACCGTTACGACGGCTTCGTGATTTTGCATGGTACAGATACGACAGCGTATACCGCATCGGGATTGAGTTTCTTGTTGGAAGGATTGGATAAACCGGTGGTGTTCACAGGTGCTCAATTGCCTTTAGAATCGGTGCGTACAGACGCGCGTGAAAATTTGATCACAGCCATCATGATTGCTGCAGAGCAACACAACGGTGCAGCTTGTGCACCGGAAGTCTCTATTTACTTCGATGGTCACTTGTACCGCGCCAACCGTTCGCGTAAGACCCACAGTTCTTACTTCGATGCCTTCGTTTCCTACAACTATCCTTTACTGGCGGAAGCCGGTATCCGCATCGATTACAAACACGCCAACATCCGCAAGCCGGGTAAGACGAAGTTTAAATACTATAAACAGTTAGAAGAAAACATAAGCATTGTACGCTTTTACCCTGGACTGAAAGAATCGGTTTTCGAAGCACTGACTTCCGATCAGGACATGAAAGGCCTGATCCTGGAAACCTTCGGTATGGGCAATGCCCCGACCGACAGCTGGCTGGAACCGGCGCTTCGCAAATTGATTGCCCGCGGAGTAGTGGTGCTTAATGTCTCGCAATGTCCGGGAGGAACGGTTGTTCAAGGCCGCTACCAAACCAGTAAACACTTAAAAAGCAGCGGAGTAATAGGTGGCGGAGATCTGTCTACCGAAGCAGCGCTGGCCAAAATGATGTTCGTACTCGGCAACGATCCCTTCAAACAAGACCCCGCCAAATACCTGCAAATGGATTTGAGAGGGGAATTGACGGAGGAGGAGAGATAAGAGTTGGTAGAACGAATAAAAATTAGTTACTTTGTCACCCCGAGAACGTAATCGTACCTCCTAGCTCCTTGCTTGAAGGTACGAGCGAGGAGCCAGGAGGCACGAAAAAGTTTGACCGGGAAATGAAGTCCAACCAGAGAGGTGTCCGAGTGGTTGAAGGAGCACGCTTGGAAAGCGTGTAAACGGGTGACTGTTTCGAGGGTTCGAATCCCTTCCTCTCTACCACACTGAATTAAGGAGCCCTGGAATTTTATTCCAGGGCTTTCTTTTTATTTATATTATTTATAGAATGTATTTTAGCCATATATCAATTATATTGATTATGTAAATGCGAAGTGATGAAAATAGAAAAATTAAGAATACAAAACTTTAAAGTTTATAGAGATACAGAAATAAGAGATTTGCCAAACTTGTGCGTTTTTTTAGGAGCAAATGGTTCAGGTAAATCTACTCTATTTGATGTATTTGGTTTTCTAAGTGACGCATTAAAAAGTAATGTAAAAACGGCATTGAATAAACGAGGTGGTTTTAGGGAAGTTTATTCTAGAAATGGTGAAGGTCCTATTGAGTTTGAAATAAAATTCAGAAATCCGGATCTAGATGGCAAAAAACAACCTTTAATTACATACGAACTTTCAATTGATTTAAAGCCTAATTCTCAAATTCCATTTGTATCAAAAGAAATATTGAGTTACAGAAGGGGAAAACATGGAAGACCATTTAGATTTTTGGAATTCACAAATGGTAAAGGTTTTGCGACAACAAATGAAGACGAATTTGAAATCGAAAAACAAGACTTTGAAGAACAGAGAGAAGAGCAAACTCTTGATGCTCCAGACATATTAGCTTTAAAAGGATTAGGTCAATTTCAAAAATTCAAATCCATAAGTTCTTTTAGAAGGCTTTTAGATAATTGGTATGTTTCTAATTTTCAAATTCAAGCGGCCCAAAATGTTGAAGACACAGGATTAAGTGAACATCTATCAACTACAGGGAATAATTTAGCTCAAGTTACAAAATACATATTTGAAAATTATCCAGATACTTTCAGGTTAATTCTTGAAAAAATGAAAACTAGAGTTCCTGGAATTGAAAAAGTTGAAGCTTCAGAAACAATTGATGGGCGAATTGTTTTACAGTTTAGAGATGGAAGTTTTAAAGATCCCTTTATTTCAAGATTTGTTTCAGACGGAACAATAAAAATGTTTGCATATTTAGTTTTATTGAATGACCCACAACCACATCCTCTCTTGTGCATTGAAGAACCTGAAAATTATTTACATCCGGAATTATTACTAGAATTAGCAGAAGAATTTAGAGAATATGCTAATAAGGGAGGACAGGTTTTTGTTTCTTCACACTCTCCCGATTTTGTTAATGCTTTAGAAATTTCTGAATTGTTTTGGTTAAATAAAGAGAATGGTCATACTGTTATCAAAAGAGCATCAGATGATGAGATGGTTAAAAACTTGTTTAGAGAAGGAGAGCCACTAGGAGCAATATGGAAGCAAGGTTATTTGGTTGGAAGTGGTCCTAAAAAGAGATAAGATGAAGAGATTGGAGATTTTAGTTGAAGAAAAATCTATGGAAAGTCTTTTACGTGTATTGCTTCCCAAAGTACTTCCTTCAAAATGGCAATTAGATGTGAATTGTTTTGTTCGTAGTTTTGAAGGTAAAAGTGATCTGCAAAAATCAATACCTAAACAAGTCAGAGCATTTTCTCACTTTCCTGAACCTATTGGAGTTATCATTTTACATGATCAAGATAGTGCTGATTGTAAAAAACTAAAGCAAAAATTAAAAAAAATGGTTGTTCAGAATGGAGATTGCAATCATTTAATTAGAATTGTTTGTAAGGAATTGGAGTCTTGGTACATAGGTGATTTTGCTGCTGTAAAACAAGCATATCCTACTTTTAAGTCGGAACAATTTATTAAAAAAGCTAAGTATAGAAATCCTGATCTATGCAATGCATCATTTGAATTGAGGCAAATTTTACCTGAATTTCAAAAGGTAACTTCAGCAAATAAAATAGGTCATTTTTTAGATTTGAATAATAATAAATCAGAAAGTTTTAATCAGTTCGTGAGTGGAATTATGAATTTTGCTAAGTAGTTTTTGGTTTTTCATATATTGATTTATTTGTATTGTTTATATAGTAAAGGTCATATGCTGTATTTAGCTTATTTATCAATTTCATCGGTTAGAATCGATATATATCGGTGCTAATTTACATAGATCATCTGCCCGGGCTTTGTTAAGAATAAAGAATTATCATATAATTGAGAATTAGATAATTTTAAAGAACGTAAAATAAATTATAGTTATCGAACCATATATTACCCGCATAGTATCATACATATTATAATGATGACATATGAAACAATTTTTATTATCCCTACTTATTTTTTCTATAATTGCTTGTAGTTCCGACCCGGAAAAAAAAGCTGAACTCGTTGAAATCACCGATACTGTTACAGCACCCAAAGCAATTCCCGAACAGCAACAACCAACTGAAGAGAGTGAGTATTCGGAAAAGAAATCTTTCATTGCTTATCAAGGAGCTGTCAAGGATAAATATAGAACATCACTTGAAACGTTTCCCGCTTTTGAAAAGTTAAGTTCTCTTTCAGCTGCTGCCATTCAATTGAAAGACAGTATCAAATACCTGCGCGACGTTCAGGAAATTACAGATCCTAACGACAAAAAGATTTTTATACCTGCAGAAAATCGTGCTTATCAAGCGATCTTGGCTTATCAAAAGGCACTTCAGGATAATCCTCATGTGCATGACGTTTCTACTAAATTGATTGAACTGACAAGAATACCTGACCCTAATGATTCTTCTTTTCTAGTGTTACCACAGGTGGGAAAATCAACTCTTCTTAGTCAGGGCAACTTTTTCTTCCTTGGTGGGGCTCCTTTTATCACCAAGCTGGATGCTGACAACAAGACTGTTTATACAGATGCAAATGGTAATCCTCAGACACGCTTTCTAGGTGACATCTCAGAAAACACGAGCTACATTCTTAATTCCCTTTTGCATTTCAATAACAGTCCTGTTAAAGTGACATTTGGGCACCCGCTAAGTAGTTATGATATAAAAAAGCATGAAATACATGACATCGGATTTCTTAAGCATGAATTTGTAAATCCTATTCCAGCGTTTTTCTTAACAGAACAGGGATTAGTCCCTGCTCATGTTGCTGCCGTAGATTTGAAATTGATCCCTCAAAATTTGGGATGTCTATCTGATCAGCCATATGTAACATTTACTTGTTCGAAGTATTTAAATGAAAAAGACATTTTAGGAATATATATTCCTTACGATTCAACACCGATAAGTTCTTGCGTAATTAAAAGATATGATGATAACCGCGTATGGACAATTGATTTGAACAACGATGGTATTCCTGAATTGGCTTGTGTTTCGGATACGTTCACAGGAATCTCTGATGATAAAATGGTAGAAGAAATTTGGTTTGTCAATATTGATGGTGCCTGGAAAATTATTGATTGGGCGGCTGAATTAGATTGTACATGAAAAGGCAGTACTCCAAAGGACTTGTTGTGCTGATTACGTTTTTTCTGCTGGTATTAGCTTGTTCATTTTATTTCAACCGCAATTTTTATCAATTGGCAATTGCGGGAGAATCTTCTGCTGGAACTTGGCTTTCAGGCGTGCTGTTGGTCATGTCAGCTACATTGTCAATGGTCATTGGAATGCGTACAAAAGTATTTCCATGGTTTTGTATGACAGCCTTTTTTCTGGTTTTGGCATTAGACGAGCGTTTTATGTTTCATGAACAATTGAAAGAAAGGTTAATCTTTGCTTTTCATCCTGCGACTCATTCACATTTGATCTATGAACTTCCTGTTATTCTTGCATCTTGCATAGGTGGACTAATTTCTTTTTTGCTCTGGAAAGAATTTACAAATGCGAATCGTATATTATTATACTTTGCAATTGGACTAGGATTGATATCTGTTGTATTCGATGTTTTTACTGCAGGAGTTTTAATTGAAGAATGCGCTAAACTTTTGGCAGAGGTTGCTATTACTTGTGCACTATTAAGACAGGTGGAAATCTGAGTTTCAAATCACCCCCGCTGGCGCGAGCATCCTGCTCATGCCCCAAAGTCCATAGAGCGTCCCGCTCGGGAATGCTATAACACCGCAAGGTCATTCAATCCCTTTCTACCTGTATTCAACAGATCATCAACAACCTATTCTGCCCCTCTTTTTCTTTTGGTGCACGGTGAATACAAGGGAAGACGAGACTTTCAGGATGATCAACCGCCAACTTCCACAAGTGACCCAGACCTAAGCAGATAGGCTGTGCATGAGGTTTAGGCAGATAATGCAGATCAAAGAAATGTTCACTTAAGAATAAGTCAAATTCTTCGGCTGCTCCAGGATAGATTTTTTTAAGTGCATCACGTAGTTCAGGAACCAATATTTTTTGTATGGCTTGTGCATTGGGTAAGATCTCACTGGACTCGCCATGGTAAGTGCATAAAAAGGTATCGGTCGGTACAGGAGAACGGTCTACATGAAAAGAATACACATCCGTTGGAAAAAAAGGGTAGGTGTCATCTTTCTCATAACACTTTATAACATTAAGGATGGGAGAGGCACCATGAGCTTTCAACGCCTTCAAGTCATGCAAAAGAATTTCACGGGCAAGCTGTCCCTGTTCACTCAATGGAAGTACTAAAAGCTCCTCTTGATCAAGTACGGCTATATTTTCATTTAGTTCTATCTGATTAGCAATCTCAGCAAAATCACCGCTTAGTTGACGAGTCCAGTACATGGCATTCATAGCTCCATGAAAAGGCGTTGAAACAAGGTCTTGAAAATTGGTAACACAGTGAATTTGATTGAAGGTATGAGATAAATCTATCATAATACTAATTAGATATAGAATCAGTTAAGGAAGTATGGAGCGTAGAAACACGTCAAAATAGTTTACAGCATTTATCACACAGCTGTTTTAAACTTCGGTCATTCCAGTTTTAATACAAGGTAATGAATCTTAAAAAAACAAAGTCTTAATTTCTCTATAATTCTAACGGTCGTATTTAATGCTTAAAATAATAGGCTAATGACCTATACTTTATCCAATCGTATTGAACTATGGAAGGAAGTTTATCTTCCTGTACTTCTCTCAACCATTTTTTCATATTCGATACGGAGGTATTACCAGCCCAGTGGTTTAATCGTATCTGCAAAGGAACTTGCGGTACGTATTTCTTTTCTGAATGCAGCCACTTACCGTCTACAAACCAGGAGACACTGTCCTGAGTCCAAAGGATTCCATAATTATGGTATTCTTCCGAAATATCAAAACCAAGTTCTTTTGTTGTCGTTGAATAGTTATGAACCGTTCCTCCTTGCTGATAATCATGGGTGGTCATTTGGATGGATGTTTTTTTATTCCCTGTAAATTCAATATCAATTTCTTTATGTTCCCAATTATTGGGTACCCACTTATTCATTAAGAAAAAAGAGCCTACTGTACCTGAAACAATATTCGGTTTCATTCTTACTTCATAAAAACCGAATGACATGAATTTAGCATTCCCTATTTCTCCGCCATTATAGGATTTGGGAAGATCTCCATGCTTATTTTGGAGGTGGTTAATGTTAAGATGGAGTTATTGATGGAAATATTTTCTTCTGTCATATTAGAGCCATTCTCTTCAAAACTATAGCGTTGAATTTCCCATGCTGCATTCAGTGAATCAAACGTCTCGTAGTAATCACCGGCACTGTATATTGAATGGGCTAGAGGTTTTTTATTTTTGAAACCAAAAAATAGTATTAAAATAGTTAGCGCTATTAAATTGAAAATATATTTTTTCATCTTTTTATTGTCAAACAAACTTCCAATCAAAATTAGCAAACCCTGTTTAATATGAAATCGCGGACGCATAAAACCACTCTATAGTTAGCAGACTCAGTTGAAAATAGAAAGCGTTCGTTTAGTTGAACCTCTCTTTTATTTTTAAAAAGTACGACTCATAATATTCATAGGATAAATAGCTTATCAGCATACTAATGCCCAGACCCAGGAAGCCCCTGAGTAATGCTCCGGTAAAACTGTCTGCATAAGTCAGGTGACATGCGTTTAGGAGGCTATCACAAATGAGGAGCGCAATGGGATGAAGCAAATATAATCCATACGTATACTTACCCCAAAAACTCAGCGCTTTGCTTTTTGAAAATTTGTAGAACGAGCGGCTGTAATTCTGTTCCAATATAATAAAAGAGAAAAACAAAGCGCTTATCAGTCTTGCAAATACAGGAAAGAAGTAAAAATTAGTTACGCCGTTGGAGTACATCATCCACAAAATTCCTGTTACATAGATGCCCATGATGGCCTGACGGCTCAGTTTTTCAAAGAACGTTTTAAATGCGGTTGAATAGATAGCATAATAAGCGCACATACTTCCGAGGGCCAGATCGCCGCAAGCGCTTAATGAATGATAATATAAAACGACCGGATCATTTATATAAATAAATCTAAAAACCAATGAAAGTATTATTACGGAGATGAAGATTACCGGGTAAATTTTTTTTGGAGCAAAATAGAGGAGCAGTGGCCAGATCAAATAAAATTGTTCTTCTATGGCTATGGACCAGGTAATGCTTACTGGTGAAGTGTTCATGCCTGGAAAACTTTTTTCGACCTGTAGGATGTCAAAATTGGAAAGGAATGAAAAGAAATAAGCAGGATGATAGAGCATGTGTGCGGTGTGTCCGGTAACGGATTGCAGGTAAGGATAGAGTAGGAAACAAAAAATGAGTACAGCAAAGTAAAGAGGCCATATCCTCAACGCTCTTCTGATATAAAAATGTACGATATCAAATCGGCCTTTCTGTTCGGACTCCTTTAAAAGTAAATAAGTAATAAGAAAGCCACTTAGAACTAAGAATGCAGAAACCCCGATGCCTCCAATATGGTATAATTTGCGCAACGTATTTTCTGTAAATGTATAGTTGTCCCCCAGGTATTTTATGCATCGCCAGAATCCGTGGACGAGGAAAACGGTAAGGAAAGCGACGGTTCTGAAACCGTCCAGGTTAGGAAAAAAAATCTTTGAAGGACTTAATGATTCTTTATGCATTGATAACCTTATGCAGGATGCAGGTAGTATTATCAATATAAGAATAAATCCCGATAGGAGTTTCGTTTTTTTTAACTTGGTTTGCTATCGAAAGCCCCCGCTCGAGCCTTAGCAGCTCCAAATGAACAAATACACCCACTTCCCCCAGCCAACAATTCTTGTTACACCAACCACTTTCTTAACAAAGATCAATGCATCACAAAATACTTTGATGGATCTTTATGTTAGATAAAGCGGTGATCATTTCATTTGTCCGGTTATACGGATATATTGAAACGAAACACGGCTATAAAAAACAGACTATGCTTGAAATCGTCATTGACTCCCGCACGGCGGCGATAAGTCCTGAAATGAAAGTGAAGCGCATCCTTCCCTTCAGATTGCGCAGGATGGTCGGTCCTTTTATTTTCATGGATCATGCCGGACCTATTGTAGATGCGCCTTCCCAGCTTTCCAGTTTGGATGTGCTGCCTCATCCGCACATTGGCCTATCGACGGTTAGCTATTTGTTTGGCGGTGAAGTTACGCACCGTGACAGTTTGGGTGTGCAACAAATCATTCGTCCCGGCGAAGTCAATTGGATGACAGCCGGCAGCGGCATCTCACATTCCGAGCGGTTTGAAAATCCTTCTTCACTCAACGGAGGTTTAGAAATGATACAAACCTGGGTAGCCCTTCCGGAAAAAGACGAAGAGTCAGCGCCTTCTTTTGTCAATTATACACCCGAACAATTACCCGTCTTTCAGGAGAAAGGTATTTGGATGCGGCTCATTGCAGGCAATGCATACGGCCTGCAAAGCAACGTGAAAACAAATTCTCCCTTATTTTATTTGCATGTGGTATTGCAGAAAGGCGCACTGTTCGGTCTTCCGAAAGAACATTCCGAACGCGGCTTCTACATCGTCAGCGGGAGCGTAGAACTAGCGGGCGTTACCTATGCAGCAGGAAAAATGCTGGTGTTCACAAAAGGTGTGGACCCGCGCATTGTGGCGAAAGAAACGACAACGCTGATGCTTCTGGGTGGAGAACCTTTAGGTGAACGCTTCATTTGGTGGAACTTTGTTTCCTCCCGAAAAGAACGCATCGAACAAGCCAAAGAAGATTGGAAACAAGGCCGGATCATTTTACCGCCTAACGATAACCACGAATTTATTCCACTGCCCGACGATCACTCCAGACCGGCAGGAACGGCGCCCCGTCCGGAGCCGTTGTCCTGATGGCGGGAGTATGAGAGAAGTGATAATCATTGTGAAACAATAAAAGAACTTAAAGTATAAAACGATATGGAAATAGGAATAGACAGTTTTGCATCAGCCATGTACGGTAACAAAAGCCTGAGCAATGTAGACGCGATGGAGCAACTCCTGGATAGAATCAGTTTTGCCGATGAGACGGGGCTTGATGTGTTTGGAATCGGAGAACACCATCGCAAAGAATTTTTAGATTCAGCCACCGCCGTCATCCTGGCCGCGGCAGCTTCGAGAACGAAACGGATTCGTTTGGGCAGCGCCGTTGCCGTGCTGAGTGCAGCGGATCCTGTTCGTGTGTTTCAAAATTTCGCCACCTTAGATTTGATCTCTAAAGGAAGAGCTGAATTGATCGTGGGCAGAGGATCTTCGGTGGAAGCGTATCCCTTATTTGGATTCAGCCTGAAAGACTACGATGCCTTGTTCAAGGAAAAGCTCGAGTTGTTGCTTCAAATCCGCGACCAGGAATTTGTGACCTGGTCAGGGAAGTTCCGTCCGGCAATGGATCATCAACCGGTTTATCCAAGGCCCTTGCAAGAGAAGCTGCCCGTCTGGCTGGGAGTAGGAGGCACGCCCGAATCGTTCATCCGTGCAGGAGCATTAGGCTTGCCGCTCATGGTGGCTGTGATCGGCGGAGAGACACATCGTTTTCGTCCTTTGGTAGATTTGTACCGGGAGGCCGGACATGCAGCGGGGTTCAGTAAAGAGCAATTAAAAGTAGGTTTACATTCTCCGGGCTATGTAGCTGAAACAACAGAAAAAGCGATTGCCGATTATTATCCGGGCTATGCGGAGCTTTGGACAAAGCTTGGACGTGAAAGAGGATGGCCTGCAGTGACAAGATCACACTTTGATGCACTCATGGGTCCGAAGGGAGTATTGGTAGTCGGGAGCCCTGAACAGGTCGCAGAAAAATTAGTGCAACACAGTGAAGCATTGGGTGGCGTAGACCGCTTTACCTTTCAGATGGATAATGCAGGTCTGAGCCATGCGCAATTGATGAGTTCGATTGAACTGATCGGTCGTAAAGTTATTCCTTTAGTAAAAGCGACTACCGGTTTGTAATTCCACAGCTAGCGCCGATGTCTGTCGGTGCTAGCTGTATATATATTGGTATATCACGTGATGTCTCTTTCGTTGGTGCGAGCAGGATGATCGCGCCAACAAGAGCTAACTTAAGCGGCTTATTTTTTGAATGATTAAGTCGAATAATTTTTTTATATTGAATGGAAAGCTGCTTCGAAGCTTGGTGTTGAAATAATGCAAAAGGCCTTCATTCAATTTTTGATTATTGCACACAAAAATAAGTCTATCATACGATGCAAAAAATAATAGTTACGCTCGGTTTGTATTTTGTTTCTATTCTTGCTTACGGTCAGGTAAAACCGGGAGTATATACGTTGGAATATTCTTATAAAAATTCGTTAACCACGGATAACAAAGAGGGAGGAGGCCATTATAATGCCGAGACCTTAACGATTGATTCTCTCGGGGCAGACGGGAGCTATACATTTTCCGGATACATCGAAGGCAATGCCTGTGTTATTGTTGTGATTAAAGGTCACTGGACATGTAAAGATAATATATTGACCTATGCCAGCGAGTCTATAACAGAAAGAGACAAGTGTTCTAAAAAATTCAGTCGTCCCAGAAAAGAAAAAGGCTACGATGGAATCACTCATTACAAAATAGTGAAATTCTCGGAAGATTCTTTTCTTGGAGAAGCGGTGGAAGATCCTAATGTGAAGGTTAAATGGACAAGAAAGAAATGATTGAAAAGTAAAATTTGATTAAAAAAAGTTATCACACTGACCTCTGCTGGCACCGATATCTATCAGTGCCTTTTCACAAATGACATCTGTCCGATAATTCGAAATAAGATCGTACACATTTGTATTCAAAGAAAATCATATTACATTGTATTTCAAACTAAACCAATAGTATCATGGAATTACTCATTAACGTACCTGCCATTCTTGTGGCTGTTGTCATCAATTTTATCCTTGGCTTCGTCTGGTTCACACTATTGTTTGGCCAACTATGGGGCAGAGAAATGGGCTACGATCCAACCATAAAACTAGAAACCGGTGTGATGGTAAAAGGCATGCTCTTTATGCTCATCGGTAACTTACTTTTTGCCTGGGTATTTGCACACAATATCGCCGCCTGGACATTTGTTCCGGGTGTAAAGGATATGAGCCCAGCTGCCAATGCCATTAGTGCAGCCGTATTTACCTGGATAGGTTTTTATGTACCCGGACACCTTGGAAGCACGGTATGGGAGAAAAAATCCTGGACGCTTTTCGCCATCAATGCAGGCTATAACCTGGTTTCATTATTGGTCGTTGCATTTATTCTTTGCTACTGGAAATAGGCATTCACCACTATATTTAAAGCAAAAGGCACAAGCTCATACTTGTGCCTTTTTTGTTTAAAACCATTGGCACCAGTTAAAGCGTCCCGCTTGAGGTTTAATGAAGGAATATTTACTGCTAGAAGTACAGCCATAATCTGGATGAATGTGTCCCGAAAGCTCAAATGAGCAAGGGAATAGGCAACTTTGCATTCACTAGTTCAACAAGTCTTCAGAATTCAGCAGTATCTTGAATGGTTGGAGAAAGAGCATTTTCTGTTATAGTTTTAATGACAATATAATCGAGTATGAAAAAGATAGTGTATGTTTTTTTAGGCGTAAGTATTTTAATCTTAGGAATACTTTTTTCTCTACCGCTTGTATTTAAAAAACAGATCAGGGAAAGAGCGGAACAAGAGATCGATAAAAGGGTAGAGGCGTTCGTTAGTTTTGACCGGGTAAGTGTTTCCGTGTTGAATCATTTTCCTCATTTTACACTTTCGCTTCATGATCTGGTAGTACTGAACAAAGGTCGGTTTTCAGGAGATACACTGACTTCCATCAAAGAACTGGCGGTGGATGTTAACCTTAAAAGCATATTCTTTGGAGAGGAGATAGAAGTGAACAGCATTTACCTTATTGAGCCGGATATAGATGTTGTAGTATTGGCAGATGGGTTAACGAACTATAATATTTTTATTCCCGATACAACGGAAGTTTCAGGTGATGCTGCGGCTAAGCCCGTGAATATTGCATTGGATCAAATCATCATTAGAAACGGGCACATTCGTTACGACGACAGAGGTTCGCATACGTTTGTGGACATGATTGATTTTAACTACGACGGCAAGGGTGATTTCGAAAAAGAAATTTTTGACCTCACGACTAAAATGGAAGTGGCGCAGGTAACGATGGATTATGGTCGTGTGCGCTATTTGAATGAAAAGCATGTGAAGATCGACATGATCATGGAAATGAATCAAAAAGAACAAAAGTACACATTCAAAGAAAATAACATCCAGGTCAATCATTTTAAATTAGGAATGGAGGGTTCCTTTATACTATTGGAACACGGCTATAACATGGATCTACATTTTGCCACACAGGAAACAGCTTTTAAAAACATACTCTCTCTGGTGCCTGGTGTATACATGAATGATTTTGAACAGATCCAAACGAGCGGTGATGTGGCGCTTGCGGGCTTCTTGAAAGGTGTATACGACGATAGTCTTCAAAGCATTCCTGCTTTTCACCTGGATCTTCAGGTAAAAGACGGCATGTTTAAAATAGATACACTCCCGGCTGCGGTCACCAATATCCAATTGGAATTGGTACTGGATAATCCTACAGGTATTATTGACAGCACACGCTTCAATTTGAAAACATTTCACATGAACATGGGTAAGCACGCTGTGCATGGAAGAGCAGATATACTCGGACTTGTCAATCCAAAAGTAGACATCGATATTTTTGCAGATTTTGAATTGTCTGAGCTTGAAAAAATGTATCCTGTAAAAGGGTTGGATCTTAAAGGTAAATTGGATTTTGAATTGAAAGCGAAAGGAACGTACCGTCCTAAACATGAAGTACTCACGGAAGAGCTGCCTGTGTTTAACCTGAACTTAAAATTGACTGATGGAAAAATCAAATACGACAGTCTTCCTTCTGCCATTGAAGACATTCAATTGCATCTGCTGGCAAACAACAGCGATGGTAAATTGGAAAATACAGTTTTCGATTTTAAGAGCATTCATTTTAATATGGGTAAAAATCCTGTGAATGGATTTGCACGGGTAGAAGGAGTCAAGGTGTGCAAAGTAAATGCAGACTTAAAAGCCAGTTTGAATTTGGAAGACGTAGAAAAAATGTATCCTGTTCAGGGTTTGGTGTTGAAAGGATTGTTGGATCTGAACGTGAAGGTAAATGGCAATTACGACCCGGCTAAGAAAAAAATACCGATCATTGATGCGAACATCAATTTGACCAATGGATTCTTGCAAACAAACAGTTATCCTGAACCGATAGAGAAGCTTCATCTCATCGCAGAAGCGACAAACAATACAGGTAATGTAGAAGATACCAAATTGACCATTCAACAGTTTACTTATACACTGGAAGGCGAACCGTTTGAGGTGAAAGGCTCTGTTTCGAATTTAAAAACGTATGCTTACGATTTGAAAATGAAAGGCAAGATAGACCTGGAGAAAATTACCAAAATATACCCTGTGCCGAATTATCAACTTACGGGCATTATAAAAACAGATATAGAAAGCAGAGGAACGCTCACCGATCTCGAAGAGGGCAGGTACGATAAGATTTTTTCTGAGGGATCTGTCGAGATGAAACATGTAAAGATAAGAAGCAATACGATCAAACAACCGATTCATATTAAAGATGCTTATTTTACTTTTACGCCTGAGAAAATTGTCATGGAGCGGTTTGTTTCTAAATTCGGAAAAAGTCACGTCTCCATGACGGGCGATCTCACGAATTACATGTCGTTCATCAGCCCAAGCAGCCATAAGATGGTAACAGCGGACCTGAAATTGACTTGCGATACCTTAAACCTGAACGAATGGTTAGCAGACAATGTAAATACGGTGAATGAGACAACAACGGCTGTACCAATGGATACTTCCGTACATCCGCAAATTGGCGTATGGGGAGTACCACGAAATTTGGATTTCACGTTTGACTCCAAGATCAACGTCATCATATATGAAGATATGTATATGACTAAAGTAGATGGAGAGATCCGCATCAAGGATGGAGTGCTGTCCATGACTGAAACGGGTTTCAATACATTGAATGCTTTGTTCAGCGTTAGCGGAGATTATAATACTCAAAATATGGAAAAACCATTGTTTGATTTTAAACTCAATATCAAAGAGCTGGACATCAATAAAGCATACCGGGAGTTAAAGCTTGTCCGGGATCTTGTTCCTGCTGCTGCCGATGCTTATGGTATTTTCTCTATAGATTATTCGATCAAAGGTGAATTGGATCAAAACATGAATCCTAAATTAAATACGCTGGAAGGCGGCGGAAAAGTACGCATTGCAGACGCCAAGATAGACGGGATGAAGATGTTTGATGAGATCAGTAAAGCAACTAAAAAGCAAGAGCTTAACGATCCTCATTTAAAAGATGTGGTGATTGATACAGAAATCAGAGATAATAAATTGTACGTCAAACCATTTTCCATGAATATTTCCGGATTTGATATGGACATAGAAGGCGTTAACGACATCAGTGGTACGATTAATTATTTGGTTAAGATTGAATTGTTTCCCATTGATAAACTTAAAATCCCTGTTCATGTTACCGGTACTTATGACAATCCCAAAGTATTGTTAGGTAAAGGAAAACAATGATTAAAAACTCCCTGGCGCTAGCATCCCGCTCGGGAATGCTCTACATGCCAGTAAGAGCTATAACCTGTTTTCATTATTGGTCGTTGCATTTATTCTTTGCTACTGAAAATAAGTAATCTGTTGAAATGAAATAGAACTTAAACACAAGCATCCATTGGGTCTAAAAGTCCTCGCAAGTACAGGTATAGCAAATGCTTGCCCATACAACACTGACTAACGATACTGCTGTTCTGCCGCTTTACCAGAAGTAATATAGTTGAATAAGTAATCTTTGATCACCGTCGTCCATCCCTGCTGTGATGTTGAAACTTCTATGGTTGTAGTAAAGCTTTCAAGGTAGTTATATAGCAAATTTTTAATGCAGTAATCACATATTTCCTTCAACCTTTTTTGTTCAGATTCTAAAACAACTCCGTCATAAGTGAATGTAATTTGAGTACCTCCGCTTCTTGGAAATAATTCAAAAATCATTTTTGTTCCAGTCCAGTCAAAGTTGTCGGTGCTGCGTTTACTTTCAGTTGTAAGCCAAGCAAATTTTTTGTCCGGAATAAATTCAATCACTTTGTTTCTGGAAAAATGTTCGCTGCCAATCTTTAAAATAAACTCTGCATTGATTCTCAATTCTTCACCAACAAATTCTTCAGCCCACCATTTTGAAAGTTTAATGAGACGGTTGAAAACCACATTTGCTGATTTTGTAACCTCAATGGATACTGTATACATAGTGTTTAACATTCTCTTTTAAATTTATAGGAGTATAAAGACATTCTTATTGCTCGCAAGAACAGAAATGATATTCTGCATACTTGGTTAAATAGTCGGCTCACGAAATACCCCTTTGCCTGTTGTAAGGTACGAAAACAGACTTGTTTCTATCCAGTGCGTCCAGCCCGGTGCGCAATCTTTGTAGCATTGTACATCCGGAGTGAGGCCTTCGTGCGTGAAGTTTACGATGGTTGTACCATCGGATTCCGTGAGATCAAAAATCAGTTTGGTATTGGCCCATTCCTTTTTATTTTCATACCAGGGCATGTTACAATCCGTCACTAGCCATACCAATCGTTTATTGGAAATCAATTCCGTAACAGTAAAATGGAAAAAGGAATCAGCTCCCATGGTGACAGTAAAGGTGTCGCTTTGTTTTTCAGCGTGCCCAGAAAATTGTACGCCCCACCAGCCTTGCAGTTGACTGATCTTTTGGAGGACTTCACCGGCGCTGGTCTTTACGGTAATGCTGCTTTGAAAATTGTAGTTAGTTGCCATGTCTTTTTTTTAACAAAAATAGACAGGTATAGGATTCGGGTATTGTACAAATCGGAACTCAACGTTTGAAATTACGAATGCTGAGTTCGTTTGTACTTTTTTGTAGGTCAGAGAGCGTCGTTCCGGTAAACCGTTTGAAAGCCCGGATAAAATGTGACTGGTCGTGGTAGCTGTTGTAGATGTATCCCTTTAATACATGAGGTTCCATGCCATTGGAATAGGCCTGGTAAAACTGTTTGAAGCGAATGATTTCAGAAAAGTTTTTTGGACCGGTACCCAGGTACTCCAGAAATTTTTTATGAAGCCAGCGAGAACTATAACCGGTTTCCTTTTCCAGTTGAGCGACCGTTGCAAGGCCATTGGTATTCAGTATACGCTGTATACAATAATCAAAAACCGGGTCGCCGGGGATCTTTTCCAGTTGCTGGATCAGGAACGCCTGCAGCAGCTGCAATTTATCGCTGATGACATGGGTATTACTAAGACGGCTGCGCAGTTTTTCCGCTTCGTTACCTATTAGGTCCGGCAGTTCTATGATTTGATTTTTGAATTCGCTAAAACCAAGGTGGAAAAAACGATAGGTTCCGAGCGCATTAAATTCAATGATGATGGTTCCTGTCTGCGCATCTTCTGTGGCATCTAGTATAACAGGTGTATCAATCAGACCGGATAGACTTAATTTGTTTTCGTTTTGAATAAATTTTTTGCCATCAATGAGCACTGATATACCGTTGCGATAGGTGAGTGTCAACTTAAGGTTGGCATTCGGAACGATCAGCTTTCTATCCACCGCCGGGAGACGGCCACTGCTTTCAAACACAGATATTCTATCAACAAAGGGTTGCAGCAAAGTATGCGGTACGACCGAATGAAACCTGAAATCTGTCATTTGCTTTTCCAAAATCATTTGCTTTTCCAAAATATAGGGAGCTATTTAAATATAAGTAAAAAAGTGAATCTGTCAAGAAAGTAATCAAATGAACCTTCTCATACGCATACTGTATCAATCCCCATTCCGCAAATTGCATCATTAAAACAAGACGGCTGTGTAAGTGAACGCATACTTCCTTTATATTTTTTTAGACCGACATTCCTTCAACTGATTGATAATAAAATTCTTGCAGGTATTCTTTACCAGATTCTTTTATGTTTTAAACATATAAATCGCCTTTACTTTTCTGATTCTATAGTTTTACTTATCTGATAATTAATTGGACAATTCAGGGATCTGTAAAGGGCCTGATTACGCATCAAAAACATATAATGCCCTCAGCAGGAAGAAATTGTTTGTTTACAATTGAAACGTTGAGAGGTCTTCATTTTACGAGAACAATTGAATCCGCTATCATTCAATAAAAATCAACCATCCATTCAGTGGTTAATTAACTGACCACCGAAACAAACAACAACCACAACTAAACAAACCATGAAACAATTTGTACAACACAAACTAACAGCTTGGCTTCTTGTACTGGCATTGTTTGCCGGATCATTCGCTCAGGCGCAATCACCGGTCGGTGATGTAGTAGGTAAAGTGACGGTCGGCTATCAAGGCTGGTTTGCTGCTCCGGGCGATGGATCTCCTTTCGGCGGCTGGTGGCACTGGACCTCCGTGGGCGGCGCTCCTTCAGCGACCAACACCGGAATAAAATCATGGCCGGATACGCGGGAGTATACGACTACTTTTCCAACGGCTTATAACAATGCTCCGAACGGCAGACCGGGAAATCTTTTTTCTTCTTATACCGATCAAACCATCAACACACAATTTCTATGGATGCAGCAAAACGGCATCGACTGTGCGGCTTTGCAACGCTTCGATCCTGTAGGCGGTGAAGGTCCGATCCGCGATGCGGTGACAGCCAAAGTGAAAACAGCAGCCGAAGCGCATAACGTGAAATTTTACATCATGTACGATGTGAGTGGATGGATGAACATGCAAACGGAAATGAAAGCAGACTGGACGAATAAAATGTCTGCTTACACTGCTTCTTCTGCTTATGCGAAGCAAAACGGTAAACCGGTGGTTTGCATCTGGGGTATGGGATTGAACGATACCAATCATCCTTTCTCTTCAGCGGTTTGTGTAGATGTCATCAACTGGTTCAAAGGACAAGGCTGTTATGTGATCGGTGGTGTAAGAGGAGAGTGGCGCACCGTGAATGATGGGTATACCGATACCTACAATGCCTTCAACATGATTACGCCCTGGCTGATTGGAAAGGTCGGAAGCTTAAGCAGTGCAGACAGTTATTACACCAATACCAGTGTCGGTGATCAGGCTTATTGCAATGCACACGGCATCGATTACCAGGCTACCATTTTGCCCGGAGATTTGCAGGAGCGTCAACGTGTGCACGGAGACTTCATGTGGAAGCAATTTTACAACATGAAAAGATTAGGTGCACAAGGCATTTACATTTCCATGTTTGATGAATACAACGAAGGAAATCAAATTGCGAAAACGGCAGAAAATCAATCGCAGATTCCAACGGGATCATCCTACCTTGGTTTGGATGAAGACGGTGTAGCCGTATCGGCAGATTATTATTTGAGGTTGACCAACGATGGCGGAAAAATGTTCAAGGGACAAACCCCTTTGACAGCGACACGTCCGACGCCTTACTTTGTCAATGCGGCACCAGGCATCACGAACCTCGCGACAACCAGCGCTCAGGCGGGAACCTACTTAACTTACAACATCGCTGCTTCGGGCGGACCGACAAGTTTTAATGCAGCAGGCTTACCTGCCGGTTTAACAGTAAATACAACCACCGGTGTCATCAGCGGTATTCCTGCAACAGCCGGAAATTATGCGGTGACATTAAGTGCGACCAATGCTTATGGTACAGGTTCAGCTCCATTGAGTTTCACCATTACTGCAGCACCGCCGCAAGCGGCTTATGGCGGTACGCCCTGGGCTGTGCCAGGAAAAATTGAAGCGGAGAATTTTGATACCGGTGGACAAGATGTGGCGTATAGCGATGCTACATCCACCAACACCAGCGGACAATACAGAACAACAGATGGGGTAGATATAGAAGGCGCAGCGGACACTGGTGGTGGCTTTGACATTGGATTCACCAATGCAGGCGAATGGCTGGAATACACGGTTAACGTGGCCACGGCAGGTACTTATACTTTCCAGGCCAGGTTAGCGACAGCCGCTACAGGTAATACGTTTCATATCGAAGTAGACGGATTCAATATTTCAGGAAGCATTGCGGTGCCGAACAGCGGCGGATGGCAAGTGTGGGAAACCGTAAGTTTTACCACACCGATGATCAGCAGCGGACAACATGTCATTCGCTTCTATGAAGAGACAGGTGGTTACAACATCAACTACATTAATTTTATTTCATTGTCTTCCGCACCTGTTATATCAAGTCCGGCGACGGCGACAGGTACAACAGGTGCTGCATTCAACTATACGATCACTGCGTCTAATTCACCGACCAGTTTCGGTGCGACAGGTTTGCCTGCGGGTTTATCGGTCAATACCTCCACAGGCCTGATCAGCGGTACGCCAACAACGGGCGGTACTTACACCGCAACTATTAGCGCAACCAATGCCGGCGGTACGGCAAGCAAGACCTTGATCCTTACCATTAATTCCGGTGTGCCGGCTCCTGTGATATCCAGTGCAGCAACCGCAACGGGTACAGTAGGTGCTTCGTTCAGCTATGCGATTACAGCTTCTAATACACCGACAGGTTTTGGTGCGACAGCTTTGCCTGCCGGTGTATCTGTCAATACTTCTACAGGCTTGATCAGTGGTACGCCTACAACAGCGGGTACATATACCACTACGGTGAGCGCGACGAATGCAGGCGGTACCGCAACGAAACAGGTAACGATCACCATCAATCCTGCTACGGTTCCTGAATCTCCTTATGGAGGAGTGGCGGCAAGCATTCCCGGAAAAATTGAAGCAGAGAATTATGACCTGGGCGGACAAGGTGTTGCGTATAACGACAACGACGCCACGAACAGCGGAGGACAATACAGAACCACTGACGGTGTCGATGTAGAAGGTACCGGCGATACAGGCGGTGGCTACGACATCGGATTTACCAATGCCGGTGAATGGATGAAGTACACCGTGAATGTCACCACTGCTGCAGCCTATACCTTACAGGTACGCGTGGCTTCTCCGGGAACAGGCAATACTTTGCATGTGGAATTGGATGGCATCAATATTTCAGGAAGTCTGACCGTACCGAATACAGGCGATTGGCAGATCTATCAAACTGTCAGTGTCACGACGCCAAGCCTTTCAAGCGGACAACACATCCTTCGCATCTATGAAGAGACAGGTGGATTCAATATCAACTACGTGAACTTTGTCGCAATATCTGCAGCTCCGGTAGTATCAAGTGCTGCAACGGCTACAGGAATTGCCGGTACATCGTTTACGTATACCATTACCGCATCTAACTCACCAACCGCTTATGCTGCGACAGGCCTGCCTGCGGGATTAACAGTGAATACATCAACCGGTGTAATAAGCGGCACACCGACTACGGCAGGAACTTACAACGTAACGGTCAGTGCAACAAACGCTGGCGGTACGGGAACCAAAGCGGTAACATTTACTATTAACAATCCTGCTCCGGTGATCAGCAGTGCTGCAACAGCCAGCGGAACAACAGGTGCAGCCTTTACTTATACCATTACGGCATCCAATGCACCAACAACTTTCAGTGCAACCGGTTTACCTGCGGGTTTAACTGTAAATACGTCTACAGGTTTGATCAGTGGCACACCGACAACAGCGGGTACTTATAACGCTACAGTCGGCGCAACGAATGCAACAGGAACAGGTACCAAGCCGGTTACGATTACAATTAATCCTAGCGGAAGTACACCTTACGGCGGTACGGCCTGGGCAATACCTGGTAAAATAGAAGCGGAAAATTACGACGACGGCGGCGAAGGAGTGGCTTACCACGATGCGGAAGCATTGAACCAAGGCGGCCAGCAACGTACCAACCAGGGTGTGGATGTAGAAACTTGCGGAGAAGGCACTTACGATGTAGGGTGGACCGGTGCAGGAGAGTGGTTGAAGTATACCGTCAATGTGACGACTGCAGGTGTATACACTTTGCAAGTGAGAGTAGCCTCTCCTAATTCGGGAAAAGGATTGCATGTGGAAATTGATGGAACAACGATAGCCACAGTATCTGTGCCGAATACAACAGGTTGGCAGACATATCAGACGGTAAGCGTTACCACGACAAGCATTGCTGCAGGTACACACAGCCTGCGCATTTACATGGACACAGACGGTTTTAATTTGAACTATGTTACTTTTGCGCAAGCCGCAGATCCTGCCGGTGTTGTCACTTGTTACAAAGCGCCGACTGCGATTACAGTCAATGGAAGTTTGTCTGAACCCGGATGGAATTTGAACAAAACGATTTCGAAAGCAACCATCGGAATACCTAACAATACCGCAACCTTTGGAGTACTGTGGGACAATACTAATCTATACATTGGTGTTAAAGTATTGGACGGCAGTTTGCATACCAATGCTACCGATTACTGGAACAGTGATGCCATTGAAGTATTCATCGATGCTAACAATAATAAACTGGCTTCCTATGATGGCAATGACAACCAGTTCATCAAAGCCTACGGTCAGTCCGGTGTATTCAGCAAGGTAGCGATAAGCGGTTTGCAGCATGCATGGGCTGCTGTTAGCGGCGGCTATACGATAGAGTTTGCCATACCGTGGTCTCAACTCGGCATTACGGCCCCTGTGCAAGGCACGAGCATTGGTTTTGACTTGAGCAATGACGATGACGACAGCGGTACAGGCAGAAGTACACAGGCTGTATGGAACGGTACAGGAAACAATTACCTGACGACTGCTGCTTTTGGTACGCTGACTTTAAACGCTGCGAATTCAGGCGTACGACTGGATGCAGAAGAAAGCACTGATGCAGCCGATCTGAGTGTGTATCCAAATCCCGTGATAGAAAATAGTACATTGACTATTCAAACGAATAACTGGGAAGGACAATCTTCCATTGAAATCGCTAACCTGCAAGGACTCGTACTGAAAGAATACAAGGTTCAGCTCTCTGGTTCGGAAATCAATGTAAGTACAGACAATCTGTCTGCAGGAGTTTACCTGCTGAGAGTGAAAAACGGTTCGAATGTAGCCACTAAGAAATTTGTCATCGAATAATAAAAAGAAGCCGGCATTGTAAAGATGCCGGCTTCTTTTTTCGCCGCTGTTTTTGTTTCTAAATAAGAAAGCCTCTGTCAGCAGAGGCTTTCTTTATTTTATGACTTGAATATTTTGTGATGGCCGGCAAGATCTTTTTCACCTGTTATATAACCAATCTTCAGGTGGTGAAATAAAAGCTTAATAAGTATATAAACTGTACATGCATCGAAAGCCGGTTAATGCTTAAAAAATAGACGCTATACTTTTCTAAGCTCCAACAGTTCCAGTCTTCACTTCTCCTGCTCTCTTGTAGTTGGCCATGATTACTCCACTTGGCGTAGCAGTACTTTCAGCTAAAGTAAAAGCGGAAGGTATCGCGTTGTTGTCAAACAACTTTTTACCTTTTCCCAAAAGTATGGGATGAATATTGAGCCACATTTCGTCCACTAAATCATGCTCAAGCAGCAAATGAACAAGCTCGCTGCTGCCCCATATTTTGAGATCAGCGCCGTCTGAACTTTTTATTTTTTTAATGTCTTCTACGCTGTTGAGGAAAATACAATTTTGCCAATCCGATTTCTTCCTTGTATTGGACAAGACGTATTTGGTCACCTCATTGACACCCGGCCAAAGCTCTGCGTGTGAGGGCCAGTAAGACTCCCAGATGTCAAATGTTTTTCTGCCCAGCAAAAGATCCGCCGGCTTTATTTGTTTCTCCATGATCTTAGCAGAGACTTCGTCGTTATACGACGAAGTCCAGCCTCCATATTGGAATCCATTGGAAGGATCTTCTTCCGGCCCACCTGGAGCCTGCATCACGCCGTCCAGGGTGATGAAGGATAATACAATTATTTTTCTCATAGCTGTTTCATTTAGTTTTTGTTAAGATACAAATCTCTTCTAAAAATAGCGAGGTGTTGTGGTCTCCATGCGACAATTTGGGGACCTGCATGCGACAATCTTAGGAGATAAAAACATTGTGAAGCTCGTAAGTAATGTATAACTTTTGGATAGGTTAGAATTCCCTCACTGTAAAAAGGAATTCTTTTACCGTTTAATAAACACATGCAAGACTCTAATAAAAAAAGAAACCTCTGGATTATCATTGGTATTACCGTATTGAATGCAATTGGAATGACGATCGTCTTACCGCTCTTTCCCTTTCTTTTAGAAAAATATGTTCCCGCTACAGACATCGCATTGGTGATGAGTGCACTCGTATCGGTGTTCGCCGTCTGCACATTCTTGGCTGCCCCTGTCTTTGGTGCGCTCAGTGATCGCTATGGACGTAAATCAGTTTTAATGGTCAGTCTGCTGGGTTCTGCGGTAGGATACTTATTGCTTGGTGTTGGCGGAGCGCTTTGGGTGCTTTTTCTCGGAAGAATAATTGATGGACTTACGGCAGGAAATCAAAGCGCACTCTTTGCGTATGTCACAGACAGTACAGAACCTCATGAAAGAGGCAAATGGTTTGGTTATATCGGCGGAGCCATTGGCCTCGGGTTTATGATCGGACCGAGTATTGGCGGAGTGCTTGGAGCCGTTTCTATTACCTTGCCTTTCTTTATCACAGCAGGAATTACTATTGTATCCATGCTTTGTATCGCACAACTTCTGCCGGAGTCGCTTCCCGTAGAAAAACGTAGCACACACCTTACACTGAATAATTTCAATACGTTTTCTCATTTCAAAGACGTGTTTTCTATGAAGGAGGCCCGGGCATTATTGATCATGGGTGCGTTCTTTTACATTGGACTCAACATATGGCAATTTAACGCGAGTATCTTTTTGAAAGATGTGTTCCTATGGGGGCCATCATTTATCGGTGGCATATTTGTGTTGGTCGGAGTCTGTGATATCCTGTCGCGGGTTATCGTGTTGCCGCAGCTTCTTAAGGTATGGACGGAACAAACCGTTGGCGTCATTGGTCTGTGCGGACTTTTTCTGGGACTTGGCTTTTTATTTCTAAGCGCTTATATCCCTTCTGTCATTCTTGTTATCGCAGCAGTGGCCTGCATTGTATTGGGTGAGGGTTTATTTGATCCTTCTTATAATGCACGACTCTCTTTGTCTGTTGATGAAAGCAATCAAGGTCAGCTTCAGGGAACCAATCAAAGTCTGCAAGCTTTATACCATGTGATTGTTCCTATTGGAGCAGCCTTTATCTATACTTACGATCACGGTGCGGTCTTTGGAATTGCCGCGTTATTCATGATTGCCGGATTGATCCTGTTTGTAAAATTAAAAAACAAAGGAGTAAATAAATAAACCACGATGCAGCTTTTTCAACTGATCCAGAAACCGGTATACCAGGCATTGCTCTTTGTCCTTTTGACTCTTGTGTTGGCATGGATTGTAAAGCCAAAGACTGCCGATAAAATATGGGTAATTGGTGGATTGATGTATTGCTTTTTTATACTCACTAATTTCGTTTTATCTTTTTGGGCGATTGATACCTGGTCCTATTTTTTCATTTCATTAGGTTTCTCCTTGTTGTACTTAGCCGTGATTGTTCTTGTGGTGAAGGTTCTTATGAAAATGCTTAAGTTGGAAGGATCAGAAGAAAGCGCTATGATTTTTCTGGTCATTATTTTTCACCCGTTTTTCTTGTTGCTGGCGATCTTTTTTAAATGGGGTTTCTTGAAAATGTTCTGATAATTTCTGTTTTAGATTTTAGAATACTTTCATTGATTAAATTTTTTTAGATATACCCTGACAAATACTATGATTTTCTTATGTTCTGTCTTGCCCCTAAATCCCCTGAAGGGGTCTTTTATTCAGAGTAATTATATAAACTGTAAATGAAAGTAGGACTCTATTTATTGAGGACTATTTTATAGACTATGAGGAGAAGTCCTCTTCAGGGGATTTAGGGGCGGATGAAATGATTTTCTTAGTTTTGTAATAGTATTTGTCAGGGTATATCTAAAAATATAAATCTGATGGGAGGAGAAATCTATTGCAGCTATAGCCAATCGGATGGGGCTTTGCCGAACTTCTTTTTAAAAGAATGCGAGAAATGAGAAAGACTTTCAAATCCTAATTCGAGGTAGATGGCAGAAGACTTCATCTTCTTTTTTTCTATCAGGTGGCGTGCTTCCATCAATCGTTTTTCGAGTAACCATTGCCTTGGCGATGCACCAAATGTTTTTTGAAAGTCACGCTTGAAGCCCGCAAGACTTCTGCCGGTGAGCTGTGCAAACTTCTCAACAGGAACATTGAAATGATAATTGCGGAGCATAAACTTTTCCAGATCGATCTTATAAGGATCGGAAAAGTCAAACAAAAATGTTTTGAGCTCCGGCATGGTATGCAGCAATAGCTTTACCACCTCATTTACTTTCAATAGACCGATGGCAGTTGTAAGGCTTTCCGCCGGATTTCGCACATAGGGTATTACAGATTGAAAATAGCCTTGCAAAAAATCATTTGCGGGAATGAGAATATTAGGCGGACCGATGTATTTCTGATGAATCTCTATTTGCTCTTCCAGTGCGATCTTTCGGAGCAAGTCTTCCTGTATGGAAATGACAATCGTTTCATAATCCTCATCGGGTAGCGGAGTCTTGGTGATCTGTGCCAGTTGGTTTTTACCAATCAGCAACATTTCACCTTTCCTCATCGATATTTTTTGACCGGATGTTTCCAGCGTAAACATTCCGGAGACCAGCAACACCAAAGTATTGTGTCCCATAAAGCCTACTTTATCCTTTCGCTGCGTAGAGAGATAAGAATAAAAGAGGACTCCTGGAATTATTTCGTTTGGATTGATCATTCTATATAAAGATAATAAAAAGGGGATTCTATGTGAAGCTTTATTACCTCTGTAAATAGGTACCGCCAAGGATTGCTCCTGATGCAAAATGGGTGTTAAGTACATTCATTTCGTCAGGACTGAACTCGATCTCCATCGCCTGTATATTTTCCGGCAGTCTTGATCTACGGCTCATACTGACCAACGGCATGACATAGTCGCCTTGTGCATTTACCCAGGCAATAGCCAATTGTGTCGGAGTGAATCCTTTTTCTTTTGCCAGTTGCTTTAGTACTTCAACTTTCTCCAGGTTACTGATCAGATTTTGTCCCTGAAAACGAGAGAAGTGATGGTGGTAGTCACCGGCCGGAAGAGGTGCTTTCATCTCACCGGTCAGTAATCCTTCCGCAGTATTGGCAAAGGCTACAACACCTATGCCCAATTCTTTAGCCGCAGGAAGCAGGTCGCTTTCGATCTGACGATCCGCCAATGAATAACCTATTTCCAATGCTGTTACAGGGTATATGCTATTGGCCTTGCGCAGTTGATCTGCCGTTATTTCAGAAACGCCGAGATGACGCACCTTACCTTCTTTGATCAGGTCAGCAATAGTACCGATCACATCTTCTAGAGGTACGCTGTTATCCAATCTGCAGGGCTGGTAAAGATCAATGGTATCTATGCCCAAACGTACCAAAGAATAGTTGATAAAGTTTTTAATGGATGTTGGACGCAGGTCCAACCCGAGCATGTGACCGCCATAGAAGATCGCGCCAAACTTAACACTTATAAAAGCATCGTCTCTGCGGCCTTTGATGGCTTTACCTACAAGTAGTTCATTGTGACCGCTGCCGTAAAAGTCTCCGGTATTCAGAAAATTAATGCCACTGTCTAATGCCATCTGAATGGTATTGATGCTTTCATTTTCATCATTTACAGGACTTCCCCAAACAGAGGACATGCGCATGCAACCCAATCCAAGTTTGGATACCAGTGGCCCATTTTTTCCAAGAGTTATTTTTGTTCTATTTTTCATTGCAGATATTTATTTATATTAACAGAACAAAGATCAGTACTTTTGTTCATCTGCTATTTCTCAGGTGGCTCAATTTACTTGTCCGGGTGGCTCAGCTTTCGATGGCATAGCGAGAAACCTTTGTCTTAAACCATTCAACCAATAAGTAACAGCAAACAATATGAGCACACTACACGGCACCATGGCTAAACTACAACTCGCACAAATCGGGTGGGTCGTTCCGGACATTCACGCTGCCGTAAAACTAAAAAGACAAAATAAATTATGACAGAAGGACAAAAATCATTACCTAAATGGATACTGATCGTATCAGGACTTTTTGCATTACTTGAAGTGATGGTAAGTGTATCTTTATGCGTTTCACCGCAATCGGTGGTGGAAACTGTTGACCTTAGCGCAAAAGGTGTTGACTACTTAATTTATATGTGGGCTGCCCGACAATTTGCACTTGGTTTTATCTTTGCGTTGGCAACATTTAAAAAATCAATTCCTATGCTGACCATTGCCTATGTTTTCCTTTTCGTAATGTTTATTGGCGATTTTGTTATTGGCATTTTGCAAAAAGAGAATTCAATGATCGTTGCTGCTATAGTCATGTGTATTGTTTCTTCAGCATTGATAATTGCACTAAATAAGAGGAAATAATTTTGAGTAGGACATAACATGGCGACTTACGACGATGTGAAACATTTTGTCGCGTTTATACAAGCCTAATGAAGGTGCATTCCCGATTTTTGTAATCGTTATTAAAATGAAAATAGGTTACTGAAAAATAAAAAAGTAGCCATCCTGGGTGCAGGACCTGAGTCGGAATAGTATTTAATTATCCGAAATTATAGTTAATAGTCCAGAAACGGTAAGGCAGCTTAGCATCTTCGCCTGCATAATCAACGCCTATACGCGGGCCGACCTGTATATCGCCTGGTTTTAGTTGCACATGATCGTCCTGCAGCCAAATCTCTTTTCCTGTTAAAGATAAACTATTATGGAGAAGGTCTATTCCCAAAGCCTGTGACACTTTACCGGGTCCTACGCATAAATTTTTAGAAAACTTTACCCCGCGTCGTTCGATGATTTCTTCAATACCTGTTGTCGGATAGATGGCGCGTATTAAGATGGCGTGGGGAATACCTTTAGTATTTGTAACGATGTTAAAAAGCCGGTGAATACCGTAGCACAAATACACATAACTTACGCCGCCTTTGCTGTACATGGGTTCTGTTCTGTTGGTCCTTTTGCCGTTGTAGGCATGCGAAGCTTTATCGTTCACACCGGCGTAAGCTTCCGTTTCTGTTATGATACCGCAAGTAAGTATATTGTTGATGCGCGTGCAAAGCGTTTTGCCAATCAGATCTTTGGCAAGAAAAACGACATCTGTATTTAAGTAATAAGAAGCTTTTAGCATGTGGACTATTTCAAATTACTAACTCTCAACAGGCTCCCATAGTTCAATCTTGTTTCCTTCTGCGTCCATGATATGTACAAATTTTCCATAGTCGTAAGTCACAATGCTGTCGAGTATGGTGACTCCGTTTTCTTTGAGTTTATGAACAAGTCCTTCAATATTCTGAACCCGGTAATTGATCATAAAATCTTTTTTGGAGGGGGAAAAATAATCATCTCCATTTTTGAAAGGACACCATTGAAGAGAGTTGATTTCTTCCGGTTTGTTAACGTTTCTGGATTCAAAACTCGACGAACCCCAGTCATTGATTTCAAGTCCTAAATTTTTGGTATACCATTCTTTCGTTTGCTGCAGATTGTCTGAAAAAAAGAAAATACCGCCAATTCCTATCACTTTTGGTGTGGTGTCCGTTTGATTTTTTGGGTCTTCCATATTGTTTTTAGTTGATCGCAGGGCTAAATTAAAAATACAAAAAATATTGATACAGAGTAACTGTGTACTTCCCAGCTAAGCCAAATCCCCCTCCCAGCTAAACTATATCAATCCGAACTAAACCAGATCACTTCCGTAGTAGACTATAATTACTTCCAAGGTAAACGTTTAGGCTATACTGTTTGCCGCTAAGCAGGCATTTTATGCTACATATTCGTTCATATTCAATTTGTTGCGGCTTAAATGACGAGTTTTAACTTCATATTTTCCGAATAATAATCCATACTGAATACAGATTGTATTTTGCTTATTTGTTATTAGTCAAGTGTTTATGTTATAGTATTCAAGTGTGTCGTCTTGATTTTTTTTGGACAAGTAGATTTAGCAGGTTTCTATGCCTTGATTTGCGGTATGTAGAATTATAAAAATCAATAGTTAAATCCTATTGGTTAAGATTTGTCCGCTAGACTTCTCTCCTCGGCCTACAGACTAATACGTTTATTAGACAACAAAAAAGAAGATTGCTTGATTTGGGATGCTCCGCTGTTAGTTCATTCTTAATTCAGGTAACAAGAAGCAGCACAATCGAACTCTAGAAATTAAAGAAAATGAAAAAAATCTACGCAAATATTAACAACGGAAGAAGTGATGCTTCATGGTTTATGAAAGTAGTGCTCTTATTAAGCCTATTGTTGATCGTAAACAGCCTTCGTGCGCAAACCGTAACCGGCAGTACCTGGGACCTGGCCAATGCGACAGGCAGTGCAGGGTATATAAATTGGGGTAGTGGTGTTATTTCATTAACAGATACGCTTACAGGCGGTGGTGCTTGCCAGGGATCAGCTGTGATAGAGACCAGTGGATATAATCCGGCGACTAACTTCAGTAAATGCTTCCGCGTGTTTTTTGGCTGCCCGGGTAACGATGTGATCGGTACATTGGCTAGTCCTTATACCGACTTTAACGGTGATGGGATGGCTTTTTCTTTTTGGAAAAACAATGCTACGTATAATGCCAGCAATGGTAATACCTGCGGTGGTGGATTGGGATATGACAATTCCTTAACCGGTGGAGCGAACGATGGTAAAATGATCACTATTGAATTTGATACTTATAGTAGTTTAGGTACGAGTACCGTGGACGGTAGTTATGGTGGTGGTGCACCGGGTTCAGGAAGCATCAACGATGAAATATCTGTTCACAAAGATCAAAATTCCAATGATCTGGGTTTATTGACTAGTAGTACTATGAATGCAGGAAATCTGGAAGATGGTTTGGAGCATGAAGTATGTATTACGTACGATGCCACTACGCATTTGTTGAATGTCACAATTGATGGAGTTGGTAAATTAGTAAATTACAATTTGGCCACTACCGGTGGTGGCAGTGACCTGGCTACTTATTTTGGTGGTGCTACACTCAACTATAGCTGGTCGGCCGGTAAATACGGAGCGAATAACATGCAGACCATTGCACCAACCGGGATTTCTATATTCGGTACTATAGGACACAATTTGTGTTCGAATACCTTGCCGGTGAAATTAATTAATTTTACAGGCAGAATGCTCAACGAAACAACCGTGTTGAATTGGGCTACCGCACAAGAAATAGACAACAAAGAATTTATCATTGAACGTTCCGCTGACGGATCCAACTGGCAGGCCATAGGCGATTTACCGGGTAATGGTAGCAGCTCAGCTGTTCATTCTTATGCCTATACCGATTATGCTCCTTTTGACGGTACCTCTTACTATCGCCTGAAGCAGGTAGACATCAATGGTGCGTTTGAATACAGTAAAATTGTTGCCGTGCAAAAAACGAATGCTCATCATATTAGTTTAATGCCTAATCCTTTTGACGATGTGATTACCATCAGCAGTGACAGAGATGGTAAAATGACGATCGAAATCTATGATGTACTGGGCAAGTTAGTATACAGCACTACCAACGAAAGCAGTGGTGGTCTGCAAAGCATCCAGCCTCAATTGCCGGCAGGCACTTATCTCCTTACGATACAAACAGATTCGTTTGTGGAACAACAAAAGATTATCAGGAGATAAAAATATCCTTGTCTACATACATGATGATCATCAAAAAATCCATTTAGGTAAACTAAATGGATTTTTTTTTGGGATAGTGATGCAAATTGAAGGTGAGCGGATCGACTCCTGGAATTTATTTCTTGCAGGTAATTAATGCAGACATAAATACCTTGAGGAAGAAGTTTGTTGTACAATAGGCCTTAGAAAAATGAATGGTTAAAAAAGGCTCCGGATTATCCGGAGCCTTTTTTGTTTTTATCGACATAACAGCAACTAACAATCGGATATCTGTCCATAAGTTTTGTAATTTAAGGACAGAGAATTTTAAAATTAAAACGATATGGAAATCAAACGCAGCGGTTCACAACCTTCCGGCAAAGGTCCGGCAGAATATTTTACAGGAACAGTACGAATCGATCCATTGAATAATCCACCGGAACCGGCACGTGTCGCTATGGCTTTGGTGACCTTTGAACCGGGCGCACGCACGGCATGGCATACGCATCCACTTGGACAAACCCTGATCGTGACTTCCGGCGCCGGCTGGGTGCAGCGTGAAGGAGGACCGATTGAAGAAATATCTTCTGGTGATGTCGTGTACTTCACACCGGGTGAAAAACATTGGCACGGTGCTACAGCGACTACAGCGATGAGCCACATTGCCATTCAGGAAAAGTTAAATGGTTCGCCCGTGGATTGGTTGGAGCATGTTACGGAGGAGCAATATAAAAAATAGATATGTGAGAAAATAGAAATGAGAGATGGTATTCTCATCTCTCATCTCTATTTTCTCATTTCTCATTAATTGTCGCCACTACCCAAACAACGGACAAAAGAATCAATGCCGGAGCAATGTAATGCCAGAGCTCATCCCCTAAATAATGGTGTGTCCATACCGCACCAAACATAATTCCGCACAGCATCAAACCGCCGAGGCGTCTTGTTTTTACAGGAAGTACCAAAGCACCACCTACCATCTCTGTAACGGCGACTAGGTAATAGAGCCAGTCCGGATATTTTGCCCGTTGGAAAATTTCAATAGACACCGTATCCAGGTGTAACAGTTTCGCTGCACCCGTAAGAATAAACAGTATCCCGATGATATAGATGACAATTGTTTTGGCTAGTTTCATAGGTGTATTGGATTGATGATATAATATAAAATATTTTTTCGGAATTACCTTCTATTCTCGTGACTGTTAAAATTCAATAATTTTTCAGAAATAACTTTTATCACAAGAAGTCCTTTTTTGTTCAAAGAAAACAATGGAGTTTTTTGTGAATTTATGGTAGATCATAGAAGATAGATGAGCTTGAACCGGAGAATAAAAAAAGGCGGTGAGAATTTCTCACCGCCTTTTTATTTAACGTTTATTTTTACTCGCTTCATTTATACTCCCGCCATCTCCCACACCGGCACCTCCGCCTTGTTCTCCGGCTACACCGGAATTAATTTTTATAGAATCATTTTTGGAACGTCCGTTGAAGGATTGTGTGGAATGATCTACTCTGGCCTTACGGTTTAAATTTGAAGGAGCCGTAGAGTAATCTTCTTTCGTAGAAGTAGAGACGTGTTTATTGTTGTCGTCTGTCAGCGGCTTATTGCTGGCGCTTGCATCGTAAGTAGGTGCTTGCCCGTTGTTGTTATGATTCGTTCTGTTCAGCGAACTGTCTACGGGAACGTAAGAAGATCTGTCAGAAGTGTCAGATGCTTTTCCCTTCTTGTGATCGTTGCTGCAAGAAGCTAGCATGGTGCTACAAAGAGCGATGGATAAGAGGTGTATATTTTTCATAATGTTGTTTTTGTTTAACAACATCAACGAAAAGTATGCCTGTTTATAAAAGTCGTTTTTAATACATTTTTGTAATTCCCCTATAAAAAAATGACCACACTTTGTGTATAATTATTCCTCGTTTCTTTCATTCCCTGTCATGGCAAGCGAATCCCCAAGCGGGACGCTCTATATACTTTTAGATCCAAGCGTGGACGCTTCAGCAATAAAAAAGGCGGTAAGAATTCCTCACCGCCTTTTTTATTAATGACTATGTTGATTACAACGTCGCAATATCAATCACAAAACGATAACGTACATCGCCTTTCAACATGCGCTCGTAGGATTTGTGAATGTCTTTGATGTCGATGATTTCGATATCGGATAGGATGTTGTGCTCTGCGCAATAGTCCAGCATTTCTTGTGTTTCCGGAAGACCGCCTATACCTGAACCTGCCAAACTTTTTCTGCCGCCTATGATAGAAAAAGCAGAGACGCTGTGCGGATCAGAAGGAACACCTACTATGATGAGCGTACCGTTTGTTCTTAATAAAGATAAATACATGTTCATGTCGTGCTTCGCCGACACGGTGTCTAAGATGAAATCAAACGATCCTTTGACAGCTTCTATTTGTGCCGCATCAGAGGTGACTACAAATTTGTGAGCGCCTAATGCTTTCGCTTCTTTTTCTTTGGAAGGAGAAGTACTTAATACAGTCACTTCAGCACCAAACGATACGCCGAATTTTACCGCCATGTGTCCCAGGCCGCCTAATCCCACTACTGCGAGTTTATGTCCTTTGCCTACTTTCCAGTAACGAAGAGGAGAGTAGGTAGTAATGCCAGCACACAATAAGGGCGCTACTGAAGCGAGTGGTAATTTGTCGGAGATGTGTAAAGCGAAATCTTCGTGTACGACAATGTTGTTGGAATATCCTCCGTAAGTAGGTAAACCGTCTTTGCCTTTAGCGTTATAAGTACCGACACCGTGATTCAAACAATATTGTTCCAATCCTTCCTGGCAGTTTTCGCAGGTTCTGCAAGAGTCCACCAAGCAGCCTACGCCGGCCAGATCACCGATTTTAAATTTCTTTGCATCCGAACCTACTTTAATGATTTTACCGACGATCTCGTGTCCGGGTACCATGGGAAAGATACCTGGAAACCAATCGTTTTTAATTTGATGAAGATCAGAGTGACAAACACCGCAAAATTGTATTTCAATTTGTACATCGTGTGCGCCGACTTCTCTGCGTTCGAAATTCCAGGGCGCTAAATTTGTTGTTGGGCCTTGAGCCGCGTATCCTTTAGATGCTATCATAATGGTTTGATAAAATAATAAATTCAATGAAGGTGTTTAAAGGTAAACATTTGAAATAAAAACGCAAATAGCTCTGCCGTTAAGAAATTATTTTTTATGCGAGAATAAAAAAAAGAAAAAAATAGTGTGTTGATGTCCTAAACATCGGTAGATATATTAAAGTTCCATGAGGGTATTTAACTTATCGACAGCATGTGCTGTGTAATAATCCTGGAACGGAACGCTTATCAAATTTTCTGTTCTGATTGAACGTCTACGGGAAGAGTAAAATGAAAACAAGCACCTTCATTCGGTCTTGCTTCTGCCCATATTTTTCCGCCGTGTTTTGTAATGATGCGGTGTACGATAGCTAAACCAACACCCGTACCTTCAAATTCTTTATCCGAATGCAGGCGCTGAAATACACCGAAAAGTTTATTGACGTATTTCATGTCAAATCCTACACCATTGTCTTTCACGGAATAGGTAACATATTCTTCTGATACCATAGCTGATATTTCGATCAAGGGCGTAGGGTTCTTGGCAGAATATTTAATGGCATTGGAGATCAGATTTATCCATACCTGATTGAGCAAGGCACGATCGCCATATGCAGGGAGGATATTGTTTAGCTTTATAGTATTAGTTCCGTTCGCAGCACGAATATCCTGTAAGATGAATTGTATCATTTCTTCCATATTGATATTGGATTTGCGAACTTCTGCTTTACCCATTCTCGAAAAAGCTAATAAATCATCGATGAGAGTCCCCATTTTCTTGGCATTGTGTACGATGCTATTCAGCATACTCTTTGCCGTATCATTTATCGTATTTCCATAATCTTCCTGGATCATATGAGCATAGCCACTAAGCGCCCTGAGAGGAGCACGTAAGTCATGCGAAATGGAGTAGGAGAAAGACTCTAGTTCTTTATTGGTGATTTCAAGCTGTTCAAGGTTACTTTGTAAGTCTGTATTTAATTGTTTAATGTGTTCATCGGCAATTTTTTGTTGGGTAACATCCTGTTCCGTAATAGCAATAGATTGTTCCTGCTCATCTGAATTATGTATAACGGATGCAGAGAATATCACATCTAATAGTTTGCCGTGTTTGGTAATGCGTTTGGTTTCAAGCGCATTAATTTTTTCTCCATGCATGATCTTGTTGACAAGCTGTCCGGTCTCAGGTTGCATGTATTCCGGAATGATATTCCAGATCTTCATCTTTAATGCTTCGTCTTCTGCATAGCCATACATTTTTTCAGCCCCTTCATTCCAGGAGATGATCTGACCTTGGTGATCATGAATATAAATGGCATCGTTCGATTGTTTGACGACTGTTGCAAGGTAGTTCCTGATTTTTTCAACCGATTTTATTTCTGTTATATCTCTTGCATTCACATACCATTTGCCTTCCTTCACGACTACTTTCCACTGCAGCCACTTCATCGTTCTGTCTTTGCAATAAATATGTGTTTCAAATGACAACTGGTCTTTGGTTTCTTCACTTAGTTTTTTAACTAACTTCCGGTCCTCATTGCTTAGTAAAAAAGGGAGAGAAGTCTGTTTTATTTCGTTAAGCTCATAACCAAGTATATTGGAAAAGGCCTGATTTATTTCTTCTATTTTTAACGTTTTTGCGTCGATAATTCCAATAATATCTGCTGAGTTATTGATGAGTAATGCGCTTTTTTGCAAAGAAATATTTTTTTCAATTAACTCTTTTTTTTGCAACTGTATTTTTAAAAACACAGATACTTTAGCCTTTACAATGTCCGGATCCAGTGGTTTGAAGAGGTAATCGATGGCACCTTCTTCATAACCTTTCATTTGTGACTGGTGTTCTTTTTTTTCAGCGGAAGCGAAAATGATGGGAATATCTTTCGTTCTTTTGTTTGATTTTAAAATATTCGCTACTTCAAAACCATCCATGTCCGGCATTTGAACATCTAAAATAATAAGATCGATTTCATGGTTCAATATCACTTGCAATGCTTCTTTCCCACCTGCCGCAGTGAGCAGTATAGTATCTTTGTTGGCAAGCAAATTTTCCAAGGCATAAATGTTGCCTGGTTTATCGTCAACAATTAGAATAACTGCCTTATTATCTTTTTTCATTGTCAGCATGAATGTTAATTAGGAATTTTTGTATTTCGGCGAGTTGCCAGACCTGTTCGATCACATGCGCTTGAATAGCAGCCAAAGGCATAGCTGGGAACTCCGCTTCCTTAGGGTCTTGCGCAATGGTAAGGCCCGCGTATTGTTTAATGACTGACATACCTTCAGAACCGTCTCTGTTTGTACCTGTAAGTATGATTCCAATAAGTTTGTTGGCATACACAAGAGCAGCTGATTCAAACAAAACATCGATGGAAGGTCTGCTGTAATTTACAGGTTCATCCGATGTCAATGAAAAAGTATAGTCACGCTCGATCAGAAGGTGGTAATTGGGAGGGGCTATGTAAACTACTCCCGCGAGGATGCTCTCTTTCTCTTCTGCCTGTTGAATTTTTATGAGGCATTTGCTTTGAAGAACCTCTTCCAGTAAGTTTTGATGATCCTTGGATCTATGTTGTACAATAATAATAGGCAAAGAATAATAGGATGGAAGGATACTCAATAAAGCTGTAAGTGCGGACAGGCCTCCTGCAGAGGTTCCTATTACAATCGCTTCATATGTATGATCGATATCCATTAAATGTTCTTTATAAATATTTTTTCCTTTCTGTCAACGTCATCAAAGAAAGATTTCTTTTCAGAAAACAATAGTGATTCTTTATTTCCCAGACCAAGAATTCCGAAGGGGCATAAGCTTTCATAAAAAAGATTAATTACTTTGTTCTGTAATTGCTGGTTAAAATAGATCAACACGTTTCGGCAAAGAATCAATTGAAATTCATTGAATGACTTATCTACTGCCAGATTGTGAGAAGAAAAAACAATGTTCTTACGCAAAGATTTATCGAATAATACGGAATCGTATTTGGACGTATAATAGTCGGAAAAAGATTCCGTCCCTCCTGAATGCTGATAGTTCTGTGTGTATTGCTTCATTCGATCTATAGGGAAAACTCCTTCTTTGGCTATCTGTAAAGAGCGTTGATTGATATCCGTAGCATAAATAACAGCCCGGTCTAACAGATTGGCTTCTTTCAAAAGGATGGCAATAGAATAAACTTCTTCTCCGGTTGCACATCCTGCAACCCAAACTTTTATAAAAGGGTAGGTAGCGAGCCTTTTTATTACGTGGTCGCGCAAACTTTTATAAAAATCAGGATCTCGAAACATTTCAGTCACTGTTACGGAAAGTTCTTGTATGAATTGTTCAAATATCATTTCATCCCGAAGGAGTAAATGCGCGAAATCAGGAAACGCCGTTATTTTTCTGGTGCTCATAAACAATGACATTCTTCGTCTGACCGAAGCTTCAGCATATTCTGTGAAGTCATATCCGTAGGCCGATAGTATAGACTGAAGTAACTGTTTTATTTCCTTGCTTTCTACATTCATATTACCCACCTGATCAATTTGTCCATTAGCGTTTTCATGTCCATTGGTTTTGACATATAATCCCAGGCACCTGCATCAAGACATTTTTCTTTGTCGCCTACCATGGCTTTGGCAGTAACTGCAATTACCGGTATATGTTTAAGTGAAGGATTTTGTTTTAATATACTGAGTGTTTCATATCCGTCCATTACAGGCATCATCATGTCCAATAAAATAATGTCAGGCTTATTTTCTTTTTGCAATGATGAAATAGCTTCTTCCCCGTTTCCTGCAATGGTTACTTTCATGTTCATCGCTTCGAGGTAGCTGCCAAGAGCAAAAGTATTTCGTTCGTCGTCATCAACAATCAATACCCACTTGTTTTGTAATCTTTCCATAAATTGTTCTTCCGCAACCTGTGATGTTTTATTTATATAACCAAACGCGCATCAAAGAGAGCAGTTGTTCAATGTTTACAGGTTTCGATACATAATCTGACATACCAACCTCCAGGCACCTTTCGCGATCACCTTTCATCGCTTTAGCCGTCAGTGCGATGATCGGTATTTTACTGAACTTGGTCATGTTCCGGATTTCTTTGGTGGCTTCATAACCATCCATTTCAGGCATCATGACATCCATGAGTATCATGTCGATAGCAGGATTATCACTCAATATTTTTAATGCTGCTTTTCCATTTTCGGCAGTAATGCAGTTCATTCCTTCTTCTTCTAATACATTGGTAAGAGAATATATATTACGGATATCGTCATCTACCACAAGTATTTTTTTACCGATTAGTATTTCATCTGTTTTGTGCAGCTTGCGAATGATGTTTTGTTTTTCTTTGGGCAAATGAGATTCTACCCGGTGAAGAAACAGACTGGTCTCGTCTAAAAGACGTTCTTGTGAATCCGCGGTTTTAAGCACTACAGCATTGGCTAACTTATTCAACCGGTTATTTTCTTCTTTGCTTAGATCTCTTCCGGTATACACAACAACCGGTGTTTTATTCAACCGGCTATCTGCCTTTAGTTTCTCCAGTAACTCGAAGCCAGACATGTCGGGTAGACCAAGGTCCACAATGACACAATCATAATGATCATTCAACATCATTTCATAAGCTTCATTTCCTGAATAAGCAGAGAAACATTTCACATCACCGTTTCCAATCAGTTCACGAATAGCTTTGTTCTGAGTTTCGTTATCTTCTATAATTAATAATTTTTTTAATTTTCTATTTACAAATTCTTCGATCCTGCCAAAAGCATTTTGCAAATCGTCTTTCGCAATGGGTTTACGGATGAAATCAAAAGCCCCGAGTTCCATTCCTTCCTTTCGCTTGTCATAACCGGAAATGATCTGAACAGGCACATGTCGCAATAAAGGATCGTTTTTTAATTGTCTCAGTACTTCAGTTCCATCCATTACAGGAAGTTTCATATCCAGAATAATGGCGTCAGGAACGTAATGCCTTGCAAAGCTTAGACCTGTGTTGCCTTGCATCGCTACAATTCCTTTATAGTGGCGTTCTCTTACAAAGCTGAGTAAATGCAATGCAAATGTTTTGTCATCCTCCATGATAAGAACCACTTTATCATTTTTTTGAATGGTATCGCGGTCATCGTTAATCTCTCCATCGACAACTTCAAACTTATTAAGTTCACTTAAAGGTTCTATTTTCCTTTCTCTTACTTCCACTTGCTTTTCTGCCGGAGCCATAATGGAAGCGTCAAAAGCAAGAGGTAAGTATAATGTAAAAGTACTGCCTTCACCTTCTTTACTCTCCAGGTGAATTTCTCCACCGAGTGCGTTAGCGAGCTCTACACTGATGGAAAGCCCAAGTCCGGTACCTCCGTATTTTCTTTTGGTAGAACCGTCAGCTTGTTGGAATGCTTCAAAAATTACACTTAGTTTATTTTCGGGAATACCAATACCGGTATCTGTCACGGAAATAGCTACAATATCCTGACGGCTCTGAAGTTTGTTGTTTTTGAATTTAACCTTGGAACCTGCTTTGTCGACAAGCATTTTTACAGAGCCTCCATTGTTGGTGAATTTGAAGGCATTCGAAAGCAGGTTTCGTATAATTTGTTCCAACCGTTGCTTATCTGTAAGGATAAAATCACCCAGAGTCTTTTGATTGTATTGAATCGTAAAATCAATGGATTTGTTTTTAGCTATTTCAGAAAACATGGAACTGATTTGGCCATTGATTTCTTCAAAAGGAGTTTTAGCAATTTCAAGTTCCATTTTACCTGATTCCACTTTTGAAAGATCAAGGATTTCATTGATGAGATTAAGAAGATCCGCGCCGGAATTGTAAATGTTTTTTGAGAATTCTACTTCTTTGTCACCAAGGACTTTGCTTTTATTTTCGGAAAGTAGCTGGGCAAGAATTAAAATGCTGTTGAGAGGAGTACGTAGTTCATGCGACATATTAGCAAGGAATTCCGACTTGTATTTACTGCTCACCTCCAGTTCACGAACTTTATTTTCTACATCTATTTTGGCATCTTCCAGTTTTTCTTTTTGATCTTCCAGAAGATTTGCTTTTTCTTCCAGTTCTTCATTCGTTTGCTGCAATTCTTCTTGCTGTGCTTTTAATTCCGCTTCTGATCTTTCCAGCAATTGAGATTTTTCCTGTAATTCTTCATTGGATTGTTTTAGTTCTTCCTGCTGTGTTTCCAGTTCTTCTGCCTGACGTTGTGTCTCTTCCAGCAACTCTTGCATTTTTGTTCGTGACTGAGCGGCGCTAATCACTATGGCGATGTTCTCGCTTATTCTATTAATGAATTCCAGTTCCAGTTCAGTTAAAGTTCTGGAGAAGCCCATTTCTATTACACCTTTTAGGGAATTATCCTGAAGCAAAGGCACCACTATAAGATTGGTAGGTACGATGTTTCCTAAACCGGAATTGATCTTGATATAATCATCAGGCAGTTCTGTAAAGACAATAGACTTCTTCTCACGGGCAGCCTGTCCCACTAAGCCTTCTCCGAGTTGAATGGTAACATTATTATGTTTGCGAAAGTGAAAGGCATAGCTGCCTGCTTGTTGAAGTACTCCATTATCAAATAGATAAACGACACCAATTTGTGCCTTTAGATAATTGCAAATTTGATCAACAATAGTTTGAGCCAATGCCCTCTCTTCCCATTCACCTCTTGTTTTTTCGTTGAGTTCAAAGTTGCCGGATAGGAGCCAGTTAATATTGGCACTTTCCTGTTCGGCTTTTTTTAATGCATTGAGATTAGTAATGATGATGATGTATACACAGATGAGTAGTACAGCGATCACCAAAAGCAGCAGCATAAAAATGGTAGTGAAGTTTCGGGCATCTTCTTCACTGGACTGTTTCCGTTCTTCCAGAAGGGCGGTTTCTGTAGCTTTACATTTGCTTATCAGTCTTCGTATTTCATCCTCGATTTGTTTGCCTTTACCGGAAACAGTGAGTGCTCTCGCTTTCTCAAAATCGATTTTCCGTAAGTTAATGCACTCGTCAAGATGTCGGGTCAATTGATCGGTGAGTTTGCGTAAGGATTCTATATTCTTTTGTTGAGTGGGATTATCTTCAGTGAGCGCTTGCACCTTGTCGAGATGCTCTGTAATACGCTCTTTAGAATTCTCATAGGGTTTTAGAAAAGAGTCATTACCTGTAATAATAAAACCGCGTGTACCTGTTTCTGCATCTACGGTGACGGTTAGCACTTGATCGAACTCGTACAACACTTCGTGTGTATGATTCACCCATTGGTTTGTTTCAATGAATTTTTCACTATTTCTGAAAGAAAAAATAGCGACAGCAATTAAAATCACCGTGCAGGATATAAATCCAATAAGTATTTTTCGGCCTAAAGTCATTTTCATTAGCTCAAAATTTTAATTCATTTTATCTTTGATGATCAGGAAAAAAGCCAAGATGAAACTTGTATTTTTGTCGATTAAATGCTCAATATAGTTGACTAATGTGTAATAGTCTTGCTTTTTTTGATATTATTTAGCCTTAATGACATCATTGTGTTCAGCGGATGATAATGAGGAAGGTATTTTCTTTATGATCTATCGCAAGTCTTCAGACTGGTAGGAAAAATAGCTCTTTATATAAGTTGGTATTGGCGACAGTTTTAACTGCTGCCGTTATGGTATGGAGCTTAAGTTCGGGATAGTGTAAAAAATAATCTTAGCGTTGGCTATAAACTGCAAGCCTGATTTTATTGGACGATTTCAAAATCCACATGAAAGTGGTCATCATGCGCCTGATTAAGCATAGGCGTGAGTGTATGAGCAAAACGGATGTGTCTATCTTGTAGTTTTTTTCCGGAAGGCGTTGCAAATAGAAAGGGCTTCAGCGCTGTTTTTAAAATGACAATTCTTATGCGTACACCATTTTTCCTACAAGCATCGTCCAGCGCCAGCAGGAAGCGTGCGTTGGTTTCAAAATCCAGTTGTGTATCGTCAGCATAGCGATTGATCGGCTTGCTCTTGTTGACTTTCCCTTTTTCGTCTGTGTCTAAGCCATAACCGTAAGCATTAAGCAGTCCAACCGGATCATAAGGTTCATTGTTTTTTTTGTAGTTCAACAGCAGGTCCACACTCAATCCGTTTTGGTGCGTGCGGTGATTGAAAATGTAAGGACCACCTCTTCTCATCGAACCTTCACCGGTATAGAATGTAATGCCGGGGCATGTGGTTTCACAAATCATATACGCATCAATCAGTGATTGTTTTACTTTTTCATGTACAAAACAATTGCCTTTCAAATAACTGAGAAAGTTGAAGTATTGAAAATTGTTTCCCCGAAACAGCATGCGTCTGCCGTGTTGTAAACTTCCGTTACCGGAAGTGCCTATACTGCGGCTGGGTTCATTACTGTCCAGCGCACACAATAGATTGGGGTTGATGCGCAGGATAATGAATACCAATATTATCCCTCCGAAAATCCAGCGGTATATTTTTCTTTGTTTAAAAAATAAATGAATCTGCTTCAGGACTACGATCAGCAGCCAGTAGTGTAAAAAAACGAAAGGGATGAAATAATAGCTGTTGACAAAATGAACAGACAACAGATCCGATAAAGGCCAGGTGAGCAACGCAGACATTTTACCTGCTTTTATTCCAATGGCCTCCTCGTCGTAGATGATGTGTTGGCTGGTCAGGTAAAGCGGAAGGAGTTTAGTGAGGAGTACAAAAAGAAAAGTCAGTATACCGGCTATCAACAATTGACTGCGCTGAATAAAAAGGGATTTGAAATTCATGAGAGTAAGCGGCTAAAGACTGAATCTAAAAGTAAGATAAATGCTTTTTGTTATTTAGGCAAGTATACCTCTACTGATCGTAAGCCTTAAGGGTTAATAGTCATTGCCTGACAACCAAGGCAAAGACTTCTTGTTTTGTTTCTTCCTTTTTGCTGCATAGGAAAGCAACAGCTTTTCAAAAAACGATTCAATCGGTTTCAGCAGTAAAGCGAGTAACAGTTTGGTCGATAAGTTTAACCATATATTGGTAGAATAAGAATCTACAATAGGATCGAGAAAACCTTCTGAGAGCAGAAACAAGGCAATCGCAACAAGGAGCGTCAAGGAAGTCGCGAACCTACTGATGCGTACTCGTGTGAGTTCATCAATCGTTTCTGTCAATTCTTTATTGGCGCTATCGAGTTCGTCGTTGGCATTTTTTAATTCCACGTTCCTCAAGCGTTCAATCTCCGCGTCTTTGGCTGCTGATTCCAGTTGGTTGATGACATGGATGTTCTTAATGCGGGCAGCAGTTTCCGCATTGTAGATTTCTTCTCTCAGCGCATGATACTTTTCCAGGTGTGCAAAAGCTTCTGTTGCATTGTTTTCTAATCGTGCTATTTCGCAAAGCTCTTTGTGTACATCGGCCATGATGCCTTTGTAATCTTTGCTTTCGGCAAGGACAAAAGCTTCTTTTAATATTCTTTTGGCTTCCACTATGCGATGGATCTTTTGGTAACAAGTACCAATGTCAATCATCGTAACGACCTGTACATACGTATGCTTGAGCAGTAAAGCCGTCTCTAACAGTTTGTCATAATACTGCAGGGACATTTCGTATTGCTGTTGCTTCTCGTGCCATTTGCCAATACGACTGTAGGTGATATTATTACCCAAATCACCATTCAGTGCGGGGATTGTTAAACTTTCCCGGAAGCATTTTATGGAGTGGTCAAAGTCATTCGCATTCAGGTAGATCATGCCTGTTACCATGAGCGTATAGCGTTCCTGCTCCTTGTCGTTGAGTTCGCGGGCATAGGCAAGACTTTGGGAGGCGTACTGTATAGCGGTGGACAGGTCTTTGAAATAAGAATAAATTCTCGCCATGTTGATCAGCGTTTTGGCTTCCTGTGCTTTGTCGCTGAATGTGGTACTGATCTTTTGACTTTCTAAAAAGAGATCCAGCGCTTTGTCGTAATTGCTGAGTCTACTGTGTGTGATGCCTAAGATGTACAAAGGAAAACTAATTTCCTTTTGCGCTCCGATTTTTTTATAAAAAGAAATAGCTTGGTAAGAATATTCGAAAGCGTGTTCAATGTCGGAGAGCTGCAGTTTGTGAAAACCAAGAATGGCTAAACTGTCTGCCAGTCCTTTATCGTAGGAGAGCGCCAACGCTTTTTCATGTGCTTCTTGCGCCAGGAGCGCAGATTTCTTGGCATCGGTATGATGCATTTCCTGCGCTGATTGATTGAGCAGATCAATTTTATGTTCCTGTTCGTTGACCGTAAATTGTTCTTCTTTCATAGGAAACAAAACCATTCAAAAAGCAGCTGGTCTATGATGGATAGTTTAGAGAGAAGGTACAGTATTTTTTAGATTATCCCGAATTCGACCGGCTGTTATTGTATTAGAGATTATGGCGCAGCACGTGATCCGAAATAGCCTTTTTAGGAAGACCCTTCACGTATTGTGTTAGCGTTTTTTATTCCCTCTACTCCTGACCAATACCACTATGCAATACTGAAAATCGATCTGTTCACTATTTTCTTAAGGGAAATGGATAACCAGAATGAAGGCCTGCGTGTGACTATTGGTTTATGGCTAAGGTTCTTGAGTACTCTATATTAGGTATTACAAATAAGCCTTTTTACTTATTTTTGCCATTAAACTTTGTTTTGTGTCGATTAAATGTTAAATATATTAGACTAATTTACTCTTTTCTGTTTTTATTAAACCAAAGTTGGATATGAAATATAATGTTTTAGTTGTTGACGATAATGAAGAAGATATTTTCTTTTTTAAAAGAGCGCTCTCGGCAACCGCATTAGAAGTTGATTTAAGTAGTACTTATGATGGCTCAAAAGCCATTGAGCTTGTTACCAAGGAACCTTATGATTGTATTTTTCTGGATTATAATATGCCGGGTTACGATGGATTGGAGGTTCTTAAAAAAATAAGGCAAACCAATTCGTATACACCGGTTGTCATGCTTACAGGGCAGAAAGATCAGCAAATGATCATTAAACTCATGCAAGAAGGAGCAAATGACTATTTGTCAAAGGATAGTTTATCATCAGAATCCCTTCGCATCAGCCTTGAAAATGCGAGAAGAATTTATCTCATGAAGCAAGAAAAATACCAGGCAGAAAAAGCACTTAAAAATAGCGAAGCGAGGCTTGCCGAGGCTCAGCGTATAGGTCATATAGGAAATTGGGAGTTTGATACCCGGACAAAATCTTTCGTACTTTCCGATGAGGCTATGCGCATTTCAGAATCTTACCATGATAATAAACGATTGTTAAATTTTTGCAGGAAAATTCATTATAAAGATTTTCATTTGTTTAAAGAAACGATCAAGAACCTGGAGGTTAAGCAAACATTTGACATTACTTTTCGGTACTTACGATGGGCTAAAAATGAAAATTGCATAAATCTTAAAGGCACCATGGTATCGGAAAATAAAATAATTGGAACGATACAGGATGTCACTAAATTAAAGAGCGCATTATTGGAAGCACAAAAAGCGTCTATCAAAACGAAGGCAACGAAGATCGTGTTGGCTATTGCTATAGTTATATTTCTTTTATCAGAAGCGGTGTTGGATCCGGTCATTGATTCCCTTACCGCAAGCTTAATCATCTCGCTGTCTTTCAAAGGCAGTATAGCGGTAGCGCTAAAACCAATTGAGTCATTACTGGAGCGAATTATGATGAGTAGGGTATCGCTTGGCTAGTATTGGTCTATATGAAATCGATAATGGACAGTCTTGGACTTTGATCCACAAAAAAAGACCGGTTAATACCGGTCTTTTCCATTTCCATCTTATTTGTTTTTTAACCGGCTATCCCCATTTTTCTGATGTGCTTCAGGTGAGACCAAAAAGCTGTTCCCAGCGAAGAGAATTCCAAATAGGAAACATTAAACTCTTTGCACGTTTCTTTCACCAGCTTATTGATGGCAGGGTAATGCACATGACTGATGCGTGGAAACAAATGATGTTCTACCTGAAAATTTAAACCACCCAGAAACCAGGATAAGGTTTTATTTCCCGTACCGAAATTAGCGGTGGTTTCTATTTGATGTATGGCCCATTCTTTATTGATCTTATTGTTTTCTTTATCCGGTTTGGGAAAGGCTGTGTTTTCGACCACGTGAGCCATTTGAAAGACGACGGCGATGGTTAATCCACAAACGAATGTCATGATCCCGAAACCAATTAAGGTATTGATGAAACCAGCGAAATAGACCGGTAATCCGATGTACAAACTGATATATCCTAGTTTGGTACACCAGAAAATAAGATGTTCTTTGAACGTCCATTTTTGATGATCACTGTTAGAAACAATTTTTCCACTGAAGTATTTGACAAAGTCATCTATAAATATCCAGGACAAATAGGTAATGCCGTAGAGCAAAAACCAATAGATATGCTGAAAACGATGTATCCAATACCTGCGTTGTGTTGCATGGATACGCATATACGGTTGTACGTTAATGTCATCGTCCATTCCTTCAATATTGGTATAAGTATGATGGTTGATGTTATGTTTCGTTTTCCAGAACAAGGCGCTTCCTCCCAATACATTCAGAGAATAAGCAGAGAGCTGATTGATCCATTTTATTTTAGAAAAGCTCTGATGGCCTCCTTCGTGCATGATATTAAAGCCTATAAAGGCCAGATTACTGCCCAACAGAGCACATAAGATGACCGCAAGAAAAGGATCGGGATGCAGAAAGACAAGGCTAATATATAGCCCTATAGCGCTGCACACTTGAAATATGCTTTTTACATACAGCTTAGTGTTTCCTGTAGCAACCGTATTGTTTGTTTTGAAATACAGATCTACTTTTTCTTTCAGGCGCTGAAAGAAAAGGTTGTTTTTGTTGTTGAAGGTGATTTTTTGCAAAGCGAGGTGATCGGTTGATGTATAATCATTAACGTATTATTAGACGTTTAGGTGCCTAATTCTCTAAACTTAAGTCAGCAAGTATGTATTAATTAAAGCGATCTTCATGATAAACGTTGCAAAAAACAAAAGCATCGGCATAAGCGATGCTTTTGAGGATATGGTACATGTAGGTTAATATACCAATTGCTAAAAGAAGCACCAGACGAGGTTTCTATTCAAATTTATCATTTTTGATCCCTCTGACAGGAAATACATTACTGAATTTTATCTGAAATCATTTTTAGCCCTTAAAAGGTTAATCTCATAAGAGTTATATTTTTTCTTTGCCACATACTAGGTCATGTCTACAGGTGGATAAAAAGCATGGTTACACATAAATATACTTATTAGTAAGTATCCACTGTACTTTACTTATCAGTAACTTCGCTGTCGACTCCTCGCCGCATCATTCTTTTAATTATTCTTTTTGGTTTATATCTAGTCAATTTCTTTTATGAAATTATTTTATTCTTTGCTTGCCCTGTGTATTCTATTTACCGGCGAGCTATCCGCACAAAACATCAACTGGGCGTTCAATACCGGTGGTGCACTTACAAATACCAACGATGTAGAAGAGTCGGGGGTATTTGTCCTGAACGATGGGAGTGGAAACCTGATCAACATCGGAAATTTTAAAGGCACATCGGATTTGGATCCTTCTGCTTCATCTGTCGTGAATCTTACCTCTACGAGTGCGGATCAAGTCAGTACTTATATGGCGAAGTATGATACCAACAAAAATTTGTTGTGGGCAAAGAAAATAGATAACCTAAGCGCCTATGCCTTGCAGGATGCGCGGGCAGACAAGAGTGGTAATTTTTACATTGCAGGTTTTGTGAGCCAAAGTGTAAATTTTAATACGAGCGGAGGCAGCACCATCTTTCCTTACAGTTCTTCTGATCAAACCACTGATTATTTTATAGCAAAATACAACACAAGCGGTGACCTCATCTGGGTGTATAATTTTGTAGGAGTAAGTAAAATAACTACAGATGATTTTAATAACTTCTATGTATACGGAGTTCTTTCCGGAGCAACGGATGTTGATGTGACAGCAGGTGTGCATATCGTTTCACCGGCGAATGCCGCGGCCAATTATTTTGCCAAGTACGATGTGAACCTGAATGTATTGTTGGTGCAAAAAATAGAATGTGGTACAGCCAGTGTACAAGGTTATGCGAGCGTTGATGCGATTGCCACGGACAATACCAATATTTATCTTTCAGGAGACTATTACGGGACGGTTGACTTTGATCCTTCTCCTACAGCCACAGCCAATATTGCTGTTACTCCGACAGGCGTTCCACATAGTGATCCTTATTTTGCCAAGTACGATGGAACTACCGGAGCCATGGCCTGGGCAAAGAGCATTACCTGTAATGGAGAAAACGCTTTCATTCATAACAATGTAGATGCTTCAGGCAACTTCTACATCATGGGTTTTACCAATTCCACCACGATGGATTTTGATCCTTCTTCCGGTGTAGTAACGGGCACAGGCAGCGGTGGTTCAGACAGCTATTTGGCGAAGTATACAACCAATGGAGATTTGGTTTGGGTAAATTACTTTAAAGGCATATCGGATTTCTCTTTCATTGTGAGTCCACAGCATGTTTATTTACATGCCATGGCTGGACCTACACTCAACCTGAATCCTTCCGGTGCGCAGCCTTTTTATATCAATGCAAATAATAATTTCATCGGTGCCTATAATCTAAACGACGGTACATTGGATTGGGCTTCGGGCATCGGTGGTGCCAATCAGGTTACCCTTTCTCCTAATTTGCTGTACTCTTACGGTGGACATTCTATTACAGTAGATGCACAGGAAAACGTATATGCCACAGGATGCTACTATCCGGTACCAGGTAATACCGTCAGTGATTTTGATCCTACTCCGAATGTATATCAATTGACTTTAAAGGGTGACAGAACAGATTCCTATCTGGTGAAATATTCTCCCTTGAAATTAGATTTCACTACCGACAAGTCTGCTTATTGTCAGAGTGAAACAATGACAATAAATTTCAACCCCTTCGGTTATTACCCGACAGGCAATCAATATACCTTCCTGCTTTCCGATGCGAACGGAAGTTTTGCTGCTCCTGTTACTTTGTCTACACAGACTACTTCTGTGGCTGGAACGTTCACTTATCTTATACCTGTGGGTACACCGGCAGGTACGGGCTATAAAATCAGAATGACCGCTTCCAATCCTTCCACTGTTCCTGTAGTAGAGAAAAGTATTGTCATCAATGCTATTCCTATTACTCCTGTTATTTCCGGCGCACTATCGGTTTGCGGCAATGCTCAAAGCAAAACCTATTCCATTACAAACCATGCAGGCTCTACTTATGTGTGGACCGCTCCAGCCAATGCCGCGATCAGTGGTAGCAATAGCAATCAACAAGTGGTATTGAACTTCTCCGGTTATGTTACGACAGGAAATGTATCGGTCGTCGAAACCAATACCTTAGGCTGTGGAAGTGCACAGGCTTCTCTGTCTATTGCACCATTAGCGGTACCGGTAGCACCAACGATATCAGGAAGTGCATCGGTATGCGGGAATGCCGGCGGCAAAGTATATGCCGTTACGAATACAGCAGGTTCTACCTACAACTGGAATTTCCCTGCAACCGCTACCAACAGTGGTATTTTAAATTCAAACAGCATAACACTTGATTTCATCGGCTTTACTACTACCGGTACAATTAGTGTAGCGGAAACCAATAGTGCCGGTTGTACCGGACTTGCCGGTAATTTTACCGTGAGTCCTTTGGTTGTACCGGTTACGTCTTCCATTACAGGATCCGCCGCAGTATGTGCGAATGCAACCAGTCAATCGTATACCGTAACGAGTACTTCCGGCTCTACTTATGCCTGGTCAGTGGCAGGAAGCGGAACGGTTTCTTCTGGTCAGGGAGGTAATACCGCAACAATTAATTACAGTGCTTTTAGCGGTGGGAGTATAGTTGTAGTAGAAACGAATACTTCTAATTGTAAAGGCGAACCTGTTTCTTTACTCATCACCGGTCTTGCGACACCTGTAACTTCTGCCATTAGTGGCGCTGCTTCTTTATGTGGCAATGCCGTGCTTGCTCCTTACAGTGTAACAGCTCATGCCGGCAATACTTACGCTTGGTCATTTCCTTCTCACATCAGCATTGACGCGGGAGCAGGTACAAACGCAGTAACGGTAACGTGCAGCACTTTCGTAACAGGTGCTAATGCAACAGTTATAGAAACGAATACCTCATCCGGTTGCAGTGGATTACCTGTATCTTTATTTATTAATCCATTGGCTGTACCCGTTAATACCATTACAGGAGCGGCCAGTATTTGCGGGAATGCAAAAGGAGTGACCTATAGTGTACCAGCTACAACAGGGAGTGTTTACAGTTGGACACCTGTTCCGGGTACCACGGTAATTGGTGCATCTAATCAACATGCGATTCAATTTGATTGTACGGATTTCAATACGGGCTTTACACTAAAAGTGCAGGAGACAACATCAGCAGGTTGTACAGGACCGGATGCTACACTTAATTTGATACCGCTTTTGGTTCCTCCTGCTAATCCTATCCTTGGATCTTTAGTCAATTGTACTCCCGGTACTTCTTTGATGTTTATCTGTGGCCAGCTGGGACCTGGATCTACTTATCAGTGGATGCTTCCTTCCAATGCGGCGGCGGAAACTGCTACTACTCAAACTACTTTAGGAATGCACTTCAACAACAGTGCTGGCGGTGATTTGAAAATGACTGAGAAGTTAAATTTGTCAGGTTGTACGTATGAAAATATTTTATCCATTGAAGCGGCGCCCGTGCCTGTTATTACAGGACCTGCCGTAGTTTGCGGACAACCTGTGGCAGCGTATACGTTTTCTACTGCTCAGTTATCTAATGCGACTTACAACTGGGTTTATAATTCTCTGATGAGTCCGCAAGGACCGGCTACAGGTTCTTCTATCGACTTGAAGTTTAACAATTTTACATACGCTTATCCTCTTACGGTGAATGTTACTTATAAAGGATGTTTACGCAGTGCAACCTTTACCGTCTCTCCTAAAACGTCTCCCGATCTTCCGGTCATTCAGGGACCCGCGTTTACATGTAACTCTGCAAATAATGCGGTGGTACCTTATCAGCTGAATCATAGCAACAGTGGATATCATTATGCGTGGTCAATTCCTCCAAACATGTTTGTAACAGGCAATGATTTGTCAGCTAGTGCGATCTCATTAAATTTATCAAACATTGCCTCCTTGCGATCTGCAGGAATAATTTCCGTTTCAGAAATAGACAATACCGATCAATGTGTAGTGGCACAGGTTAGTAAAACAATCACTGGATATGCACCGGTGATTAGATTATCAAGTGGCAGGCTAGCCGTTTGCGATCTCAGTAAAAATTATGCTTTTAGTGTAAGCAGTCTAAGTCCAGGAAGCACCTATAATTGGGTGGGTGTTCAAAATACAACGGTAGTATCTGGTAATGGAACCAATACTGCGAACTTACATTTCAATACAGCAGTAGCAATCTCACAATTCTCGGTATCAGAAACCAATGCTCTGGGTTGTCCGGCAGGCCCATTTGGTTTTGATGTACGCTATAACGGATCTCAATACGGCATGCCGAATCAGGTAGTTTCCTGTGCCGGAAGTTCATTTATGATAAGCATCGCTAGAAGTTTTGAACCGAATATAAATAAGATGGAGATCAATCTCACTTACAATTCTTCTTATGCTTCATTGGCTACGTCACCAACTTATTATCTCGATGGTATAAGCTCTAGTGATGGCACAGCGGTTCAGGTATCTATTACAGAATCGATTCCGGGGAATTTAAAAGTTGTTTTTTCCGCTCATGCTGGTGCTAGTTTGATTTACTTGTATGGCAATCTCATTTACCTGCGCTTTGATATCAATCATACCAATATGTTGGTAGGTAATGTGAATACTTTTGCGAGCAGCAGTATTTTGGAATATTACCTGGATGGTTCTGTTGAAAGTTGCAATACAGTAAGCGCTACCGTGACAAAGGTAGCGACGGCTGGTGCTTTAAACGGAACGTTGGTTTATTCGGACACAGGCCTAAGATTAGGTTACAACAGCGCGCAGCCTTCACAATACCTGGTTACTAATATTTCAGGTACATCAGACTGTTCAGGACTAAGCAGTCCGATTGTTCCAAATCTCAATGGTAACTTTACCTACAATTTAACGAACGGCGATAACCTAAACATCAAACGAGATATCGCACCTGCTACGGATGTAACCAAATATATTAATGCGGACGATGCGCTTAAAGTATTTAAAATTATCGATGCTCTTGATCTATCAGATAAAAAGAATACGCCGGTCACCATGTGTTCGCTTTTAGCCGCAGATGTAAACCGTGACGGTAAGATCACGTCAGATGATCATGATCAGATAGTTCTCCGTAGTGCAAAAAAAATAGAGTCTTTTCATCTACAAGGTAATTTGCTTACCGAAACCCCGGATTGGAATTTCATTGATGAAACGACTATTAGCAATACAGCTGCCTACCTGAATGCACAGAATCAATACATGATAGCCTCTACTAAGAGTCCGGGAATAATATTTGATGTCACCCAAACACTACCAATCATTCCTTCTTGTCTTCCTATCCATCATACGATTAACGGATCTTGTGCGGAAGCACCACCTGAAACTTATCATGGTATATTGATGGGTGATGTAGAATTGCCCAGTCCTTATAAAGGTACTGCTGGTTACTTTGATAACGCGGCAGGTTCTCAGATGAGAACACAAGAGGTAACGGAAAATAATGCAACAGTCATTTATGACTTGTCTGCGGCTGTTCAGCTTCCCGGTAACAAGGTTCGTTTCCCTCTGTATTTCTTTGCCGCAGATACCGCACAAGCACTCGATGTGCAATTGGATTACGATCAAACCAAAATCAGAATTGATACGGTTGAAAACACTACAGAAGAAATCAATAAAGATTTTATATTTGCATATAATGATGCTAATCACGATGTGCTAATCATTAGTGGTTTTGGTAAACAACCGTTGTTGTCCAATACAACTTTATTAAATGTTACAGCAACCCTGCTGGATGGAAACATTTCGAAATCAATGTTAGGCGATTTTGGTATAACACTGATCAATGGAAATCCAGCGCAAGGACAAATTGTTGAAGCCACAGCCACGGCTATTGTAGAAAGTGAAGCCTTTAAAAATGTTCGCTTATTTCCAAATCCTACTACAGGCCAATTGCAGTTGACGGGTCTTGAAAATGTTTCCAGCTCAGTACAAATTGTGAATACGTTAGGAGTTGCTGTAACAGGGGAGCATGTGAATGCGACCAGTATGGATGTCAGCAATCTGGCGGCAGGTTTATATTATGTGAAGATCAGTGTCGATGGAAGCGATAAGATGATTCGATTCATCAAATTGTAATACATCGTAAAAAATAAAAAAGGGTGAAAGGCAAAGTTACTTTGTTTTTCACCCTTCTTATTTTCTTAATTCACAATTACTTTTACACGGTACTGCTTACCATTTCCTGTAGCAGATAAAATATAAATGCCGGGACGAATGCTATTCAATTTGATCGTATGCGTTTCCTTCACTTGCTGTGCGGTCAGTATTTCGCTATAGTAAGTAGCACCTAACAAATCTGTTAGTTCCAGTTGCTGTGCTTCAGAAGCGTGATTGAATTGCACCTGAATTTCTTGTTGTGTGGCAGGATTGGGATGTACGTCAAACCAAATGATGTCTGCAGAATTCCACTGCACGTACACAATAGAAGTATAGGTAGAAGCACCGTCGGTATCTACTTGTTTGATCCTGTAATAGATCGGATTGCTAAGAGGTTGCGTATCCAGGTAAGTATAGCGAGAGATCGCTGTCGTGTTTCCTGATGCCACTACGCGATCTACTGCCTGAAAGGATAATCCATCGATACTGCTTTCTACGACGAAGTAGCCGTTCTTTTCTTCTTTCGCTGTACTCCAATCGAGCTTCACGAATTGTCCTTCTGTCCATGCAGAGAAATCAAGCCAGGTCACTGGCAATGGAGCAAGCACCTGACTCACCGCTAGCAACAAAGAGCGGCTATCTGAAGTCGCACAATCCTGTGTGAGTTCCCATATCATCACACCGGCTGCATTTTGCGCGGCATAGGTAGTCTTTTGTTTGATGGTTGGAATACCGTTGTAATAAATCACATTACCACCTGACCCCACCTGATCGTTATTTTGTGAGTTGGGATAAGTATTCACAATGTCGCAATATGCGATGCCGGCGGAGTAAAGCGATCCCCATCCATAACCATAAAAAGGTAACCCTACGACCAGCCTGGAGGCGGGTACACCTTTGGTAGTGTTCCAGTATTGAAAATCATCAGTCGTCATCGTATAAGGAGCATGTTGACCGGGACCGGTCCATGAGCCATAGAGGTCGTAAGACATCATGTTGATCCAATCGAATTGATTGGCGGCGGTGCTCGTTACGTATTGGCCGAACCATGTTCCCAGAGCCGATGACATTTTTTTGTTAATGTTATGCAAAGCCGTACCTAAAGCGGTAACAAAGTTTTGGTATTGAACAGCGGTCAGTGTATTGCCATCTAATATATTTCCTTCAATGTCTACATCAATACCATCCAGGTTATACGTGGTAGCAAAGGCTGCTATTTTGGTAACGAAGGCATTGATATTGGCCGTACTGCTCAAGAGTGTCTGGTAATTTGTGCCAGAGGCACCGCCACCGCCGATGGACATAAATACTTTTACATTTTTAGCATGAGCCGCATTCACCACCGTTGTAATATTCGCTGTAGTACCATAAGAAGGAACAAGGTTTCCGGCACCATCCGGGTTGGCAAATGCAATGTATAAATGAGTGATCTTCGCCAGATCCAGGTTATTGACACCATTCGGATAACCTCCGGCATAAGTAGGATAATAGCCGATTACCTTGAATTGCGCCTGAGTTGTTGTAACAAACAGAGCGCCTATAACAAGCGTAAAGAGTAAAACTGATTTTTTAAGAGTCGGATACATAAAAACTTCAATAGCTGTTGATTTTCAGAAGTCTGGGCTACTGCTTGTGTAGCCTTATAGAGGCAGGCTTTTATAAATCAATAATACAACACACGTTTTTATAGTAATATTTTTACCGGGTTTAATTTTACGGACAAAAACTGGACAGACAAGAGTAGGACATTTTATATGATTAGTTATGAGTGAATTGACTGTTTAAGACAAAAAACGTTGCATGTTTGACTCTTGTAAATGGTATCACTTGTTTGAGTTTGCCAGAACAATAATCTTTATGGCTTGCAGGAATATTTTTCGGTTTCATACGGATGTACCGTTTAAAGATTCGGGTTGCTTATCTACAATTAGCTATTATTTTTACAAGCAGAATAACAAGCGTGATGGTACGACCCGAAGAATACAAGCCAGGAAATTACATTGTTCTCCGATCTGAGGGGAAGCCCCTTTGCCTAAAGTAAAATACGAACACCTCCGTAAAAAAATTTATGAGGAGCAAACAGGTAAACAGCTTCAACGGAATAAATAAAAAAAGCACACATAAAAATGATGTATGCTTTTTTTCTACTGAGATGGTTCTGCTAGTCCTTATAATTTCTTCCCTCAATCGGTGTATAAACAAAACGAATGTTGTCAATAAGCAAGCTTCCTGTATCTCCTGCTTTTCCTTGTATGAACCATTGCAACGCTTTGAGCTCTTCTGCATGTAAAGGTGGTTTTTCGCCATTGCCAAAATCAGGAGACTGCTCTAAATCCGCAATTGGAATAAGAATAGTAGTCCATTCTTCACTGGCCGGAACATTTTTTCTGTAGTAATTATAATCTGTTACATCATTGGTACAAAACTGAAAGGCATGTTTAGGGCCTTTGTAATCGTAAGCGACATATACGATATGTTTAGGATAGCTACTGGCTCGTGTGGTACAATATATTCCTACATAGGGATCGTATTTTAATTCTCCTTGATTCAATGTATAGTTCACTTGTAATACCTTACCATGTTCTTTATCGCTTATAATGAAGTTTGGACTTATGGTGGATGCTCCCTTATTATCAACGTCTGAAAGAGTGAGCCAGGTTTCTCCTCTTAATGTGTTTCGATTAAAAGTTTTTGATCCGGCTCCTTCGAAATCAAAACGATCAATCCAAACATCTTCTTTAGTATGCGTTTTTTGTGAAAAAGCGTTAATCGAACAAACGGAAAATAGCGAGAAATAAAAGATGATTTTTTTCATAATGCTAAAGTTTAAAAGTGAGAGTCGCAAAAAGAGTTCTGATTCAAAATTAGGATACAATCTGAAGACTTTCTGTATGCTTTTATAATGGCCTCCAACGTGCTAAAAAAGGATTATATACTTAGTTATAGGTAATGGATGTTCTAATTCAGGAAAGTACATCAAAAAAAAAGCACCGGCATAACCGGTGCTTTTTTTGCAAAATAGTATTTGATTAATAAACCAATGTGGCAAAAGAACCTCGAGGTAAAGCTTCGATAAATTCTTTGGTTAATTCTTTGCCGATAATTTCTTTATAAGTTTTCATGTCGTTGCCATTGAGTGCATAATTGAGCGCTCTTTCCTGATATAGAGGAACCAGATAAAACTCTTTACCGTGCGGTCTGCTGTCGTTCTTTATCCATTCCAGAGAATGGTAAGCATCTTCTAGCAAGAACTTGTGGTTATTGTCCAATACGTCAAATGGTGTCGTGTCTTTTTTGCTCATGGTCGATACATTTAAGTTTAACTATTATTTAATACTTGTCTCAAGAGAGATTAAGACAAGGCTTCATTAATTGTAGGGATATTCCCAAATCTTCGCAAGGTGCGTATATGAGAAGTGAGTGCTTGCCAGAAAGAAGCTTTCTCTAGATAAGGGATTCCAAATTCTTCAGCAGTTGATTTTACAATACCTGCAATCTGTGGATAGTGTACATGGCAGATATTGGGAAACAAGTGATGTTCTACCTGGAAATTAAGACCACCGATATACCATGACAAGAATTTATTATCGCGGGAGAAATTCACGGTGGTATTGAGTTGATGCACGGCCCAGTTATTCTCCAGGTTTCCTTTGCTGCAAGGCAAGGGATGTGATGTACCTTCTACAGAGTGCGCCAATTGAAAGACTACAGTGAGTAAAAGTCCAGCGACGAAATGCATGAGTAAGAAGCCGACAAATACTTGCATAAAGGGAATGTGGAAAAACACAGTAGGAATGACAATAATAACAAAGAAGTAAGCCAGCTTACTGGTCGTGATTTTTAATAAGCTGATTTTATTTTCTGTAGAGGAGTTTTTGTTTACGCCATTGTTGGTATAACGACTAAACTGTATAAAGTCTTTAAACAATGTCCAATAAAGTGTGAGAATGCCATAGAACAAGAAGGCATATACAAATTGTACTTTGTGATACCATTTTACAGTAGTATGTGGTGAAAAACGAAGCACAAGTTTGTCTTCGATGTCATCGTCGTGATGGACTATATTGGTATAGGTATGATGCAGTAAGTTGTGTTGCAATTTCCAATTGAAGACAGAGCCTCCGATCAGGTTGAGTGTATGTCCGATCCAATAGCAAACGTTGGAGTTGGCAGAATAAGAGCCGTGATTGGCATCGTGCATCACGGACATGCCGATACCCGCTACACCAAAACCCATGATGAGCCATAATACCATGCTGATGCCAAAGGCAGGTTGGAACAGAAGGAGGGCCACGAAAGGAAGAAGATAAGCGGATAACAATACAATGGTTTTAGTAACCATGGTTGAATCCGAATGTTTGGAAAGATTGTTTTCTTTGAAGTAGGCATCTACTCGTTGTCTTACCGTAGGGAAGAAGAGTTTATTGCTGCCGTCTTTATCAATGAAACGTAAAGGAGTAGATTTATTGTCGTTTGTTTTTTTCAACAGGTAGCTGTTTAAATTTCATTAGGGCTTGAAATAACAATCTACAGTCGTCAAATCAGAATTGGAGTATCGAAGATAGTCATTTTAAGCTTGTGGATGGCAAAAGAGGCCATATATCTTTGTGTAGAATACCCCTTTAGTTGTGGCTATAACGGATAAAGTGCCTGTATTCGTATGAAAGCTTATTTTATTTCCATTGACTAAGTAATGAAGATTCATGTGCTTTCACATAAAAAAAGATCTTAGCCTTCACCAAGATCTTTTTTTATGAGTGGGAAAATGAATGATTAAGGATCAAAACGTTTCACTTCGTTTTTAATAGGCTTCACCGTTTTCAAATAAGCATATATAGCGGCAAGGTCTTGCTCTTTCATTTTACCATACATCATCCAGGGCATAATGGTATTGAAATTTCCTTTTTGCAAGGCAGCCGGTTGGTAACTGCTGTCGGCGTATGCTCTGAATCGTTGGACAAAACCGGTTTCGGTCCAATTACCGATGCCGGTTTCTTCATCCGGCGTGATGTTAGAAGAACGAACCAAACCGCCTGAAGGCATTTTGAATTCAAAGCCACCGGCCAGTTCCATTCCTTCTATCGGTTGCCCTTTGTCTTGTTTGGTATGGCACTCTTTGCAAGCAGATGCGGTGAACAAATATTCACCGTATTTCACACGATCGGCAGTATCCGGACGTGTAGTGAATGCTGCTGGTTTAGGAATGGTATTGATGATGAAGTTCATCGGGAAGTCAGGTTTGGAAGCAGGAACCTCTTTGGCGACAGAAGGAAGTGTTCTGAGGTAAGCAATGATGGAATAAATATCTTCTTTGTCGAGCTTGCCATAAGCGGGGTGCGGCATGACTGGAAATAAAGCTTTGCCATTTTTACTGACACCGGAAGTGATGGCTCTTAAGATTTCACCATCGGTCCAGTCTTTTAATCCAAAAGGTGTAATGTTTTTAGAATAAAAGGCACCTGGAAATCCATAGGTTTGATCGAAGGTCTCTCCACCTGATCCCAATGTACCGGGTACTAAAGGACCGGCAAATTTAGACCAGTCGCGTGTAGAGTGACAATCCATACAAGCCGCAACAGAATTGGCGAGGTATTCACCTCTTTTAATTCTTTCTGGTGTGCGTTCTACCGTAAGTACCGGTGCAGGACCTGCATCAGGTAGCGCTGTTTTTACATAAGTCAGCAATCCGGCTATAACTAATAGCAACGCTGTAAAAATAAGCAGTGTAATCCGTAGAAATTTTTTCATGTGCAAGGGTTTAAAAAAATAAAATTATGGTTTTTCTAATTTAGAAGAAAAATAAATTGATGGACGGACTCAGAATATCGACAGAATTGCAGATTAGATTTATGGCATCGGCAAATTAATGATCACTTTCACGAAATAAATAAGATGAAGCGATACTTGTTTTTAGCGGCTGTAGTAATTCTGCCTTTTTTGTCTTTTGCTCAACATAGAAAAACCATGGTGTTGGATGTTGGTGTACCTTACGTTCCGATGGATGGTAAATCACTTTTCGGTTTTCGGTTAAATTTAGAGGTTGCGGTAAGACAACATTGGCTGAGCGGTATTCAATTCAACATAGCCAATGGAAAAGCGGCTAATGTATATGGCTATCCTGTCACTAACGGGCTCTTTAGTTATGCTGAAATAGGATGGGTCAATGAATTTCGCCTCATAAGTAAAAAAGCTATTCGGGTGCATTTTGTGCTGAATAACTTTTACACTATGTTGGCATTGAATGATGGAGATCACATTAAAACATCTGCTGGTGTCAAGCAGCAACGCAGTGTGCCGCAGCGTATAGCTACCAATAGTTATTATTCTTTGCAACCGGGAGTCAATATCATGTTTCCTGTTTTTGAATGGGCCGGTCCGTTTGCTGAAATCAAGTACCGCTTTTTGTTTGGAGGATCTGATTTCGGCAATCATAAATATTTTGAAGGGGTCATGATCAGTGCAGGATTTAGAATTGATTTTTAATTTTATTTCCCTTCCACAATTCCTTTCATACAAGGAATCACATGATCCTTCGCAGGTTCTCCCTCAAAAAAACTAAAAGAAGAATCCCATTCCCACATGGCATTGGGTATGCCCAGCTTATGAAGTATGGTATAAACATCGTTCAAATAGGCACAACGGTCTTGTACGGCTGAGTATTTGCTATAGGCCCCCCATTCACCACAAAAGAGGGGGACATTATTTTCCTTTGACCATTCCTTGATGCTGCGGAGTCTATTGTCCATCGCTTCGTAGTTCCCTTCTTTCGGATATTGAAGGAACAGGTTTTTTGACCACGTATCAGCCGCTTTGGAATCAATGGGAGGCATGTCCTGACTTCGGTAAGGATAAGGAATGCCTGTGGTAGCTGTCGCATCACCTGTCCAGCTGGCACCTTGGTGTGTATAGATGAAAGGATCGTAGAAGTGAAAGGTATAGATGATGTTGGAATAGCTGAATAACGACAGGTTTTTCAAGGCCTTTAAACCGTTCCATTCTGAAGCACCTACAATCAATGTATGGTGGGTTGTTTGTTTTCGTATGCTGGAAATAATTTCTTTTGCACTATGTTCCCAATCTTCTTTGCTTACTTTGTTGGGTTCATTGAATATTTCAAAGAAGATGCGTTTGGGATCAGTTCTTTTATAACGCTTGGCGACATCGTTCCATATGGCGCAAATGCGTTTCGTGTCTGATTTTAAATGAGCAGGATTCAATGTGCCATGGTGGTTGTCGATGATCAGTAACATCTTTTCTTCGGCTGTCCATCGGATGACTGAATCCAATGCGGCATAGTATTCCGGTTTGAGTAAACGGTACGGCGCATCATTTTCGTACCACAAGTCAAAACAAACCGGGAAGCGCAACAATTGAAATCCCATCTCGTGCATCAACGTGATTTGCTGTTTGATGTAGGGCAAATGATCCAAGTCCAGGTAATCTCTATGCTCTTCAGCTTCTGTTCCCTTCCACCGTTGATCCATCCAGGTGAGGTTAATACCTTTGCCCATGGTCTGAGCTCTTTCCCATGCAGTAGATTGCGCTTGAGAAATGAAGGACAAAATGCAAAAGAACAAAAGGAGATAGAGGCGCATAGATATCTGTTAAATAGTAAGTAATCAGAGGGAAGGTTTTAACCGATTGTTTACTTCATCCAATCCAAACTGTCAAAGTCCAGTGTGATGAATAATATTTCTCCATAAAATATATTCACGATAAATTCTCTTTTCTTTTCTTCCTTCGTTGCTTTACCGTATGCCGATACATCAGCTGTCGGTACCAGCGCGATAGCGTCTTTCACCGGGTAACTGTAATAGTTCATTCGATCAAACTTAAAACGCACCAATTTACCGGTAATGTAGTAACGGTCTTTGCTTTTATCGTGTTTAACGTATTGCGGATAGTTTTCCCGAAGCGGAGAAGTGGGTTTGATGATGACAATCACTTTATCGTATTGTGTGAGGTCATAGGCCAAAGATAATTTATGTTCGTCTTGCGGTTCCATGGTTTAAAATACGAATAATAAATCAGGAGTAAAGGTTAGGGCTATACCTATTTTTAGGTAAGGGATTTTTAATAGTTTGATTCTCCGTGTTAACATATAAAAAACGTTTTACTCTAGAAGGTTACTTCTTTCTTTCGTTTTGAATACATGAACGAGTGCTACAATGAGGGGCTATGGTTAAATCTTTACGGTATAGAATTATTTTTTTTATCAGTGTTTTCTTGTTGACAACAAGGCTTTTAAACGCTCAGCATGCTGGACAAGAGCCTTTGTGCGGTACGGACGAGATGAATCGTGAATTGTGGAAAAAATCATCACATCAGTTGCGACACGATCGTGCCGAAGAATTGATATGGAATCAACTGACGAATCTTAAAAATAAAAGAACAACAGCTACCGGTACTTATATGATACCCGTTGTTGTGCATGTCATTCATCAGAATGGAGTAGAAAATATATCAGAGGCTCAAATACTATCGGGTCTTCAACACCTGAATGATGCCTTCAATAATGCAGGAGATTATACGACACCTCTTGGTGTTCCCACTACCATTCAGTTTTGCCTGGCCAAACAGGACGCGCAGGGTAATCCTTCTACAGGCATTACCAGACATCAGTCTCCATTAACAAATATACTTGCGCCTTCACAGGATGTGGCATTGAAAAACATTATCCGATGGGATCCTACTCGTTATATAAATATCTGGCTTGTGAAAGAAATTACTTCTGAATCAGCAGGGGCAGGAGTGGCTGGTTATGCTTTTTTCCCTTCTGCACACGGTACCCCAGAAGATGGTTTAGTATGTGAAGCCCGTTACTTCGGTGGTACAGCCGATGACTCGAAGGTTGCCGTGCATGAACTCGGACATTACTTTGGATTGTATCATACTTTTGAAGGAGGTTGTGTCAATACAAACTGTTTACTAGACGGTGATAGAGTTTGCGATACGCAACCGGATGGTTCTTCTTCACCTGCCTTGTGTCAGTCACCGGTCAATAGTTGTAACAGTGACTCCGATGACCACAGTACCAACAATCCTTTTCGACCTCTATCCATGGGAGGCATAGGTGATCAGGCAGATCCTATGGATAACTATATGGATTATGGTAACCTGGCTTGTCAAATCCTTTTTACGGCAGGGCAAAAAGACCGTATGATAGCAGCACTTACCGGTTTGCGGGGAAGTCTACTGGAATCGACGGTGTGTAATGATCTTTGTCCTAATCCCATACAGGTTTCATTTACTCCTTCTGATACGATTATTACCATAGGTACACAGGTACAATTTAATAATACAACGACGGGTGGTGCTATCGCTTATGAATGGTTAATAAACGGTGTGTTGTTTTCTTCTTTGACAAATCCTTCTTATACATTCAATCAACAAGGTGTATTTACAATTACATTGAAAGCCATTTCTCCTGCAGGAGGTGCATGTAACAAAGAAATGTCTAGACAGGTGACGGTACAATGTCCATTGCAGTCTGCCTTCAAAGGTCCGGCATCGCTCAGACCTGGCGAATCAATAACTTATGCCAATACCACAGCAGGGACTAATTCATACCAGTGGTTTGTGAATGCATCACCTGTCGCTACTACACAAGATCTCACACACACGTTTGGATTGGGAGGTTTTACGGTGAGTCTGGTTGCTTTTAACGGACAATGTTACGATACCTCCAGTACTCTGTATGTGCAATCCGCCAGCTGTAACCTGGGAAATGAAAGTAAAATATGGTATTTCGGTCAATGGGCAGGACTTGATTTTTCAGGAGATACAGCCGTTCCCATTTATTATCCGTTTACTACGGATATACTCAACAGGTTTTCAGATGAAGCTTGTATCAGCATGAGTGATGCCAGTGGTAATCACATTTTTTATTCTACACCCAATTTTGTTTTTAATAAAAACAGAACACAAATGCCTAATGGGAGTGGCTTGCTTGGTCATGCTTCTGCTACTCAAATGGCTGCCGTAGCTGATCCTGGAAATATAAATTTATATTATTTATTTACATTGGATGCTTTTGGCGGAGCCAACGGGTTGCGTTATTCAGTCATTGACATGTCGCTCGATGGCGGGCTGGGTGATGTTGTAGCGATTTCAAAAAACACCTTACTGCTTACACCGGTTACAGAGAAAATATCGACAGTAAAACATAGCAATGGTACAGATACATGGGTGATCGTCCATGAATACAATACAGATGCTTTTTATGCTTATTTAGTAACACCTACCGGTATAAGCGCTACACCTGTCATTACGCACATCGGTTCGGTGCATTCCGGCAATTCCATTGGACAACTAAAATTTTCTCCCGACGGCTGCAAGATAGCATTAGCGATGGCAGATGAAGCAACGATCGAATTGTTTAATTTCAATAATCAAACAGGTGTTCTATCTTCTGTTGTAAGCATTAATAATTCTGATTACCAGGATTGCTATGGTGTTGAATTTTCTCCGGATGGATCAAAGCTTTATATAGGCACTGAACTGACCAGAAATATTTACCAGTTTGACATGGGAAAAACTACATCGGCTTCAATCACCGCTTCCCGGGTATTGATTGGCCATGTCAACAGCACGGCAGGTATTGCTGCTTTTCAATTAGGACCTTATGGTAAAATATATGTTGCCAGGACAGATACCCGGTGGCTAGGTGTTATTAATAACCCTAATGCCCCTGGTATCTTGTCTGGTTTTGTAGCCAATGGAGTAAACCTTGGTCTTAATCCCGCAGGAAGTTTTGGAAATGCCATGAATAAAAGTGGTAATGGTCTTCCCTGTTTTTCACAGCAGTATTTTTATGATCCAAAGCCTGTCATCACTGGGCGAGATAACGTGTGTGTGAACAGTACGGCTGTACAGTATAAGATTTCCGGTTCTTCCTGCGCATCGTTTGGTAACAGCTGGTTATTGAAAGGAAAAGGTACGCTGGTGTCTTCCAATGATACGATGGCTGTTATCAACTTTTCCGGAGCAGAAGGCATGGATACACTTGTTGTAGAAAGAAACTCAGCCTGCGGTATAACGGTAGATACATTGTTCATTCATATCAGAGATGTAGTGTTTGATATTCCCGATACCATCAGGTGTACAGCAAGTGCTGTCCTCTTGGATGCCGGTACAGGATTTATTACCTATGAATGGCAGGATCATTCTACTGCACAAACATTCATTGCACCTGCTGCCGGAAAGTATTGGCTGAGTGTTACGACCAGGGAAGGATGTTCAATAACCGATACGGTGCATGTGAAAAATCATACCGCACCGGCGGTTTCTCTTGGCCCTAATATAGCGCGTTGTCCAGGAGCGATTACGTTGCTCGATGCAGGAGTAGGTTATCCCCGTTATCTTTGGCAGGATCATTCTGCAGAACAAACGTTCTCCGCTTATCTTCCCGGTAAGTATTGGGTGACCGTTACAGATGTTTGCGGAAGCAAGGCTTCAGATACTTTATACATAGCAGCGGATATGGATTTTAGTTTAGGGGGTAATAAACATTTGTGTAACGGCGAAACGATTGTATTGGATGCGGGTAACAATTATACCTATTACCAATGGCAGGATCATTCATCCACACCTACTTTTAGTGTGACGCATCAGGGTACTTATTCTGTAGTCGTATCAGACGGCTCCGGTTGTTATGGTTATGATACCATACAAGTATATACCGGCAATGATTGTTGTGAGGATATAAAAATACCTTCCCTGATTACACCCAATCACGACGGAAAGAATGAAGCGTTTGAAGTGTCATGCATTGCCAACAATGGATGGTTGCTGGAAATTTATAATCGATGGGGTGGTGTGGTGTACCGCAACGATAATTATGCAAACAATTGGAACGCAGAAAATAATTCGGACGGAGTTTATTTTTATTTGTTGAAGAAAGGGGAGGATGAGTATAGGGGGTGGGTGCAAGTAACACGGTAATAAAATATAATAATTATTTCGCATTAGGGATTGAGCGGAAAGCCCGAAGTGCGTTGGATTTGAGCGTTGGCCGGACTTGAAGTGAAAGCCCGACCCCGTCATCAAAGATTGTTTGAATCATATAATGGATTGCGGGGGAATGCCCAATTTTTGTTTGTAAAATAAAAAAAGCCCTATAGTTACAAAGCTATAGGGCTTTTTCATTATTACATTTTTAAATAACTAATTAAAGAACCTATTATAATAAACAGGTGCATTAGGTCACTAATTGAGATCTTTATAAAGATTCTACACTTAGGTGTTCTAAGCTTAAATTTCATTAATGTGAAATTTATAGTACTCTTAGTATTTCAGCTTTTAGTTTAAAAATATCAAACACTAATAAAAATAACTGACAATCAAATATAGCTATTTTTTGCTAAGTAATAATTAACTATTTGATTTTTCATTAAAAATAACTCGAAAACCCAAATTGAAATCCAGCCGTTCTCACTGCGGGATTACCTAACAAGTCGGTTTGCCAATGGTAACGATAGTTAGCTCTGATTACCGTTTGCGGATAAGGCCTGAAGCTGATGCCGGGTACGATTGCATAAATGTCGTCGCGTATATTACCGCCTGTTTCGTTAAAAGTCCCTACGTTATAATCCGCGTACTCCAAACGTGCAGCGACATTGAATGTCGCGTTTTCAAATCCTAAAATGGTTCTGTGCAAAACCGGATAAACGATGTCCAGGAAACCGCCGCGTTGTTTATTGCCGAATTGTTGACTGAACGTTTCCGGCACATCGACAAAGGCCCATACCCATTCCGTGTTGATGTACGTTTTGTTTTTAATGCGTGTATTGAAATCAACCGCGAATAAATCAATTCTTCTTTTCTTGTCGAGTTCAATGCCATCGTCTTCAAATTTATTGTACACACCACCCATCCAGGATACACCCAGCTCTCCGATCTTGCGATGCCTGACGGCTGTTTTAAGAGTTGTCAATGGCACGCCATTAGAGCTTTCTTCGAAGCGTTCAGGGTTTAATTTAGAAGCGGGTATCCAGGTTCTGTTTTGTGCATTGTTGATGATGCGTTCGTCAAAGCCATTGGTGAGGTAGGCTTCATAAGCAATGGCCCATTTGTTTTTTGCATATTTCCCCCATAAACCAAATCCTACATTGCTCCAGGTAGATGGAATGATGGTGGTTGCAGAGATGGGACGATCGATGAATTCCCATTTCGGTCCGTCGTGATTCTGGTTGAAAGAGCCGATGGGATTCATGATGACTCCGCCGCGTACATTCAGTAAGGGATGCAATTCAATATCTACCGCAGCAAATTCAATATTGATTTCTTTGGTACCGTCCTCGAATTCTATTTCAGAAAGAAATTTAATGCGCTTGCCAATGGAAGAAGAAAGGAAGATGGTCAGACGACGCATTTGAAAAGACAAGCCTTCTGTTTTGCCATTGGTCACCATGTAATTGCTGTTGGCTTCCACATAACCTCCCAAGGCAACAGGTGTTTTTCCTAATTGAAGAAAAGGCCTGCTGTATACCGCGTCCACATTCATCTTGAGGGTAGAATCTTTTTTCTGTATACGTCTGAACAGCGACGAATCTACCTGAGCTACCGCTGTGAATTGTAAAAAGATAAAAAGTAAAAGAACTATATTTCTCATCAGGATAAGTGGATGAAGACGTATTGACTGTCTGTTTTTGTTTTAAATTTTCTAAGGTTGTTTTGCGCCGGGCCTTGCATGACCTGACCTGTTTTGTCAAACTCACTGCCGTGTGCAGGACACGTCAATACTTCACCGTGGGCAGATAGTTCGGCACCTTGATGGGTGCATTCCATCCAGACCGCAGAGTATTCTGTTGGCGTGACCTGGTACAGGTAAATGGGAAAATTTAATTGTTCCGATCTGACCAATGCATATTTTTTCTCAGCGGAAAATTCAGTCAGCAGCACTTTCAGGTATTCTCCTTCTACTTCACTTTTGGCAACGTATTGGCTACTGGTACAACTTTGTAAAATGCTGGCCACTCCAAGACCGCCGAGGCAAGCCATGCCGCAGGTTTTTAAAAATTCTTGTCTATCCATGTTATAAACTTTCTAGAAATTTAATCAGTTTGCCTTTGTCCGATCCTGATAAATTGGAGAATTGTACTTTCGATGGCTGTGCTTCTCCGCCGTGCAATTCTATGGCTTGTTGAATGGATGTCGCTCTGCCATCGTGCAATAAGAAGTAACCACCACCTTGTGATTTTTGAGACAAGCCCAAACCCCATAAGGCAGGTGTTTTCCATTCGTAAGTCAATGCCGTTCCTTCTGTATAGCCGTCGTCTAAGCCAGGTCCCATGTCGTGCAGCAAGAGATCGGTATAAGGATGAAACGTTTTACCGACTAAGGCTGGAATACGACTCTGTTGTATTGTCCATTGAGGTGTATGACAACTGCTGCATTTCAGATCTAAGAATAGTTGCTTGCCTGCCAATACATCACCATCGTAGGGATTGCGTTGTACAGGCGCTTTCAGCGCGCGTAAATAAAAAACCACGTTGTTTACGGTAGTGCCGGATACTTCCGGATCGGGTACATTATCGAAATAGGGAAAGGTTAAACCATTGATGGCCGGTTCTAAAGGAGAATATTCCGAAGTAATGCCCATGTCCTGATTATAGGCATTGACCGTTTGATGTTCGAGATCAACAGCGGCTGCTTTTTTTCCAAAGCGTCCGACATACTTTCCATTTTTGGATTGGTGATAAGATTGTGCAATAAAGTAATCCGGTGCGTGAACATAGTTCGCTCTTCCGGAAATACCGTCGGCATTGGCATCCAGAGGATCTTCGTTGGCTAGTAGTTGAGCGTCCGTTAACGATTCAAGAAAACCTAAGCCTGTATTGGCAGGCGGCATAAATTTGGCAGAGCTTGCTCCGGCTGGAATATGTTCCGGTGTAAAGCCCGGTATGGCGCGGTTTTGAAGTTGGGGTGCTCCCTGATCCAGGTAAGTATTTCCCAAGGTATCCGATTGACCAAATCGAGTGAGCGTAGTAAAGGGATGTCCTTTTCCATCTACGGCATGACAACTTCCACAGGAAGTGGCCACAAAATAAGGTCCCAAACCTGTAGCCGCAAAGAACACTTCTCCATTAAAAGCGGCATCACCTGCCAGAAATTGACGCTTCTCTGCAGTCGATAATCCTTCAATGGGACCATCCAATGTTTGATCATCATTTGGAGCCTGGGGTGTGATCTTTTCCGTCAATTGTTTACAGGAAACTGCTAAAACAAACAGAAAAGCCGTTAATAAGAGCAGTATTTTTTTGGTCATACTATAAAATGTGTTTTACTTTCAAACCAAATATACGCCTAATTGTTTTGGTAGTACAAATATAATATTTAGGTTTACCTAAATGTATTTAGGCGATTATGAGTTCCTACGTAGAAGAAAATTATTTAAAGGCTATCTATAAGTTGACCGAACGCAATAAGGACGGTGCTTACACCAATGATATTGCCTATGAGTTGAATGTAAAACCGGGCACAGTGACAGAAGCCATCAAGAAGCTGGGAGAGAAAGGGCTGATCAATTACGAGAAGTATAAAGCGGTTACGCTCACTAAGGCAGGAAAAATGATTGCTGTAAAAACGATTCGTAAGCATCGTTTATGGGAAGTTTTTTTGGTGGAGAAGTTGGGTTTCAAATGGGATGAGATTCATCCGATGGCAGAGGAACTGGAGCATATTAATTTTGAAGAACTCACCGAGCGATTGGATAATTTTTTGGGCCATCCGGAATTTGATCCGCATGGAGATCCTATTCCAAATAAAGACGGTGTGTTTTCCAATCATAAATCTGTTAAGCTGACGAGCATCGCGCTGAACACGCCGGTGGTCATGACCGGTATAGAAAATCACACGACTTCTTTTTTGCAGCACCTGGATAAATTAGGCTTGAAACTGGGCGTGCAAGTGGCGGTAAAAGAAATTGTAGATTTTGATAAATCAGTGTTGGTGTCTGTCAATGGTAAAAAAGGATTTTACCTGAGTCATGACATTGCGCATAATATTTTGTGTAAGTAATTTAAAAATGATGTCAGGTTTTCAAACCTGACACGGATGGTATGAAACACAAACTTTCGATGCTGGTGCAAGCGTCCACGCTTGCACCAGCGTTAGTTTCTGTTTTATTTAAGAATAATATTTCAATCTATTTCTTCTTCGGAAAAAAATGATTCAAGTAAGATACAAGATTGGCGACAGACTCTATTTTATAAAATCCATCTTTGTCTTTCGCTAAATCCAGGTTGCCTTCCATGAAGTGAAAGGTTTTAAATTTTTCTCCTTTCGAAATACGCGCTTTCAACTCTTCGATGTAGGCTTTGAATTGTTCCTGAGGTAAACTTCTATATTTTCTAAAGGTATCGTCGCTCTCTAGTATAGTGGGTGTGGGAAGAATGGACATGTCATCTAAGTTAGTTCTTTTGACTAAAGAACGAGCGTTTTTCGATCTGTTTAATCCATCTATCGTCAAAGATCTGTCGCAATCGCCCCTTTGTAATGTCAAATTCCCCCACCTTTTGTTTCGCATAAGACTTCTATATTTGTATTATCAGAAACTAAAACAACTATATATATGGAAACGACTAGCAAAACCGCCATTACAGTAGAAACAACAGTAAAAGTCCCTGTCGCCAAAGCCTGGGCTACCTGGACAGAGCCTCAACACATCACGAAATGGGCTTTCGCATCGGACGAATGGCATGCCCCTTATGCAGACAACGATGTGAAAGTAGGAGGTACATTTAAAACCACCATGGCAGCAAAAGACGGCAGCATGAGTTTTGACTTTGGAGGAATATACGAAGCGGTAAAAAACAATGAATTGCTGGCCTACGGTCTTGCTGACGGCAGAAAAGTAAACATTACGTTTACAGCAAATGGCAATGAAACTAAAATTGTAGAAACATTTGATCCCGAAAATGAAAATCCAATCGAGATGCAAAAAGGCGGATGGCAAGCGATTTTGGATAACTATAAAAGATATACAGAGTCTATTTAATCAGTGGCAACACGGATTGTGTCAAGCAGGGATTGAAATCTTTAGATTTCAATCCCTGCTTTTGTTTTTTAGAATCAGCAACTATTTATCAGCCTTTTCATGTAAGAATAGAGGAGAAGTTTTGTAGCTACGGTAACCAGCTATTTAACTTTCATGAAACAACTCCTCTTTTTAGGATTATTCCTACTATCCTGCTCTGCCGCATCGGCGCAAAGTCTGGATAAAAAAACACAAAAGTATTATGCGAACAACCCGGTTTGGGTTGAAATGATGAAAAACCCTTCTGTTAACTTTTTTGAAGTGAATGCCGCTTTTGAACAGTATTGGGCTCAACGAGAAAAGCCTGAATTAGAAAACGAGGAAGAATTAGGAGAACAGAAAGAAAAAGAACGTTCTCTTATTTCAAAATTATTCAAATCTGAAAAGGCGGAAAAAGCAGAACGAAATGAATATGCGTTTGCTTACAAGCAATATTTAAAATGGAGGATTGAAGTAGAACCCTTCGTACAGCCCGATGGAAGAATACTTTCACAGGATGAGCAACACGAGGTGTGGGAAAAATCAAGATAATCGAAACATTCAATCAATAACTCTATGAAAAAAATAATCATTATAGCGATACTCTTACTTTGGACAATCACCCAAGTGGTTTTTGGACAAAATGCAGGCAACTGGAAAATCGTAGGTCCTACTTTATTTCCTGTCAACTCTTCAGGCCAGATCAATGGTATAGGGCGTATTACACAGATGAAATTCCATCCGTCTAACGCTTTAAAAATGTATGCAACCTCCGCCACAGGAGGTTTGTTTATTTCTATTGATGGTGGTAACAACTGGAACCCTACTTCGGGTACAGACAAACTGGACAGAACAGGATCCGCTGCTGTTTGCATTGATTATACGAATGATCAAGTATTATACTTGGCTACCGGAGATCCCAATTACTATTCTAATAATTATGGTGTATTAAAAAGTACAGATGGTGGTCAAAATTGGGTAGGAGCTACTAATGGTTTAGGCAATCGAATGGCCGTTGAATTATTAATGTCTCCCACTAATAATAATGTATTAGTGGCCGCTACTACCGACGGTATATGGAAGACTACAGATGGTGGTGCCAGTTGGACATTGAAGAAAAGTGGGGGTGATTTTACGAAGATGGTTTTTAAGCCGAATGATGCGAACACTATATATGCTGCTACGCATAGCCAGTTTTTTGTTTCTACTAATCAAGGTGATACATGGGCATTGATTGCTCTGCCGGGGAGCGGCTTCCTGAATGGTGGACGGATAGGTGTTTCTAAAAATGATCCCAACGTGGTCTACTTAACTTTTGTGGGCAATTTTGGTGGAGGTACTACAACTCCTGTTCTTAAATCAACCAATAGTGGACAATCATTTACCGTAGTGAAGGCTGCGGGTGGCTCAAACCTGAATGGTTATGATGGTGGATCAGATGGACAGGGTAATTATAATTATGACATCACTGTCGATCCCAATAATGCCAATACAGTTTACATTGCCAGTCACGTGGTTTGGAAATCAACTGATGGTGGAGTGAACTGGACACAACTGACCAACTGGTATGCAAAGGTACACACAGACATGCACCAGATTTCCATATCTCCTTATGACAACAGCAAAATTTACAATATGAATGACGGCGGTGTTTGGTTAAGCACCGATGGAGGAAGCAACTGGACACCTAAAAGTGATGGCTTGTCTTGTACAGAGTGTTATCATGCCGCGCAAAGTCCTATTCGTAAAGACATGATCGATATTGGTACACAAGATAACGGTGAATTAAATTATACAGGTACCACGTGGTATACAAATGGCGGTGGCGATTTTGGAGGTAATACAGCTTTTGATTATCAAAATAATACAGACGTTTATCATTTGGGCAATGATCGTTCAAGAAAACGTTTATCCGGTTCAGGTGGCGCTCCAGGGCTTAATTTACCCTTTGCAGCCGGCGATGGAAATGGCAACGATGTAGTTATCGGATTTTCTACATTGCAAAACAACCTGGCGTTTGTAGCTAAGTCAGAAGTGTATCGCACGACCAATATCTCAGGTAATCCGCCGACTTGGACGCAGATCACCACGATCAATACACAAATTAAAGCATTGGTTTCTTCTCCTGCGGATGCTAATATATTATATGTAGTGACGAACAACGGGAGAATTTATAGAAGTGATAATGCGTTGGCTGCTACGCCATCTTTCGTCAATCTTGCTACTCCGGTCAATACCAATGTATCGACAAGTGTGGCTGCCATAAAGAGCAACAGCAATATTGTATACCTGACTTGTGGAGCGAGAGCTTACCGCTCTCAGGATAAAGGGGCGACGTGGACAGATATTACTTCCGGACTTCCAGGTAATGTAAACATCAGTAAAGTGTTGCATGATACGTATACCAATGATGAATCAGTATACGTGGGTATGGTGAATGGTGTGTACTATCGCAATTCATCCATGACAGATTGGATCAAATACTCCAAAGGGCTGCCTACCGTTGCCGGTATTAACGAACTGATGTTATTTAATGATGGTACAACCAATAGCGAAATTCGCGTTGCCTATTACGGAAGGGGAGTATGGGGGTCTAGTTTATATGGTAAGTCGGCACTCCGTGATCCGGAAAATCCTCCGATTACTACTAATGGTTTCGATTATAAATATTATGAAGGGGCCTGGAATGCATTGCCTGATTTTAATACGTTGATTCCGGTAAAAACGGGAACAGTAGATAATTTTAATATCAGTCCAAGAAACAGAGATACTCAATATGGCTTGAGAATTACAGGTTTTATCAATGTACCCTCTGACGGAACCTATACGTTCTACACCTCTACCGATGATGGATCTAAATTATACATCGGCAGCACAGAAGTGGTTTCAAATGATGGCATACATGGTCAGGTAGAGCAATCGGGTACCATTGGTTTAAAGGCAGGTAAGCATGCGATTACATTGGATTATTTTCAAAATGCAGGTGGATTTGGAATGGATGTCAGTTATGCCGGACCCTCCATTGCAAAAACAATTATTTCTAATGCTGTTGCCTTTAGAATTCCTCCACCTACTGTTTGTAGTAATACAGGCAGCATTACAAGAGAGTTTTGGTCAGGCATCGGAGGAAACGCCGTGTCCAATATTCCTGTAACCACCACACCTACAAGTACGACAACACTTACTATTTTAGAATCACCTTCTAACTCAGCAGACAATTACGGCGAACGTATTCGCGGTTATATCTGCGCTCCCTATACTGGTGCTTATACCTTTTGGATAGCAAGTGATGACGATGGTGAATTATGGTTAAGCAATAGTACCAGTCCATCTGGTAAAACACGCATCGCCTATCTCAATGGAGCTGTTGGTTCGAGGAACTGGGACGCGAATGCTTCGCAGAAATCCGGCTTAATTAACCTGATTGCCGGTCAACAGTATTACATCGAAGTATTGCACAAAGAAGGCGGCGGAGATGATTACCTGGCGGTAGGTTGGCAAATGCCAACTGGTGCTTATGAAAGACCGATTCCAGGAATAAGATTATTGCCTTATACTCCGCTCAATGCAAATCCTACGGTAAGTATTACGGCGCCTGCCAATAACGCAACCTATATCGCAACCAGCAATATCACGTTCACCGCCTCTGCAGCAGATAGCGATGGAAGTATTGCTAAGGTAGAATTTTATAATGGTACCAGTTTAATCGGTACAGCTACTGCAAGTCCATATACTATTAACTGGAACAATGTTTCTGCAGGTACTTATACCATTACCGCTAAAGCAACAGACAATCAAAACGCAACGGGTGCTTCTGCTGCCATCATGGTAATCGTTTCACCGCTGCGTACACCAGAGAATCCGGCTAGTGCTGTTGTCGGAATTACTTATAAATATTACGAAGGAACCTGGACTACATTACCAGACTTTACAGTTTTGACACCTGTCAAAACTGGTGTAGCTTCTGTGATGGATATTTCTGTTAGAAACAGAGACGATAACTATGGTATTAGTTTCAGTGGTTTTATTAATGTACCAACAGACGGTATCTATACTTTCTACACCACTTCTGATGATGGAAGTTCATTGTTTATCGGATCTACACAAGTAGTATCAAATGATGGCGTTCACGGTGATCAGGAAAGATCAGGAATGATAGGATTGAAAGCTGGAAAACATGCGATCACTGTCAATGTATTTCAAGGAGTCGGTGGTCAATCTTTATCGGTTAGTTATGCAGGTCCTGGCATAGTCAAACAGACAGTTCCGGCATCCACATTATTTAACAATAACATCAGTCCCGTAGTGACTATTACAGCGCCGGCAAACAATGCAAGTTTTATTGCCACAAGCAATGTGGTTTTCACCGCAACGGCTACGGATGCCGATGGTACAATTGCTAAAGTTGATTTTTATAGTGGTATTACTTTGATCGGCACATCCACTGTAAATCCTTATACTTTTACCTGGAACAATGTAGCAGCAGGCTCTTATGCTATCACGGCGAAGGCTACAGATAATTTCGGTGCAGTGAGCACATCAGCTGTTGTAAATGTGATTGTATCTCCATTGCGTACACCTGAAAATCCGTCTGGTACATCTGCAGGTGTCATCTATAAATATTACGAAGGAGGAACCTGGAGTGTATTGCCTGATTTTACAACGCTTACTCCGGTTAAATCAGGAATCGTTTCTACCTTTTCTAGTGCTGTAGCCAACAGAGAAGAAAACTTTGGTATCAGCTTTACGGGTTTTATTAATGTACCTACAGACGGTATTTATACGTTCTACACGAATTCAGATGATGGCAGCAAGTTGTTTATAGGATCTGCTGAAGTGGTATCAAATGACGGTGGTCATGGTGATCAGCAGCGTACAGGCATTATTGGTTTAAAAGCCGGTAAGCATGCTATTACTGTTAATTATTTCCAGGGCACTGGCCCTCATTCATTAACCGTGGCTTATTCTGGCCCGGGTATAGTGCAACAAACCATTCCTGCTTCTGTAGTATTCAATACAAACGTTGGTCCGATTGTCAACATTACTGCACCGGTAAATGGTGCCGCATATACAGCACCGGCTGCTATTAATATCAGCGCCAGTGCTTCTGCTACTAACGGGAGTATCAGCCGGGTTGAATTTTACAACGGTGCTGTTCTACTCGGAACATCGACCTCAAGTCCTTATACATTCAGCTGGACCAATGTAACAGCGGGCACTTATGCGATTACAGCAAAAGCGTATGATAATTTGGGTATTACTGCCAGTAGTGCTGCTGTCAATGTTACAGTCAACACTGCCGCAAATTTAAACCCTACTGTTGTAATTACAGCACCGTCGAATAACGCTACCTTTACAGCGCCGGCCAATGTGTCGATTACAACAACACCTGCTGATCCGGACGGTACTATAAGTAAAGTGGAGTTTTACAATGGAACAGTTCTTTTGGGAACGGTTACCAGTGTTCCGTTTAATTACTCATGGACTAATGTTGCAGCCGGGGCTTATACTCTAACGGCTAAGGCATACGATAATGCAGGTGCTACTGCAACTGCTTCTATCAGTATCAACGTCACTACACCAAGTAATGTTAATCCGGTTGTTAGTATTACGTCTCCTGCGAATAATGCTACCTTTACGTCTCCTGCAACGGTTGCCATTACTGCATCAGCATCCGATAGCGACGGCAGTATCAGTAAAGTAGAGTTTTACAATGGTACTACATTGCTTAGTACGTCTACAACGTCTCCTTATACGTTTGTTTGGACTAGCGTTCCTGTTGGTAATTATACAATCATGGCAAAAGCGTATGATAATTTGAATGCAACAGCTAATGCATCTATTAGCATTACAGTAAAAGCGCCAAACCAAGTGCCAACGGTATCCATTACATCGCCGGCTAATAATGCAGTGTTCATCGCACCTGCCTCCATAGCTATTACAGCCAGTGCAACGGATGCCGATGGTACAGTAACTAAAGTGGAATTTTACAATGGAACAACATTACTTGGAACGGTGACTTCTGCTCCCTATAATTTCACTTGGAACAATGTGACGGCAGGTAACTATACACTCCTTGCTAAAGCATATGATAATTTGAATGCCATAGGTAGTGCTTCTGTTGTTATTGTTGTAAATGCCAATCAGGCACCTGCTGTAACCATTACTTCTCCTGTCAATAATGCTACATTTACAGCGCCTGCTGCTGTTGCTATTGTAGCTACAGCTTCTGATGCAGATGGCAGTATCAGTAAAGTAGAGTTTTATAACGGTACAACCTTATTGAGTACATCTACAGGTGCACCTTATACTTACAATTGGACTAATGTTGCAGTAGGTAATTATACCATTACGGCAAAAGCATACGACAATCTCGGTGCTACATCTTCTGCTTCTATAACGATTGCAGTGAAGGCTCCCAATCAAGCCCCTTTGATTTCGATTACTTCTCCGGCAAACAATGCTTCGTTTACCGCACCTGCGGTGATTAATATTACTACTTCTGCAACAGATTCAGACGGCAGTATTGGTAAAGTGGAGTTTTATAATGGTACGATACTTTTGGGTACGGTTACCAGCAGTCCCTTTAATTACACATGGAGTAATGTGGTAGCGGGTACATACACCATCCTTGCTAAAGCATATGATAACCTGAATGCTACAACATCTGCATCAGTGGTTGTTAAATCGGTGAGTCCTAATGTAAATCCTACGGTAACCATAACATCACCGGCTAATAATTCAACATTCAACGCACCTGCTGCCATTACAATTTCCGCGAATGCAACAGATCAGGACGGTACTATTTCGAAAGTGGAATTTTATAACGGCACAACTTTGCTAGGAACGGTTATGGCAAGTCCATATAATTTCTTTTGGAATAATGTGGGAGCTGCTCCTTATACCATCACCGTAAAAGCCTTTGATAATTTAAATGCCAATGCTTCGGCTTCGATTAATATTACTGTAAATGCTGTCAGTGTGTGTGCTTCATTACCAACCTATCTGGAAAACAATGGTTATGTACCGGGAAGCAAAGTGAAGAACGTAGGCAACCAATACCAATGTAAGCCTTGGCCTTATTCAGGATGGTGTAATGGCGCTGCTTGGGCTTATGGTCCTGGAACTGGTGCTTACTGGACTGATGCCTGGGATCTTGTCGGATCGTGTACTCCGTCTGTACCCATCGTGACAGGTGATCAAGCGGGCTCTGAGGCCAATATTCAAGCGAGCGCTTACCCTAACCCTTTTGAAAATAAAACTACTATACAATTTGATTTGAAAGTGGCAGACAATGTTAATATAGCATTGTATAATTCACAAGGCGTATACATAGAAGATGTATTCAATGGTTACCTTCAAGGCGGACATCAGACTATTGACTATTCTAATCAAACACTTGCTGACGGCACCTATCTTTGCAAGATTCAAAGCAATGATAGAATGATAGTGGTTAAGTTGGTTAAGGTAGCGCGTCCAAAAACTAAATAAACATAAATTTTTACTTTCTATAAGAGGATTGCTTGTATAAGCAGTCCTCTTTTTTTTAATGACGCATTTGCCTCCTTCAATTGTCTGCTTCTTATTTTTTTTTAGATCTTTAAATAGTTTTATTTGAAATAAAAAATGGGAAAACTAAGTACGTTCAATTTCATTTCACTCGATGGTTATTATAAAGACGCTAACGACGGTATCAGCTGGCATCCGCATGATGAAGAAGGTACTGAGCTTTCTATTGACAGTTTAAAAAACAAAAGCACGCTGCTTTTTGGCCGTAAAACCTATGAGATGATGGCAAGCTTCTGGCCCGGTAAGGACGCTAGAACTCAGATGCCAGAGGTAGCTGCGGGCATGAACAAAGCGGAGAAAATTGTTTTTTCAACAACAATGACAAAAGCGGATTGGAACAATACTACTTTGATCAAAGGAAATTTGACGGAAGAAATAAAAAAGATGAAACAAGGCGATAAGAACATGACGATATTGGGCAGTGGAAGCATCATCTCTCAACTCGCAAAAGATAATCTGATTGACGAATACCTATTTCTTTTGGATCCTATCGCCATCGGTAAAGGTACTTCTTTGTTTAACGATTTGACTGAACCTTTAAACCTGAAATTGATCACCACGCAACCATTTAAAAGCGGTGCTGTATTACTGACTTACCAGGCTTGTTAACAGGGTTGAATAGATTTGAGTGTTTCGACATGTTTTTTGCTTTAATGCTATAAAAGGTAACATAGGAAAGTGGGTAATTATAATCCCATTCTGGTGTAATGTTTTCTATTTTTTAAACTAGCCCTTGTATAATCTCTTACAAACCGCAACTATGGAAAAGAGAAAAACGGGTATTCGTATTTTTAAAGCATTGATTTATTTGAGTCTGGCTACTTTCTATGCTTGTGTGCAGAAAAAGCATTTCGAGGACTTGAATGCCAAGATGCCGGATAAAATTCCTGTTGTATCCGATATTGCTCTTGTTGTTTTTCAGCATTGCGATTATAAGGGATACTCCCTCGCACTGACGGAAGGGGAATATAACCTCAGCGACCTCATGGCGCATGGCATTCAGAATAATGATTTATCTTCTTTGAAACTGGCTAGCGGTTACCAGGTCATTTTCTATGATCAGGTTAATTTTGAAGGCGCATCGATCATTGAAAACGCTGACGTGGATTGTTTCTTAGAGGACAATTGGAACGATCGGGTATCTTCCCTGAAGGTCATCAAGGTGGAGGAGTATTAATCACTGTTTCTGTTCTCAAAACTCAAACATAAAAAAGAAGGCTACTTTATAGGTAGCCTTCTTTTTTATGCCTGATGTTTACTACGGTTCGACAGCACCGGCAGCAGAATGTCATAAATGCGTACAAATGCTTTGGTGCGATCCGGGTACAAATTCAACTCTAACGATTGTGTCAGTATGAATATGGTTGTATTATAAATCATATTCTGTCGTTCATTTTTGTAAGGAAATGTATCATCAATGCTGCTGATGAAATAATTTACCAGTTCTTCTCCTGATAAGTCTTCCAGGCTGCAGTGATCAATCATTAAACGATTGTCCGTTATGGAAAAAGGATTGATTGTTTCGGTTCTTAGTGTCTCGTATACCATAAGTAAAAAGTGTTTGATGAATCGATAAGCTAAAGTATAGAATCAATTCAAAATAACAACTGTAGTAACATTAGACAGAACAACACACATCTGTTTAAATGAGGATCGGGTTTAAACGTATAGTGAATATTCTCTTCTGCAAGAACTTATTTTCGGTTTGGACTATTCGTTTTGTTCTTTTTAACGGGATAAACCGGAAAAAATAAGGTAGGTGTTTGGCCAGAAATTAAATTCATTATATTTGATTTTTGCAACCAGATCTGTGTATGGATACCACAAGCCTAGAACAATTTTACCAACAAACTTCTTCATTGATTCCGAAAGACATCAATAAAGAGATTGGACATTTTAATGTGTTCAACATTCAGGACATGCTGATCAAAACGAAGAAGACCGGTGAAATGCCTTATAACAGGCGTGCATATTATAAGATCAGTTTGATCCGGGGAAGAAACAAAGCGGAGTATGCCGATAAAGTCATCGATATTGAGAAGAACGGATTGCTGTTCGCAACTCCCAAGATCCCTTACCATTACTTGCCTCAGGACGAACAGCAGTCCGGGTCGTTTTGCATCTTTACAGAAGACTTTTTATCCAAGAATAAAAGTGGTGTTTTATTAGAAGAACTTCCTCTTTTCAAACCGGGAGGTTATCCCATCTTTCAGCTTTCAGACGAAGAAGCAGATGAAATAGCGCTGGTCTTTAAAAAAATGTTTAAGGAAATTGAATCCGATTACACCTTCAAGTATGACTTGCTTCGTAATTATGTATTAGAGTTGATTCATTCTGGACAAAAACTCCAACCGGCTTCAGCCCTACATTCCACGCACAATGCCTCAGCCCGTGTATCGGCTTTGTTTATAGAATTACTCGAACGTCAATTTCCGATTGAATCGCCGCAACAGAAATTGAACCTGCGCACCGCAAAAGATTATGCCGATCGATTGGCGGTTCATGTGAACCACTTGAATAAAGTCCTGAAGGAGCACACCGGTAAAACGACTACCGAGCTGATCAGCGGACGCGTGGTGCAGGAAGCCAAAATCTTATTGAAGCAAACGGATTGGAATATTTCGGAAATCGCCTATAGTTTAGGATTCGAACAATTGGCTCATTTTTCAAACTTTTTCAAAAAGCAGACTCAATTGGCTCCTAATGAATTGAGAAGTCGTATTTGAATTTTGCAACCAATGGATTGATCTTTGCAAACGAGATCAACGTGTTTTGTTTTAGGTTTGTTTCATCATAAAACAAAAACAAAAATGAGCGCACAATCTAAAATTGCATTAGTAACCGGCGGTAGCCGCGGACTGGGAAAAAATATGGCACTCCATCTTGCACAAAAAGGAATCGATGTCATATTGACTTACAACAGTAAGAAAGACGAAGCATTAGCGGTGGTCGCAGAAATAGAAAAGACCGGACGTAAAGCCGTTGCTCTGCAACTCAACACAGCAGAGGTCAAGAGCTTTGATGTTTTTTTTGAAGAGATCAAAAAAGTTTTGAAAGGTACGTTTAATACCAACCGTTTTGATTTCCTGATCAACAATGCGGGTATCGGTATTTATAACTCTTTTGCTGAAACAACGGAAGAGCAATTTGATACCTTGATGAACATTCATTTCAAAGGCGTATTTTTTATTACACAAAAGGCATTGCCTATACTAAATGACGGTGGCCGTATTGTCAATCTGTCTACGGGCCTGGCTCGCTTCAGCATGCCCGGATATGCTGCTTATGCATCCATGAAAGGCGCGATGGAAACCTTGACCAAGTACCAGGCAAAAGAATTGGGTGCCCGCGGCATCGCTGTAAATATCGTAGCTCCGGGAGCTATCGAAACAGATTTTGGTGGTGGGGCAGTGAGAGATAATGTACAACTTAATCAGCATGTAGCCGGTGTTACTGCATTGGGTCGTGTCGGATTACCGGATGATATCGGTGGGGTTGTCGCCTTCTTATGTACCGATGATGCGAAATGGATCAATGCACAGCGCATTGAAGTTTCGGGTGGAATGAATTTATAGTATATCATAGAGTGCCTTTTTACTATGAAGCTCGTTTTTTATACGAGCCTTTTTCTTTTCTTTTGCTCTGCCAAAAGAAAAGAAACAAAAGAAAAGGCAGCCACCAAAATCAATTGGAGCGAAGAAATAGTGAGTTTAATGTTGCTTTTGCTGATTGCGTTAGGGATCGAGTGAAAAGCCCGAAGTGCGGAGGTTTTGTGTGTGGGCGGACTTGGAGCGAGAGCCCGGCCCCGCCCTCTATGATGGAGTTTTACTAAGGAATGTTTGGCGGGGAAACGCCCTATTTATTATATTAAGGAATCGATAAACAATTCATCTTAATTACATTTTAAACGGTCTATGATCTTAAAAGTTATCAGTGCTGCACTTATTTTATTCACGACCTTCATGGGTGTCAAACACGGTTGGTCTGCCTTCAATCCCACACCGGAAAATAGGGTGATGATGGAAGGTTTGAACATCAGCAAAACCTTGATTCACATCATCGGCATATTGACCTTGCTTGGAGCGCTATTGATTTTATTTCCTCCTACTTTCTTTTGGGGTAATGTGCTCAATGCTGGTTTGATTGTGCTCATGATGAGTTTGTTCATTCGTTCCGATAATTTCAAAGGCCTGCTGATTGAAATTCCTTTTTTAGTAATTCCTCTTTTATTGATTTGGCTCAAACATCCTTTTGGAAAATGATTTAGGTCAATGGAACCAATGAACTAAATTGACTTTATTGCAGTTGAAAAGCACACAATAGAATCAATTATGGAATTAGGTATCAGTACTTTTGGAGAGATCATACCGGACAATACTTCAGGTAAAGCGGTAAACGCACACCGCCGTGCACAGGAATTGTTGGAAGAAGCTAAACTGGCAGATCAAATTGGTTTGGATGTTTATGCGTTAGGTGAACACCATCGTCCGGATTATTTAATCTCTGCACCTGAAATGATGCTGGCTGGAGTGGCTGCAGTGACGAAGAACATTCGTTTGTCCAGTGCGGTAACTGTACTGAGTTCTGCAGATCCTGTACGGACCTTTCAAAATTTCGCCACGCTGGATTTACTTTCCAGCGGTCGTGCAGAAATCATGGCAGGACGTGGTTCCTTTATAGAATCTTTTCCATTGTTTGGTTATGATTTGAATCATTACGATGAATTATTTACCGAACATTTAGAATTATTATTGAAGATCAATGCCAACGAAAAAGTAACTTCTAAAGGGAAACATCGTGCATCGATCAATAACCTGGGCGTGTATCCAAGGCCGTATCAGGAGAAGTTACCGATCTGGCTGGCAGTAGGCGGTACACCCACTTCTATGGTACGCGCAGGAACATTAAATCTTCCTGTTACAGTGGCCATCTTAGGTTCTGCTCCTGAAAATTTTGTGCCCCTGGTAAAATTATATCGTGATTCAGCCAGGAAAGCAGGGCATGATGAAACGAAATTGCAATTGGCCATGAATTGTCACACGCACATTGCAGAAACTTCTCAACAAGCTTCGGATGAATTTTGGCCGACCTATGAAAAGCTGATGACGAAGATCGGAAAGGAAAGAGGCTGGGGCAAGCTGACCCGTGAGCAGTTTGAATACATGCGTTCTCCACAAGGTCCTTTATTGGTGGGGAGTCCGGAAGAAGTGGTAGATAAGATCATTTACCAGCACGGCTTGTTTGGACACACCAGATTTTTGGCGCAGACTATTGCAGGACCTGATTTGTCAGAAGATCAATTGATGCGTTCTATAGAATTATTTGGAACCAAGGTGGCACCTGCCATCAGAGCCAGAATAAAATAAATTTGAAGCATAAAAAAAGAGTCACGTGTTCGCGTGACTCTTTTTTTATAGTATAGTGGAATTATTTTTTTCCACCGAATAAATAAGCGACACCAAAGTTGATAGAACTTGCTTTCGTAACATCTTTGTTTCTGTTGGACTCCTGATCACTGTTTGCATAGTGAGGCGTACTGTTAGAGAATCCAAGATTGTATCCAGCCTGAATCAATAAACCGTTATCGAATTTGTAATCCACTCCGATATTTAAGGATACGTTCAATGGGTTCATGTAGATATCATTGCCTGTAGCACCTTCAGGTTGTTTTTTTGGCTTGATACTTCCTTCAACAGAATTGCCATTGCCTTCTGCTTTATAATGCCCTCCAAGAGCCAATCCAAAAGAAGGACCTACAAATAATTCCAATTTACCCGGACCTGCCTGAAAACCTCCTACCAAGTTAATGGGTAATTCTACATAAGAAGCTCTCGTAGTCAGTGTAGCACCACCTCCTAAATCGCTTTTTGCACCTCTTTGAAGATAAAGCAATTCTGGTCTGATAGCGAAATTGTCAGTGATTTGAGCATTCAATACTACACCCACTTGCGGTGTCAGGATAGAGCTATAAGTTGTGGTGGTTTGCCCGTCCGGTGTTTTTGTTTGTTTAAGTGTTGAAATGCCTAGCCCTAATTTAGGACCAAAAGAAACTTGTGCAAAAGAAGCAGAAGAAACTGCTGCAACGAATAAAAAAGAAAGGAATGTTTTTTTCATTTGTTCTCGTGTTTAAATGTTTAAAACTGTTAAAATTATTACATTATAAAAGTGTATAACGGGAATACCTAAATATGGTTACAAGGGCATATGAAAAAGTTGTGTGTCTAGACTTACAGGTTTTTTTATCCTCCTTTTTCAAGTCTAAAAAATGACCTAAATCGATGAATGCTAGCACAATTGGAATTTAATTACATGCCACTAAAGTGAAAACATGGAACACAAAAAGGAGTGCCGTGAAAACGACACTCCTTTTATTTTAAATCTCACAGCGATTATAAAATGCTATAGGGGTTGGTATAAACTTTTTTATAGTAACGTTTATTGTTACGCTGTAAACTGACAATATAGAATCCCGCTTTACCCGGGCAAAAACTCCAGACAGTACCTTTAGTTAATGAAAGGTCAGTGTTCAATATTTCATAACCGAGCATGTCTGTTATAAATACTCTATCGTTTTCCCCTTCCATTCGGATCAATATATTTTCTCCGTAGGCATAAATCATGTCATTTGTTCTCTGTTCAGCATTGACAGCTGTAATGTCCGAATCCGTTTTTTTAATTTTAAATTTTAGCAGAAATCGACTATCCTCTTCTCCTTTTTGCGATTGAAATACATAGGTAGCATATGCTCTTAGATCGCGTTCCAGGTTTAATTTTTCATCTACTAGTGTAATGCTCCAGGTAGAATCGAAAGCACCGATTTCTTCCGCGGCTAATGTATAGGTTCCGGAGAATGCACTCGTAAAATATAAAACTACGTTTTTCTCTTCGAACTCATTATACAAGGCATTGATAGCGTACTTTTCATCTGACACCGTGAATAGATTAGGCGTCATTCCAGGATTGGTCCACTTGTAAGCATCATATTGCGAGTCGAAGGTATCTGTAGCTTCACTGAGAAATCTTACGGCCGTTTGATCACTATGAGAACCGCTTGATACAGTCAGCATCAAGACATCTTGCAATTGCGCGAAACAACTGTTGCATATGAATACAGCGATGCAGTAGGTTATAACTTTTATGGTCTTTTTCATAAATTAAAAATTTAAGTAAAAATAAAATTATAAAAGATGAACTGCCGTTTGATGCAGGTGAAAGTGTAATAACCAAAGTCCAATTAGCATGCTTGCTTTTTTTTAATCTGTAATCTTGGGTTTTTATGAGGTCTGTCTCATTTGAGACCTGTATTCGGCATAGATTTTTTTTTGTGGGAATAGTTTCTTTTTTTGAATAATGGGCAATATGCCCTCACTTTGAGCATCGACCAGGCGATTGATAGAAGGAAGGTAATGGATGAGTAGAAAGTCAAGACAGCAGGTTTTATGTATAAGAAATGATGCCGTACTATAAGTGAGGTGAGCCATGATTTCTTATCATAGATCAAGGCAGGATCTATCGACAAAGTCTATATTTGTACCATACTAATGATCAACACCCATGGAAAGAAAGGATTTTCTCAAAAAAGGATTGTTAGGCACCGGCATGCTGGTGACGGCTTCTGCTTTAGGTAATGTTGTAAAAAGCGACAAGGAAAAAGAAAAGAATATAGAACAGTTAGGATTTAATCACATACCTCATACAAACTCAAAGATCATGGCCAATACAGTATTACACAAAGCGGATACGCGGGGACATGCCAACCACGGATGGTTAGACAGTCATCATACCTTTAGTTTTGCCAATTATTATAATCCTGAACGCATGAGTTTCGGTGTGTTGCGTGTATTGAACGATGACCGTGTCGATCCGGGCATGGGTTTCGGTAAACATCCGCACGACAACATGGAAATTATTTCTATTGCTTTGGAAGGTGATTTGGAACATAAAGACAGCATGGGTAATACCGCTGTCATCAAAAAAGGAGATGTACAAGTGATGAGTGCCGGAACCGGTATTTACCACAGCGAATACAATAGAAACGAAGATCAGTTGACCAAGTTTTTGCAGATCTGGGTATTCCCGAATAAAAAAAATGTAACTCCTCGTTACGATCAGATTTCATTGGATGTAAAAGACAGGCATAATACATTGCAACAAGTATTATCACCTGATGCAAACGATGAAGGCGTGTGGATACATCAGGATGCCTGGTTTCATATGGGAGATTTTGACAAGGATTTCGAAACAGATTATAAAATAAAAAAACAAGGCAATGGTGTGTATGCTTTTATCTTGAGCGGCGACGTAGAGATCAATGGTACGCTGTTGAATACACGGGACGGTTTAGGGATATGGGATGTAGATACCTTACACATCAAGGCCAACTCTAAAGCAGAGTTGTTGTTAATGGAAGTTCCAATGAAAATTAACTAAGACGATGAGTAACATTAAAATTGCCAATACCTTTCATCCGGTTATAGACCTGATCAAAAACAGATGGAGTCCACGTTCTTTCTTTCAGGAAGAAATAGAACAAAACGATTTGGATACCATCCTGGAAGCTGCATCCTGGGCTCCGAGTGCAAACAACGAACAACCGTGGCAATACATCTATGCACACCGTGGCACAGCAGGTTATGAAACATTAAAAAGTTGTTTGGTTCCCGCCAATGCTGCCTGGGCAAAAGATGCCAGTGTGCTTGTTGCTGCCATTGCCAGAAAAACTTTTGCACTGACAGATAAAGAAAACAGAACGGCCATGCACGATGTAGGAATGGCAAATGCGAATTTATTGCTACAGGCCTTGTCCCTGAATATCTATGGACATTTGCTGGGAGGATTCGACATAGAAAAACTAACGGCTGATCTTGGCTTGACTACCGATCAGGAACCCGTTTGCATGATTGCTTTAGGCTTTCTGGATGTACCGGAAAAATTAGAGGAACCTCTGTTGACCAGAGAAACACAAGCCAGACAAAGAAAGGCCCTGGAGGAATTTACCACTCAGTTGCCTTAATGAAAACTAAAATACTTGTCATCGGTCGTCACCCGCAGATAGTGAGTGTCTTGTTTCGCCTGATCAACCAAAATCCGGATTGGGTGGGAACAAGCGCGGCCACAGATGAAGAAGCGATGGCGTTATTTGAACAAGAAGCCTACGATTTAGTGTTGTTAAGCAGTGGGATAGAAGAAGCGTCTGAAAATAAATTGCGTACGTTCTTTTTAAAACAAAATCCCACTATAATCATTGTGCAACATTACGGTGGTGGGAGCGGTTTATTGACGGGTGAGATATTGCAGGCGATGGAGAACAGGAAGGTGTAGAAGAAAGAGAAAGAGAAAGAGAAAGAGAAAATCATTCCCTGGCCTGTCCCCCGACAGGCCGGAAAGTTTCGATTTCATTCCATCCTCTTACTTTTCTTTTGCTCTTCCAAAAGAAAAGTAACAAAGAAAAGGGGGCTATCAAAAGTTCATGCTTTTCCTGGACGCCAACCGCACCATAGGATTTAGCTAATTTATACCGGTGAGAATATTCTTTGACTCAATTTTTTATAGTAGACCGAATAACCCCCGCCAACCACTCCGGAGCCTCCAATGGATAAAGGTGTCCGATTTTTTTATAGATCATGAGTTGTGTGCTTGAAGGTAAATTAGGAATAACATCATCATTTAACATTTTCGGTGTGATGCTGGGATCATCTACAGAAGCCATCAATGCAATGGGTAAAGTCAGTTGTGTGGTTTGCGAAGATAGCGGAGTATTCATTCCTTCCAGAATCCACCATCGCCATACACGGTTGTCAATGATGCTTTGTGTATGTACTGCCAATGCAAATTCTTCTTCTTTTAAAGGAACGACAGTAACTTTATGCACGGTTTCTTTCTCCACTTCTTCGTTGGGATGTTGAAGCATTCTTTCTTTTTCTGATTCCGGCATGCGTTCAATAGTCGGTGGGGAAGGGGCTAACAAAATCAGTTGACGAAGTTTTTTTTGATGCTGTTCATTCAAGGCTACCTGCAAGGCAATTTTACCACCCATAGAATGCCCGATTAAACTATATTTCATAACACCTAATCTTTCCAATTCCTCTTGAATGAACCTGGCATAGTACGCTACGGATGGTTCATGTTCCATAGGTGTAGCACCGAATCCGGGTAATGTCAAAGCGATGCAATAATAATCCGGCGATAAAAAAGGAATGACCCATTTCCAACTTTGTGCGGCACCGCCGAAGTAGTGAATAAAAACTAAAACCGGTTTGTTATTTTGAGCCGATAGCAAATGAGGTGTAGGATTGATCATGGTTAGAATGCCGATTCCACGGCACCTCCGTCTACTCTGTAATTACTGCCATTCACATAACTGGCCAGATCTGAAACAAGAAAAGCAATCACTGCTGCTACTTCTTCCGGTTTGCCTCTACGGGCTACTGCAATGTGTGGACGTTCGTTTTTTAGAAACCATTGTATCGCTTCTTCTTTTGATGTTCCTCTGTCTTTCGCCAATTGATCCATCATGGCATCTGTCATAGGTGTTTCTATATAAGCAGGAGACACACAATTAAATAATAAACCCTCTCTGGAGTAAGCGCGTGATAAACATTTGGAAAGATTAATAATCCCCGCTTTGCAGGCATTGTAGGGACTTTCTTCCTCATAGGGCTGATAAGCATTTTCAGAAGCGATCAGGATGACGCGTCCCCAATTTTTTTGTTGGAGTTGTGGAATGAAAGCTCTGCATATCCTTACCGCACCCAATAAATCCGTTTGTATAGTCTGCATCCAGTCTTCATCGGTCAGTGTGAGGAAATCGCCTGCAGCGCCCCTGGCGCCGGCGCAATTGATGACGATGTCGGCACCGCCAAATTGCTTCGCTACTTCCTGAGCCAATTGAAGGACACTGTCGTTGGTATTGATGTCACAGGTGATGGTGTGTATGCGGGCTTGGGGCACCTGTTGACGGATTTGCTGGGCCGTTTGTTCCAACTTATCTTTTTCTCTGTCGGAAAGTACAATCGTTACTCCTTCGTTGGCCAGTAATAAGGCGGTATGCATGCCAATACCGGAATCACCTCCGGTAATGACTGCCGTTTTATGTTGGATGTTTAGGTTCATGGTGTACGCTTTGAAATCCTATGCAGGTATTTCAAATCACGTACCAGAGAAAGAGAAAGAGAAAATGTTAAAACTAACAACTAACAACTAACAACTAACAACTAACAACTAGTTTACTCTTTCCCCGCAAACAAACCCAACACCTCACTCACTTTTTCTGCGTCTTCTGATTCAACAATATAAAGCAGGTCACCGTTTACACTCCATTTGGCTTGGGGTTGGTAAGGGAATGCATTGGCTTTGGCAATTTCATTGGCGTCGGAATAGGAATCGCAAAAAAATACGCTAATGGTTATAGGATGACTGGAGGCAGTAGAGATAAATTGACAAGCTGCTGTCATGCGATCGGCCAATTTCAAATTGCTCCAATCGAAAGGCACTTCTTTCAATTCGTCTTCTACACCATTTAGGAAAAATTCCATGCGTTTAGCATTGTTATGGTCGACGGAAAGGGTGATTTTGTTTTTCATAAAGAGCAATTAATTATTGTTTTCTAAAGTAAACAATTGAAGACAAAAAACAGTATGAAATGCGATTAAATGTCGCAATGATCACCCATAATCGTCGCATTTGTATAGACTCGTCCTTCTTCTTTTTTGTATGTTTGTAAAAAGACAACCATGGAGAAATTCGTACTAGAAAAAGACATTCCTGTTATGTACCTGACAGCCGATTCTTTTCCTGATGGCATCATGGCTGCCCATCATACGCTGCACGCCATCGTTACGTCCCATGATCGATTATTTTTTGGTATTTCTTATCCGGACAAAAAAGGAAATGTTATTTACAAAGCCGGAGCGGAGCAGCATTCGGCACAAGAAGCGATGACACTGGGTCTGGAAACTTATACCATTCGAAAAGGTACATACAATAGTATATTGGTAAAAGATTATTTTAAAAACACATCCGCCATTTCCGAAATTTTTCAGCAGTTGCTGGCTTCACCAGACTTAGATCCTCAGGGAGCTTGCATAGAAATGTATTTGGGTGAAAGGGATTTGCGTTGTATGGTAAGACTAAAATAAGAGCGTAGAAAGAGAGCGAAGAGCGGAAAAAAATATTCACTCTTCGCTCTCTTTCTACGCTCTTGTTTTATTATCTTGGTTCTATGATTAAGCGTATTATCCCTTCCTCCGGAGAAGAAATTCCCGTCCTCGGTATGGGCACCTGGAAAACGTTCGATGTGGAGGCTGGTACCGGCAGTCTGAAACCTTTGACAGAAGTGCTCGGTATCATGCAGCAGGCTGGGGGAACATTGATCGATAGCTCTCCGATGTATGGAAAAGCAGAAGCAACTATCGGTGCATTGACCTCCGGCATTTCAACTCGCAATGATTTTTTTTATGCGACGAAAGTATGGACAAACGGTAAGCAGGAAGGCATTCGACAAATGAATGAATCCTTTTCTAAAATGAAAAGGAATACCATGGACCTGATGCAAATCCATAATTTAACCGATTGGAAAACACAAATCAAAACACTCAAGGAATGGAAAGCAGCAGGTAAGATTCGCTACCTTGGCATTACACATTATACAGACAGTATGCACGAGGAATTAGAGCGTGTCTTCTCCCTGGAAGAAATTGATTTTGTACAGTTTAACTATTCTGTTTTTTCAAGGCATGCAGAAAATCGCTTGCTACAGGCTGCTGCCGATCGGGGAGTAGCAACGTTGATCAATCGTCCTCTTGGAGAGGGAAGAGGCTTGTTAAAGTTGACGTACCTTCCGTTGCCTGACTGGGCCAAAGAAAATGGAATAGAAAGCTGGAGTCAATTTGTGTTGCTCTACCTTGTTTTACATCCTGCTGTTACGGTGGTGATTCCGGCTACGGGTAATCCTTTGCATGCACAACAAAATTATCGGCTGAGTGACTTACCGGACTTCTCTTTTAGAAAACAACTGCTGGATTATATCAATCAACAGCTCTAAAGAAGATTCGATTCTTCTCATTCTCTTTGATGTATTTTTTTAGTATCATTGTCAGTAAATACGTTTGATCGATGATTGATACGCAGCTTCAACTCAGAACCATCAATGTTACCCGCTATGTTACTCCTTTGAGAGAAGGTGGTTCTATGCCTGCCATTACGGAAGCAGACGATGATTTTCTGTATGTCATCAAGTTTCGTGGAGCAGGTCAGGGAACCAAGGCACTGATAGCAGAACTGATCGGTGGTGAAATTGCACGTACGTTGGGGTTGAGAGTTCCTGAATTGGTATTTGCCAACCTGGACGAAGGTTTTGGCAGAGCAGAACCGGATGAAGAGATTCAGGACCTGATGAAATTCAGCGTGGGACTTAATCTCGGATTACACTACTTATCAGGCGCTATTACATTTGATCCCACAGTCACTAAAGTAGATGCGTTGCTGGCCTCTCAAATTGTTTGGCTGGATTGCCTCTTGATGAATATTGACCGCACCTGTCGCAATACCAATATGCTCATCTGGCACCAACAGCTTTGGCTCATTGATCATGGTGCTTCTTTATATTTTCATCATTCCTGGCACAACTGGAAAGAGCAAGCGGTACGACCCTTTACATTTGTAAAAGATCATGTATTATTGTCTCGTGCCACTGAAATGAAAGCGGTGCATGAGCAGTTTTCTCTGCTGCTGAGCAAAGAACGTATCGAAGCCATCGTCGCTTTAATTCCTGATGATTGGTTGAAAGAAGAAGAGTTGTTTGTCTCCAAAAAAGAACACCGTGAGGCGTACGTAACTTTTTTGTTGTCAAGGCTTGCGCATGCGGTTTCATTTATAAAAGAAGTTCAAGATGCAAGAGAAGGACTTATTTGAGTACGCCGTCATTCGCGTTGTACCAAGGGTAGAGCGCGAGGAGTTTATAAACGTCGGAGTGATCTTGTATTGTGCCAGACAAAACTTTTTACTGGCCAAGATTAAATTGGATGAAGATCGCCTCAAAGCATTTTGTGTGGAGATTGACATAGAAAGCTTGCGTAAGAATTTGAATGCATTGGAGCAAATCAGCAAAGGCAGTGCTGAAGGCGGACCGATTGGCAAATTAGATGCCGCATCCCGTTTCCGATGGCTGACTGCCACACGCAGCACTGTTGTACAAGCGTCTAAAGTGCATCCGGGTTTTTGCAACGATGCGAAAGAAACGTTGGAGAAGTTGTACATTGAGTTGGTGTTGTAATAAATGTAATTCCCGATTAGTCCTCGCAGGGTCTCCTGAAAGGGACCCTGCGTCTTAAATGCTGAGAGCTATTCATTCAAGCAACACGCAAGGTCCTCTTCGAGAGACCCTGCGGAGACTAAACATTGGCACTCTAAATCCTTTATAAATGCGCTATTCGCAGCTTATTCATAAGAATAATGCATGCTGACCAGCTTTATTTTTTGCGCTACAATGCGTATATTGTTTAACGTTTGCTGCTCTGCAATGAAGAATAAAGAAAAATGGCACACTCACAGTACCCGATTAGAATATACCCGATTCAAACTGATTACGGGTACGTTACTTTCCGTGGTATTAATTGTGACCATAGGCTATATCATATACGGCAGCTTTCAACGCATACTTTTTTCGCTGGATCAACTCAGCACACCAAGAAGAGAAACTCATATTGTACAAGAACTAGCCGTTGAACTATCAGGATTACAGAATTCTGCTTCAACGTATGTTAATACCTTGAAACATTCAGACCTGGAAAAATATAAACAGAACAGGAGGCAAGTACGAACGCTTATCGATAGCCTTCGCAACTGTATAGGGAAAAAACATTATTACGAGAAAGTAGATTCCCTGGACTTTTTTTTCAGTGAATACATGTTATCCCTGGATGAATGGATGAGTATTCGGAAATCCAATCCAAGAAATACAATGAATCAATTGTATGAAACAATTGAAAAAGGTGATTCCTCCCTTGTCGATGATGTTCACAATATTCCACATTCTGAAATTACGACCATCACAACCACGGTTGAAAAACCTGTCATCGTTTATAAAGAGGAACAGGTTGTCAAGGAAGGAAAAAATAAAAGTTTTTTCAAACGTTTTTTCTGGGGAAACAAGGAAAGTAAAAAGGTATCGGTAGATACGGTTAAGTCGAAAGAGTCGTCGATACATCGTCAGGTTACGACGGAAACGATGCGTAAGCCTGACAGTAATTATTACCATAAAGTAGATACACTGCTCGATAATATGAAAGCTTCTTTGACACGAGCAGAAATCGCCAGGAACAGGTACAATAGAAAACTAAAGAAAAGAGTCATTCAATTATTGAATAACAATAGGGTATTGATCAGTAAAGTCAATCACTTGCTCCGCAGCATCGATAAAGAAGAACAGGCTATAGCTCAACAAAAGGTATTGGAGTCGAAGTCTTCAGCGGATGCATCCTACCGCAAACTGGTTTGGTTAAGTGCTGTCGGCGGTTTTTTTGCTTTGCTTTTCGTATACCTGATTTTTATGGATATTTCCAGAAGCTTGTATTATAAACGCATGCTCCAGGAAGCGACCGATAAAGCACAAAAGCTCGCGAAAGTGAAAGAGGATTTTTTGGCAAATATGAGTCATGAGATTCGTACACCGTTGAACAGTATTATCGGATATGTCGATCAGTTGAATAGGAATGGCTTAAAGGGCAAGAAAAATCCTCCGCTTAAAGTATTGGAAAGTTCTTCGCAACATTTATTGAATCTGGTGAATGACATCCTCGATTATTCTAAGATTGAATCCGGAGCCATTCAATTGGAGCGCATCGGTTTTTCTGCAGATGATGTAGCGAAGGAAACGCTCCATGTATTGCAACCGGAAGCAGAACGTAAAGGACTGCAATTGATCTACCGCCCGGGACAGGGTTTGCATGAAGTGCTATGTGGTGATCCTGTTCGGTTAAAACAGGTGCTGATCAATTTGATTGGCAATGGCATTAAATTTACAGAGAAAGGTTTTGTAGAGCTTCACTTATTTGTTTTGGTAAAAGCAGATGGTTCTTATATACTCAACGGGGAAGTCAGAGATTCGGGTATCGGTATTGAAACAGAGAAAATGGTACAGATCTTCGACGAGTTTTCACAAGGAGATACATCTGTTACCAGGAAGTATGGCGGCACAGGATTGGGCTTGTCCATTTGTAAACGACTCATCGAATTGCAAGAGGGACATATACAGGTAGAAAGCCAGGTAGGTAAGGAAACGGTGTTTTCCTTCGAGATCCCTTATGCTTACGGTGAACAAGACGAATATACCGTAAAGCGGAAGGAGGAGTACGGCGATCAACTAGAATTGCAGGGTAAGCAGGTCTTGATTATCGACGACGATGAGATGAGTCATGTCTTGTTAAAACCTGTTTTTGAACAATGGAAAATAGAAGCAACGTTTTGTAGCGACTCCTCTCAAGCATGGCTCTTATTAGAAAAGAAAGTATACGACCTGGTCATGCTCGATTTGCACATGCCGGTATTAGATGGTTGGGAAATGATTCGGAGAATCAGAGGCAGCTCTTCCAGCATCAACCAGGAGGTTCGTATATTGCTGTGCACAGCCAATGTATTGCTTAACGACGAAGAGATGCGGCAACCGATCAATGGTTTATTGTATAAACCGTTTCGTTATGCGCAACTATGGAATGCATTGATTAACGTTTTTGAACTATCACCAGATGTTGTTTCCACTCCTGAAAAAAAACAAGAACGTGTTGCCAGCCATTCTACTCAGTATTCCCTGACGAATGTCATGATGTTTGCAAATGGTGATCTGGAACAACTGGTGAAATTTATTCAGACGTTTATTGCGTGCGGTAAATCTGACCTGGATGAAATTTATTTGTGTTTGCGGGGAGGAGACTTAAAACAAATTGGTGAGTTGGCTCACAAACTTAAAAACATGTGTGGACAGTTGGAGGCAAAAGAAGTATTAACAGCCTTGCACAAGTTGGAACTTCTGGTGGACGATCAACAAGTAAACAAAGACGACATCAATCAATTGGTGAATAAACTACAAGCCAAATTAGAACAGCTGTTTCAATCCTTAGAAAAAGAAATTTACCAGCTGACGTAACTTCAAAAATCTAAATTGTAGAAATGGATTTTATTGTAGAGTGTTTTGCGATCAATGTTTAACACACGTGCCGCTTTTGATTTATTGTATTTGCATTTTTCTAACGCTTCCAGTATTTTTTTTCTTTCCAGATTTTCTGATAAGACTTTCAGGTCGGTTCCTTCGTCTGACTCGTCTTGTTTTTCCGTAGTGCCTTTTATTAATAGTTCTGAAGGAATAGCATCCAGACCGATCCACTCTTTCTTGTTGAGCAGTACAGACCGTTTGACGATGTTTTTCAGTTCTCTCAGATTACCCGGCCAACTGTAGTTTAATAATTTGTCGATTACTTCTTTGTCAAATCCAATGGTGTTTTTGTTCAATTCCTGATTGGCTAAGGCGAGAAATCTTTTAGCAAACAATGCGATGTCTTCCGGTCTTTCCCGAAGAGGTTTTAAATGTATTGAGAATTCATTTAAACGATGGTAAAGGTCTTCTCTGAAATTACCTTGTTGCAATGATTTGTCCAACTCATCATTTGTTGCCGCTATGATGCGCACATCTACGGGGATGTCGTAAGAGCCACCGATTCTTTTTATTTTTCTTTCCTGCAGTGCACGAAGTAATTTTACTTGGATTTCATAGTTCAGGTTTCCGATCTCATCCAGAAATAAAGTGCCGCCGTTGGCCAACTCGAACTGTCCCTTTTTATCTGCCAGGGCTCCCGTAAACGAACCTTTGACATGACCAAATAATTCACTCGCTGCCATCTCATTGGATAAGGCACCGCAATCAATCGCCAGAAAAGGTTGAGAGGCACGTGTACTTAAGTCGTGCAGTCGTCGGGCGACAAATTCTTTACCTGTTCCACTTTCACCTTGTAAAATGACGGAAAGCTGCGTAGGACCTACCATTTGTAAATGGTGTTCGATTTCTTGCCAGTGCTTATTCTGTCCTTGAATAAATTCTTCCTGCTCGTAGGGTGAAACGCGTTTTTCATTTCCGCCTACAGGTTGCGGTTGTTGAAATACACTGAAAATCAATTCGCGTAATTCTTCGTGGTTGACAGGCTTTGTAATGTAATCTACTGCGCCTAACTTCATGGCACGTACCGCCAGACGAATATCACCATAGCTTGTCATGATGATTACAGGAAGTTGCGGATGTATTTTCTTGATGTCTTCTAATAATTCAATTCCATTTTTATCAGGCATTCGATAATCTGATAAAACCAGATCAATGGCTTGATTGCGTATTACTCTTAATCCTTCCTCTGCTTTTTGGGTAGTATATACCTGATAGCCTTGTTTGGAAAGGTAACTTTGTAACATCATGCAAAAAGTGATGTCATCGTCGACGACTAGAATGTTTTTCACTTAGGTTTTGATTTGACGCAAGAACTGCTGTTTTGGATGTACTAATATACTAAAAAGCCCCTGACTCGAACTGTTCGAGAGGGACTTTTTTTGTGCACTAAATCAATTGCCTGAATGTAATTATTTGACTAATGCTCCGGCAGCATCAAATTTCAACGTTTCTTCTTTGTCGCCTGATTTTACAACTACTTCGTAACCTGTTACTGTTTTGTCGGCTTTTTCTATTTGATAGGCTTTGGAAATAGAAGCACCTTTGTATGTTTCATTGATAGTAGAGGTTATACTTGCAGGAAGTTTAGCTACTTCAATTTCTACTTTTTTGTCTTCTTCCATAATCGAAAAGACGGTAGATGGGCTAGAAACTGCTTCGCTTGCGGCATAAGTAGAAACTGTTACAATAGATAACGCGAATAAAAGAAATGACTTTTTCATTTTTAATTTATTATAAAGGTTAAACATGAACTAATGCATACCATAAGGGCAAAACTGTGCCAATAACTTTTGAATGATTAAAGTGCTGATTGTTTGTCTATTTCTGTGATAGATCAAAAAGTTTGAATAGTTGTGCTGTAGATACTTTCTACAGCCTGTAGTTTGTTTCTTCGTAATTAAGTATATTCTAAAACTATTTTTTAAGATAACCAGCTAAAACAATTTACTTATGAAAACATCTTTACTCATTGGGATGTGTCTTTTTTCATGTATTGTAAAAGGACAGATCAACTATTACGTTTCACCGATAGGTGTAGACAATGCAACAAACGGTTCATTCGCTTCTCCCTGGCTGACCATCCAGTATGGACTCAATCACCTGTCTGGCGGAGATACGTTGAATATTAAGTCCGGTACCTATACAGAAAAAATTAACGTTCCTATTTCAGGAATAACATTGCGCAATTATTCCACTGATCAGGTGGTCATTGATGCGAACGGCATTACTTCTCAGACAGCCATTGTTAAAATTTCAAGTAAATCGAATGTTACCGTAAAAGGACTCGAATTGAAAAATAGCATCATGCACGATGCACAAGGTATTCTGGTAGATGGTAGCAGTCAACATGTAACGCTTTCCAATTGTATCGTTCATGACATACATTTTTCTTCCAATGCCGGTGCGGTTGTGAATTCCAATACCAATGCGCAAGGAATTATTGTATATGGTTCGAATGCAACAACCGCTATTTCCAATTTAAAGATCATCAATAACGAGTTGTACAATTGTCGCCTGGGCTATAGTGAAGGAATCGCAGTAAACGGAAACGTAGATGGATTTGAAGTGTCCGGCAACAACGTACACGACTTGACCAATATCGGTATTGATGTCATCGGACATGAAGGCACAAGTTCTAATGCTTCGAATGACCAGGCGAGAAATGGGGTAGTGAAAAATAATGTCGTTCATCATTGCCTCTCAGCCTATGCCACTTCCGGAGGTTTGTATGTAGACGGTGGAAAAAGTATTGTGATTGAAAACAACACATCATACCACAATGGTTATGGTATAGAAGTGGGTTGTGAAAATGTGGGTACAACGACCGATGCAATTACCATTCGCAATAATGTTTTTTATGACAATGAAGTATGTGCCATAGCACTCGGTGGTTACAATTATCCGGGCGGATCAGGTAAAGTGATCAATGCTGTGGTACGCAATAATACGTGCTATGCAAATGATTACAGTCACTCCGGAAATGGAGAGTTGTATTTATCGTATAGTGAAAATTCTATCATTGAGAACAATATATTTTACACGAGCACCGATAATAATTTGGCTTATGCTGAATTGGGGCAACCCAATCTTCAATTCAATTACAATATCTTTTATTGTGCTGCAGGAGCAGCTTCCTTTTCTGTTGATTGGAACGGCAGCAATTATAGCAGCTACAATGCTTTTACAAGTGGTACATCAAGCAATGCCAATTCCTCTTTTGCCAATCCCTTATGGGGCTCTGTTGTGATCGCGTCTCCTGATTTTCATGTAGGTCCTTCTTCTCCTGCGATTAATAAAGGTAATCCTTCTTATAGCTCTGCAACGGGCGAAGTAGACTTAGATCAACAAGCCCGTTCGAACGGAGTTGTTGATTGTGGAGCAGACGAGTATTATGTCGTTACCGGATTAGAACAAGCAGCTTCTTCATCCGATAAAATACTGGTCTATCCAAATCCTGCAAACGATACAGTGACAATTGCAGGCCAGGCTATTTCGTTGAAACAGATTACGGTGTACAACAATTATGGACAAGTGATAGCAGAACGAATAGTCAACCCGGGAGAAGATGTGTTATGGAATGTGTCTTTCTATCCGAAAGGTCTTTATCAAGTGGTGGCCATAGATGCAACAGGGAATCGATGGACGCAAAAAATAGTCGTGCAATAAGAAATAAGAGATGAGAGATGTGAAAAGAGAGATGTGAAATGAAAGATGTGAAAAGAGAGATGTGAAATGAGATACTAATCTTTCATTTCACATCTCTCATCTCTCATCTCTCTTTTATTCTTTAATGATTTTTACCGCTTTGGTATGACCGGCATTGGTAAGAGTGCAAAGATAAATTCCTGAAGGAAGATTCAATCCATTGAGAGCAAGTGAATGATCTCCGGGAGCAAAATACTGATCAACCAATGTGATAGGAGAAGCTCCGATCATGTTACTGATGGTGACTTTGGTTTGTCCTCCGTCCTTTAAGGAGAATTGCAAGGTCGCTTCATTAGAGAAAGGATTGGGAGAAACGACAGCCGATAAACTTCCCGAAGCATCGGCATCCGCAATCGCTGTTACCGTTGCGGTAAAGTTTATATAATTCACATTAAAATCACCACTGTCAAATACAAGTTTCATGGCTTGTACACCTTGGGTCAGAGAAACATTAGGAACGGTCACCGTTTGAAAAGCTGTCCAGGCGCCGGTATTGGGAACGGCAATGGTACCAGAAACATTGGTGCCATTCATTTCAATATGGAAGGTACGACCGGTATTGATCGTGGCGACTCTGACTTGCAAATTGTAAATTGCAGTGGCAGCAACATTGACGGTATAGCTGAGCCATTCACCGGCTTGTACCCAACCTACATCGTAACCGGCACCACCGTCTGTTGTGGCTTCAATGTCTACGTTAGTCGCTCTGTATGCACCACCTTGATTGGTGGCTTCCAGGTCGTGATAACCAAGGTCTTTACCGATATCAAAATTTTCAGCTTCTATTTTTCCGGGAATCGCATAAGGACCTCCGAAAGAACGTGCGGCTGTTGGTGTATTAATAGTGATGGTAATGTTTGAAGATGTGCCGGTAGCAAAGGCGTTGTCTTTGGCTTTAGCATTGACCGTATAAGTGCCTGGACCTGCACCGATCCAAGTGATGCTGTAAGGAACGTTGGTATCATCTCCGATGTTTTGAGTACCAGCATAAAAGGAAACTTTATCAACCATTCCATCTGAATCCAACGCATCTGCCGATAGTGAAATGGTATCGCCTTCTATGTATATACTATTGTTGGCCGGACTGGTAATAGAAACCGTAGGCACTGCATTATGAAGTGTAGCTTGTATTACTTCGTCTATCGCACGAATCAAAGAGCCAGTATTGGAAGTAGGTAAATCGTATTGCAATGTCCACATCATAACACCATTCGCATTATTGATGGCTAGCGCTGTTTTGTCTTTAATGGTGGGAACTCCATTGTAATAAATAGCTTGACCTGTTCCAGGTGTGATGGAGTCTTGATTCACGGCTCTGGCATATTGTCCTACAAGTGTATTGTATTGAATGCTGCTACTTCCACTGCTTGTGTTATTGATCCATTTGTAACCGTAGCTGGGAACTCCTAATACAAGATGATTTTTATCCACTACTTTATTGAGCCAATAGGCAAGATCAGATACGGCCGAATTGTAAGAAGAATGTTGTCCTGGGCCTGTCCATGTTCCATAAGCATCATAAGACATCACATTGATCCAGTCAAAGGCTTGTGCTGCTGTATTGGTTACCTGAGATCCAAACCAGGTGGCCAATGCAGCTGTCATGAGTTTATTCTGCCCATGCAGAGCTGTACCAAGTTCTACAACGAAACTTTGATATTGCGCGCTGGTGATAACAGAACCATTCAGCAAATCCCCTTCAATATCGATATCAACACCATCTAAATTATAGTCTGATACAAATTGCATGATGGTTGCGATGAAAGCTGTTCTGGTAGTAGGAGTACTCATAACAGCTGACCAGTTGGTTGTGCTTGCACCTGCTCCGCCTAAAGAAGCCAATACTTTTGCATTATTGGAATGAACGATGCCCACCACGGTTGATAAGCTGGTCGTGGGACCTAACGTGCCGGATGTATTAGTAGGATTAATGAACGCAATATTGATGTGTGTCACCTTGGTATAATCTACCGCATTGGCGCCACTGACAAAAGCATTCCAGTTGACCAGGTAACCAACTACTTTGAATTGCGCATTGGCCTGAAATGCCGATACGCAGAGAATACAAAGGGTGCAAAAGAAAAGAGAAAATGAGGAGTGAATTTTAGACATATAGTTGATATTGGATTTATCCAAGTTTATACAACTAAGATACTAAAAGTAATCCGAAAATTGCCTCTAAAGTAAGTTTAAACCTTGTTTTACACTTCTTGATGGATCAAGGAAGGTTGAAGTCTTTAAATAAGAGCATTATAGCGTTTGGAGGAAGTTTTTTAGGCAATCTAAACAGTTGAATTATGAGTTAAACAGCTGCATCCCGATTGAATTTATTCCGGTAGTCAATAGGCGTCATGCCGGTGATTTTTTTGAAAACATCTCTAAATGCTTTGATGTCGGTATAGCCTACGTCAAACATGACTTCGTTGATGTTTTTGCGATTGGTTTCAAAACTCTTTTTAGCCGCTTCTATTTTAACACGTTGTACATATTCTGTGACGGTATTGCTGGTCGCTTTTTTAAACCGTCGTTCCAAACTTCTACGTCCAATGGCAAATTCATCTGCCAGTTCATCTACCGTTATTTTATTGGTATAATGTTGCTCGATGTACTCTTGCGCTTTTTTTACTTCTTCATCATCGTGTTCTTTTTGTCCCCGGAAAATAATAAAAGCAGATTGACTGCTTTTATCAATTTCGATCACAAAATATTTAGAAGCCAGGATGGCCATTTCTCTGTTGACGTATTTTTCGATGAGGTATAACAACAGGTTCCAGAAAGAATGTGCACCGCCACTGGAGTAAATACCTTGTTCGTCGGTAATGATTTTTTCAGACACGAGATTGACATCCGGGAATAAGGTTCTGAATTCATGCTCGGCCATCCAATGCGTAGAACATTGTTTTCCTTTTACCAAACCTGTAGAAGCCAGTAAGAATGCACCCACACAGAGACTTGCCAATTCAGCACCTTCCTTGTATTGTTGTACCATCCAGGGCACAAAATCAGCATTCTCCTGAATGACTTTTTTCATGTCGCCATTGGTGGCCGGTATGATGATGAGATCAGTCTTGGGGAAATCGTTGACTTCAAGATCTGGAACAACAGTGAAAAACTTACTGTATAGCTGCGGCTTTTTAGTGAGACCAATGAGTTGTACTTTAAACAAAGGCGCTTTGCCCATTCCAACGAGAAAATCGTTGACTTTGGTAAAGGCTATATATGATCCTTCTATGGTGCCTAGAGCCACTGCGCCTTCCGGAACAAGAATAGAGATGTGTTTCATGAATCGAAAGTACGACAAATGTTTGTCGCAATCAACCCCTGATAGAGTCGTTTTTACACCCTTTTAATTTGAGATCAAGACAATACCTTTGAAGAAATAGAATAGATTAAAAAACTCGTTGTATTCCTGTCCATCTTAAACATATAAACTATGACAGTATTCATCAGCATTCTTCTCGTTTTAGTTGCGATAATCGCTTTGTTATTAATTGCCGGTTTATTCATTAAAAAAGAATACAACATTGAACGGGTTGTTTTTATTGGTCTACCCAAAGAAAAAGTATTTGAGTATATTAAGATGTTGAAAAATCAGGATCACTATAACAAATGGTGGATGGAAGATCCTCAGGCAAAGAAAACATTTACAGGCATCGACGGTACGGTAGGTTTTATTGCGGCATGGGACAGTGCGAATAAGCAATCAGGTAAAGGAGAACAAGAGATCAAAAAAATAGCAGAAGGACAACGTATTGATTTTGAAATTCGTTTTGAAAGACCTTTCGAAGGCATCGCTGAGGTATTCATTGCAACGGACGCCGTTACAGAAGGCACAAAAGTCAGCTGGGGATTCAGCGGTAAGAACAAATACCCGATGAATGTCATTTATAAAGTATTCAACCTGGAAAAAAAATTAGGAGACGATATGTCTGAGGGGTTGAACAGATTAAAGAAAGTATTGGAAAAATAATTTAACTACAACTAATAACTAACAACTAACAACTAAACCTATGAAACCGAAAACAATTAAAATTCTTTACTGGATCGTAACCATATTATTTTGTGCCGCTATGCTGATGGATGGTATTGCCGGATTGATGCGGGTACAAGAGGGAAAAGAAGGTCTGGCACATTTGGGTTATCCTGAATACCTGATGAGCATTGTCGGTATAGCCAAAGTATTAGGTGTACTGGCTATCCTACAGACTAAATTCAAAACCATTAAGGAATGGGCCTATGCAGGTTTTACCATCAATTTCCTGGGCGCTTCGTTGTCCCATTATTTTGTGGGTGATGCTACAGGTATGATGTTTGCGCCCTTCGTTGTTCTCGCCTTCATGTTTGTCTCTTATTACTTATGGAAAAAAGAAGAGTCACTAGCTTAAGTATAATGGCCTATGCCGGATTGAAGCGGATCGAAGTATTCAAAACGAATGTGGAGAAAGAACAGGAGGCAGAAGAATTACGATTCATGCTTTCACAAAAATTTCCGTGGTTTGATGTGCATTTTGATCTGGAAGACTGCGACCATATTTTAAGAGTGGAAGGATATGCTGTTTTGAATGAACAGATCATTTCTTTGTTGTCAAAACAGGGTTACCAGTGTACGGCATTGGTCTGATGCTATTTCTATAAATACCTAAAAGCCTTCGTTTTTAATAAAAACGAAGGCTTTTTTTATGAGTAAAGAAAAAAAGAAGAATTTATTTGCGTAACCAATCGGTTTCATTATGTTTGTAACCGATTGGTTATATAATAGAATTGACATGAGGAGAGACGTATTTCAGGCCATCGCGGATCCGACCCGCAGAGACATCATTCATCTGATTGCTCATCGGTCTTTAAATTTAAATGCGGTAGCAGAGCAATTCAATATCAGTCGCCCGGCGATTTCGAAACACATTAAAATATTAACAGAATGTGGATTGATCGTGATCAAGCAACAGGGTAGAGAACGTTTCTGTGAAGCCAAACTGGATCAGTTGCATGAAGTGTCGGACTGGGTAGAACAATACCGCAAATTATGGACACAACGGTTTGATGCCTTGGACGCTTACTTGAATGTATTGCAAACAAAGAAAGGCGCTGCTGCCAAGAAGAAAAAAAGTAACAAGAAAAAATAATGACTATGCAACATGAAATCATGATGCATACTCCGGATTGCGAGATTGTGCATACAAGAATAGTAAAAGCAAGAAAAGAAAAAGTCTTTCAAGCTTGGATAGATCCGGCGCATTTACAAAACTGGTGGGGACCTAAAGATTTTACCAACACGTTTCACACCTTTGATCTTCGTCCGGGCGGTCAATGGAGCTATACCATGCACGGACCGGATGGAGGAAACTACCTGAACGAAGCAGTATTCATTACTATCGAAGCTCCTGATGTATTGATATGGAACCACGTTTCTCAACCTCCTTTTCAAATGGTGGTGGTACTGGATGAGATGCCCGATCATACAACCAAAGTTACATTTAAGATGGTTTTTACAACAGCAGAAGAATGTAAACAAAAGAAAAAATATGTCCTGGATAAGAACGAAGAAAACCTGGACCGACTGGAAGAAGAACTTTTTAAAATGAAATAACTCCTTATTATTTATTGTATTCTTATGACAACGAAACAAACTCACAACAACGCTGATACCAAGGACAGAGAACTGGTCATCACAAGAGAATTCAATGCACCGCGCGAACTCGTATTTCAAGCCTGGACAGATCCTAAACACCTGATCAATTGGTGGGGACCTAATGGATTTACCAATACCTTTCATGAAGTGGACCTCAAACCCGGCGGTGTATGGCTATTTACCATGCACGGTCCGGATGGCGTAGATTATCGCAATCGCATTAGGTTCCATGAAATTATTAAACCGGAATTTATTTCTTATTTCCACGACTCTGACGATCCGAATGATACAAACAAGTTCAATGTGTTTGTATCATTTGAAGAATTGGACAAAAAGAAAACAAGTCTCACCATGCGCATGGTATTTGCCACGGCAGAAGAACGCAATGCAGTGGTAGAACAATACGGCGCAATGGAAGGCGCAAATCAGACATTGGGTCGTTTGGAAGAAGAGTTGAAGAAAATGGTTTCTTAGTTTTTACTACATAGGAAATTAATACTGTCTTACCCCTAAATCCCCTGAAGGGGACTTTCCAGCAAAATGCTGTTTGGTAATCTTTACTCGTTGTTGGCGAGACACCAACAAGAAATAAAACTAAATTCCTCTTCAGGGATTGCGGTATGACAGAAGGTATAAAAAATAAATTATTATTATAAACTAACAACTAACAACTAACAACTAACAACTAACAACTAACAACTAACAACTATTATTATGGCCAGAGTAAACACCTACCTCAACTTTCCTCGCAGCGCAGAGGAAGCCTTTAATTTTTACAAATCTGTTTTCGGCGGAGAATTCGGCGGCAATGGAATCATGCGTTTCGGAGATATTCCTCCTTCCGATGAAATGCCTCCGCTTCCTGAAGAGGATAAGAAATTGATCATGCACATTGAATTACCGATCATCGGTGGACATTCTTTAATGGGTACAGATGCGCCGGAGTCGATGGGCTTTAACGTGAATTTTGGAAATAATGTCTACATCAGCCTGGAGCCTGATACGAGAGAAGAAACCAAAAAACTATTCGATGGACTTTCTGCCGGAGGAAAAGTAGAGATGAATCTGGAAGATATGTTTTGGGGTGCTTATTACGGAAGTTGTACCGATAAATTCGGTGTGCGATGGATGTTCAATTGTACGGCTAAAAAATAAAAAGTGATAAGTGGTAAGTTGTAAGTGATAAGTAAATAATTCTTACCACTTACAACTTTCAACTTACCACTAAAAAATGAATGTCATAATAGAATGCGGAAGGCTTACTACTTCTGCCGCTTGTCCATCCAGCCACAAACGATAAGGCAATTTTTGATCGGAGGTATTCATCACCACTACTGTTGTTTTGCCATCAGGTGCTAAGAAGGCTGTTGTTTGCAATACATCGCGGTTGGCAGAACAGGCAATGCGTTTAGAGCCTACCGGAATAAACTTGGAGAAGTGTCCGATGTAATAGTAACTGTTGGTATAGTATAACTTTCCTGCCTGTGTGTCGGCATGCACCGGAGCAAAACAGAAGTTACCTACATGATTGGGACCTCCTTTGTCATCCAATAAAATGTTCCAGTCTGTCCAGGCGATGGTACCGCAATTGAAATCGTTGATCATGGAATAACCATAACGTTCGCCCAATCTCCACTCATTGATTTTATCCATCTTGAAACTTTCCACACAACCTTCCGTGAAGATTAATTTTTTATCAGGGAAAGCTTCTGCTACACGTTTTAGGTTTTCAAATTGCATGTTGCTGCCTGTCCATGTTTCGTACCAATGGTAGCCGATACCGTAAATGTATTTAGCTGCCAAAGGATCGTTAAGATAGGTGCTGGCTCTTTGATACACCATGTCTCTGTTGTGATCCCAGGCAATTAATTTCTTGTTGGATAGGCCTGCTTTTTCTAAAGTAGGTCCCATGTAATCGCGGATGAAATCACGTTCTTCTTCTGCCGTGTAAATACAAGACTCCCAAATCTGCTTGGCCATCGGTTCGTTTTGTACGGTCAATCCCCAAACCGGTATGCCTTCTTTTTCCAATGTGTTGATGTATTTTACAAAGTAGTTGGCCCAGCTCTGACGGTATTCAGGAAGTAACTTGCCACCGTGCAATACATCTTTGTTGCTCTTCATCCAGGCAGGCGGACTCCAGGGTGAAACGTAAAGTGTTAGTTTTCCTCCTGTAGCAGCCAGGGCTTGCTTGATCAATGGAATTTTATATTGGCGGTCGTGTGCGATGTTAAAGCTTTTCAACTCTGCATCATCTTCCTCTACATACGTATACATGTCACTGGAGAAATCACAACTGTTCATGTTGGTTCGTCCTAAGGTATAACCAATCCCTTCTTTAGGATCGTAATAGGCTTTGATGAATTCTTGTTGTTTGTTGGCCGGTAGTTTAGCAAAGGTTTCCGCTGCGGCATCTGTTAATGCGCCACCTATACCCAGCAAAGTTTGAAAGGTATGAGTAGGATCAATGAATACGCATACATCTGTTTCCTGTGGCTGACCAAAAGCTGCAAAGTGTAAAGTATCTGTTGCACGAAGTCTGAGGTTCGTGTCTTTTGCGGTAGTATAGGTAATGATTTTTCTTTCTTTTAGTGGTGGCGTTTTCTGTTGAGCAAAAGAAGGAATGGTCAAGAGAGAAGAAAAGAAAAAAGCGGAGAGTATAAGTCTTGTAATCATCACGGAAGATAGAGCAATCCGCTAAAATAGTCAATGGCAAGAATGTTTTTTTAGGAAGAATTTATCGCATCTTATACATTATGCTAAAAGTAAAATGAAGAGTAATGTATCGTTAGGTAACTCTTGTTATAAGAGAGTTGTACTTGCTGTTTTATTCAGCTGTTAGGCTTAGCATGCGGTTTAATCACCAGGATAAAACATGCTTTTTATTCAAACTTAAATACTTGAAGTATGGAGTAATAAGTGTTTTTACGTTTAAGCAACAAGTGGAAAATCTTATTTGTATGCTTAAACAGGCACTTGTTGATGACTATAAGTTTTGGATCGACGATTAAAAGAATAGATTTCAGGTACTCCTGTTGATAATTCCCGATGTGGTATGTCTTCATCTGAAATGTGTTCGAGCGTTTTTATGATGGTGCGAAGACTATTCCCATGTGCAACAATCAGCACATTTTTTCCGGCTATCAATTGCGTTTCGATTTCCTTGGTGAAATAAGGAAGTGCTCTGGCCTCTGTATCTTTCAAACTTTCTCCATGAGGTGGCTGTACCGCATAGCTGCGTCTCCATAAATTAAATTGCTCCTCACCGTATTGTTTTAAAATGTCTGCTTTATTCAGTCCTTGCAAATCGCCGTACCTACGCTCGTTCAAAGCAGCGTCTTTGTATACGGGTATACCTGTTTGCCCCAATGCATTGAGAATAATGGTCAAAGATTCCTGTGCTCTTTTTAAAGTGGAGGTATAGGCTACATCAAAATGAAAATGTTTCAACTGTTCTCCTGCTTTCTGAGCTTCTTGTCTGCCGAGGTCTGTTAGCTCCACATCGACATCGCCGGTAAACCGATTTTCTAAATTGTATTGAGACTGGCCATGTCTGACCATGACTAACCATGAACTATCCGAAGGAAGAGCTGTTTTATCCATTTTATTGATGCAAAGGAATTCCGTTCAAGTCTGTGGTTAAAATTTCACTCATGTAATCCAGGAACGGTCGCATGTCGTGAAAGGTTTGCGCTACTTTTTTATGAAAAGAAGGATGCATGACTTCTTCGTCAGAAAAATCGTGCCGTACAATCAATTGTTTGCAACGCAGTAAATCAATAGCCGGATGATCGGCTGTATAGCCTCTGGGTGCGGTCTTCAGTTGTTCGCCTTGCAGTGTACCAAATGTTTTCTTAAACGATTTGGATCGTAAAATACCGGTTAAGGGTTCCGGATCTGCTGCAATCTGCTGACGAATGTGACTCAAGTCTGGCGTACTGGGTCCCCAGAATCCACCGGCCACAAAGGAATTGCCGGGTTGTATGTGAAAGTAATAACCTCCTCTGCGTAAGGCTGTGGCCCTGCGAAAGCCGCCACCGAGGTTTAACTTATAAGGAGATTTATCTTTGGAAAAACGCACATCGTTATAAATACGAAACAAACTTTTTTTGCCGGAAGGTGTTTCTATGTCGTCTTGTTTTTTAAGATCGGTCAACACCAGATCTGCAAAGACGATCAATTCGCCAAAGGCTTTTTCATAGTCCGCTTTATGAGTCGTAAACCAGGTGCGGTCGTTGTTCTTTTTGATTTTCTTAAGAAATGCCAAAGGCAATGATAAATTGTAAGCTGCTTTCATTATGCAAAATGGTATATGTATGGATTGCTTTCATAAACTACATAATAATCAAATAAGTTTATCTGATATAAAACTATATTTCAGAACAAGCGCAAACTGTCTTGCCCCTAAATCCCCTAAAGGGGACTTTGAAATACTTAGAGCGACAAACGTTAGAGTCATTGCGTCCCTCTGGACGCGCGTTGTGCTACTTTGATTTTATAATGCACATCCCAGAGGGATGCAATGTCTGTAGTAAAGAAAGTCCCCTTTAGGGGATTTAGGGGCAGCTGGTTCACATAACTGATATCCCCAAATTAGTTACGAGGTTTGCTTTATTAATATAAGTGAAGGAGACGATTTATGGGTATTTATGGGTAATTAAATACTCACAAGGAGGTTATGGGGAATTGTTTTTCGTGTGTTTACAGGCATTTTGGGTAGGAAACACAGAAACAGATTCATCACCTGTTTTGGTTTGAACGGGTTAAAAGGCTGATAGTGATCGTTCCTTTCATCTATTCTTTTCGGAAAGAAACAGAACGATTAACCTCCAACTTTTGTGGAAGTGATTTTGCTTTATCTTGATCAAACCTCATCCAGAAAATGTTTTTTACTCGTTCAAGGCCCAAACGTTATGTGTTTTCCAAAGGAATAGACGACATGCTCATTGGTGTTTACAACGCCTATCTTTTTGTCGGTCGTTTTTTCAGGGAATTATTCAGATCACCTTTGCACATCAGAGTGGTCATCGATCAATGCTTTGAAGTAGGCTTGCGGTCATTGACTCTTATTACCTTAACCGGTTTTGTTACCGGTGTCGTGTTTACCAAGCAGTCTCGTCCTTCACTCGAAGTATTCGGTGCGGCATCCTGGTTGCCTTCCCTGATCTCCATTGCTTTAGTAAGAGCCTTGGGCTCATTGGTGACGGCCTTGATTTGCGCGGGTAAAGTAGGTTCCAGTATTGGTGCTGAGTTAGGCTCCATGCGGGTGACCGAGCAGATTGATGCCATGGAAGTATCGGCGGTGAATCCATTCAAGTATTTAGTGGTAACACGCGTACTGGCCACCACCATCGCTGTACCTATACTTTCTTTGTACTGTACATTCGTTGGTTTACTGGGTTCGTACATGAATGTGCATGCACACGAAGATACCAGTTTCATTAGTTTCTTTGAAAATGGATTTTCTACGCTCAGCTTTATCGATTTGTTTACCGCTGTTTTCAAATCCATACTATTCGGATTTACCATCGGTATCATTGGAACCTATAAAGGATACAACGCCACACAAGGCACGCGTGGGGTAGGGAGAGCAGCGAATCAGGCGGTGGTATTATCGATGTTCCTCATCTTTATAGAAGAGATCGTTGTGGTACAAGTGAGCAACTGGATTAAATTCTTTTAGAATGGTAGAGAAACATTATATACACCATACCATCAACAAAGAAGAGAAAGTCATTTCTATTCGTGAGGTCTATAAATCGTTCGGGGAACTGGATGTATTGAAAGGCGTCAATTTGGATGTTTACAAAGGAGAAAATATCGTGGTACTCGGCCGTTCGGGAACAGGTAAATCTGTGTTGATCAAGTTACTCGTTGGCTTGTTGGTTCAGGATAAAGGTACAGTCAATGTATTGGGACAAGAAGTGTCGAAGTTAAAAGAGAAGGATTTAAATGCCTTGCGTCTTCGGATTGGTTTCTCTTTTCAAAACAGTGCTTTGTACGATAGCATGAACATCCGGCAGAACCTGGAGTTCCCTTTGGTGATGAACCGAAAGCATCTTACGAAGAAAGAAGTGGATATGGCGGTGGATGAAGTATTGGATGCTGTAGGATTGAAAGATAAGAAAGAACAATTACCCTCCGATCTTTCCGGCGGTCAACGCAAACGCATCGGTATTGCGCGTACGCTGATTTTGAAACCGGAAATCATGTTGTACGATGAACCGACCTCAGGTCTTGATCCGATTACGAGTACAGAGATCAATGAGTTGATCAACGAAGTACAGGAACAGTATAATACGAGTTCTATCATTATTACACACGACCTGACCTGTGCAAAAGCAACGGCTGATCGGGTAGCGATGCTGTTAGATGGGACATTTGCCAGTGTAGGTAGCTTCGAAGAAGTGTTTGCCATACAGGAAGAAAGAATACAAAGTTTTTATAATTATAATTTCGTAAAGTAATATGAACGAATCACCCAATAAACGCGCGGTCATCGTTGGCCTTTTTGTTTTGGTAGGATTGATTTTCCTTGCCGTAGGTATTCTCACGATTGGAAACCTGCACGAAACCTTCACTTCCAAGATGCGGGTGAATACCGTATTCGAAGACGTCAGCGGATTGCAGGCGGGAAACAATGTCTGGTTTTCCGGTGTAAAAATAGGCACCGTGAAGAAAGTAAGGTTTCACGGCAAGTCGCAAGTGCGTGTATTGATGAATATCGACGAAGATGCGCAGCAGTACATCCGTAAAGATGCGAAAGTGAAAATCAGCACCGACGGTTTGATCGGAAATAAAATTCTGATCATCTACGGCGGAACACCTGAAGCCGCTGTGATACAAGAAGACGATACCTTGGGCGTAGAAAAAACATTGTCGACAGAAGACATGATGAATACCTTTCAAAAGAGCAATGAAAACGTACAGGAGATTACCAACGACTTAAAAGCACTCACCGGTAAATTGAATAAAGGTCAAGGTACCATCGGTAAATTGCTGAACGATGAGACGATTTACAAAGATATCACAGCCACTACGGCCTCTTTAAATAAAGCTTCAGAACGCGCACAAGTATTGATGGCTTCGTTGTCTCAATTTACCTCGAAGTTAAATGATAAAGGAACATTAGCCAATGACCTGGTAACCGATACGGTGGTTTTCAATTCCATGAAAGCATCGATCACTCAATTGCAGCACATGGCAGACAGCGCCTCTGCGATGGTAGACGATTTGAAGAGAGCCAGCAAAAATCCTAAGAGTCCGGTGGGCGTGTTATTGTACGACGAAGAAACAGGAGCCAGTTTGAAACAGTCGATGAAAAATTTGGAAAGCAGTTCGGCGAAGCTGGATGAGGATTTGGAAGCCTTGCAGCATAACTTTTTGCTTCGCAGGTATTTTAAGAAGAAGGCGAAAGAGGAGGAGAAGAAATAGAATGAAGAGCAGCTTGAGGACGATATTAAAGTCTAATTACACAACTGTCCTTTTTGTTTTATTGTTTCCACTCTTTATTTCTTGCATAATAAAATTCCGTCAGGTCT